>NZ_RZPG01000006.1:0-291338 GCF_004022765.1 Mesorhizobium sp. M6A.T.Cr.TU.014.01.1.1
TCAGAAACGCACCATCGAGGACACTTGGCGACACATCGGCCATCTCGTCGCAACGATCGAACCCGGCGAATGCAAGAACTACTTCGCAAACGCCGGGTACGCTTCCGTCAAAACGTGAAAGACTCTAGAGCAAGATGAGATCAGGTTGGTCATTTTGCCGGGCTGGTTTGGGCCAAATCCTTCGGGCTTCGGCCCGACGGTACTTCAGGCCAACAATTTCTTCTGCAGGAAGACGCGGCTGCGGCCGACGGGAAAATCGGGAAGCATGCCGAAAGGCCGATATCCCTGACGCTCATAGACCTTGGCCGCTTTCGGATTGAACGTGTCGATCAAGGCGCCATGACAGCCGCGTGCGACGGCTTCCTGTTCGGCTGCGTCCAGCATCCTGCCGGCCATGTGCTGGCCGCGCAGTCGTTCGTCAACCCAGAGCCATTGCACATAGAGCCAGCCCCAGGCGGTGTATCCCGAGATACCGGCGACAACCGCCCGGTGCTCGTCGCGCACGAGCACGGCGAGCGCCTTTCTCTCTGCCGGACCGACATCGCTGTCGTTGAACGCGCTGAGCCGCTCCCCGAGAAAAGCGAGTTCTTTTGGCGAAGGATCGGCGGTCGTTTCAAGCGTCGTGATCATCGCACGTCCAGACGGGCTCACAGCCGGATATCGGTATACAGCGCCGCGCGTCCTTCCGGATGCTATCGCACTTTCATTTGCATTTATCGAAGGACAGGAGGGAGGCGCAAGCTCTGCCGCTTGCTGCCGCGTGGCTTAAACCGGCGACTTGCGATGGTCCGCGACTACCGCGGCGAATGCCACGCTGCCGCCGAAGCGGCAACCAGCATGAGCAACGCTGCGACCACGGCCGATGCCGCAAAGCCAAAGCTGGAATAAAGCGGTCCGAAGGCCGTGGTGCCGACAAACACCGCAAGATAGGTCACCGCGCTGTTCAAACCCATGATCGTGCCGCGCCGCGCCGGATCGAGCGCCGAAAGACGCATCACCAGGACGTTCAACCCGAAATGATTGGCAAGACCCCAGACCGCCACCATCGCGATGGTCAGATGAAAACTACTGCTTGACGCGGCAAGCGCGACATAGACGACCGCGATCAGAAGATAGGCGAACGGCATGACGCGTCGCGCGCCAAGCCGATCGATCACGCCGTCAAGAAGTGCCGCCATGCCGAAGCCGGCGCCATAGGCGAGCGCGGCCAACCCGTTGGCACTGACCGGCCGTCCCAATCCATTGTGAAGGTGATCGCCAAGATAGCCATAGACACCGTAAAAGGCGGTCATGAAGGCACCGCAGGCGACCAGAAGCGGCACTATGCCGGGAACGGCCAAGGCGCCGAGCGACGTCGGCGCCGGACCGCTTTTCCTGACATCGCTCAACGACGTCAACGTAAGCCCGGTCAACGCGAGCCCAGCAAGGACTGCGACCGCTGCGAAGACGGCGCGCCAATGCACCAGGTCGGCGAGCACCGCCGATAGCGAAACGCCGGCCACCATGCTGAGCGTCCATCCGGTCAGCACGACGCCGATCGTCCCGCTTTCGCGGCCGGGCGGCGCGATCGCCGCGGCGCTGGCATAGATTGCCGGCATGGCGATACCGGCGGCGATGCCGGCGAGAAGCTGGGCCGCAACCAGCGCCGTCACCGTCGGCGCGGCGGCGCTGGCGAGAAGCGCTATCGCCAGCAGCAGCAAGGCCCCTTGCAGCATGCGGCGAGCGCCAAGCCGATCGATATAGCGCGCCAGGAACAAGGCGCTTGCCGATGTTCCGAGGCCGAACGCAGCGGACGCGATCATGACGGCCGGCACGCTTGTCGCAAACGACGCGGCCACCGCCGGTGCTATCGGACCGAGAACCAGCGAGTTGGAGCCGATCACGGCGATGCATCCGGTGAGCAGAAAAGCGAGCGCCGGGATAGGCGGCTTAGCCGTCAACGTTGCGACTTGATCACTATTCGACATATGGCAATAATGGCCGTATTAAATTCTGTATCAATAAGGAATTTCATTATGGACGAAGAAACAGATGGCATTCCGCAGAACAGGCCTGCCGCCCGCGACATCGACGCCACCGACCGAAAAATATTAGGCATTCTGGTCGACGACGCCACGATCAGCTATGCCGAGCTCGGCGAACGCGTCGGCCTGTCGCCGCCGGCAGCCCATGAACGGGTGAAGCGGCTTCGGCGCAGCGGCGCCATCCGCAACACCGCGGCGATCATCGATCCCAAGGCGGTGCGCAAGCCGCTGCTTGCTTTCGTGCACATCGACACCAAGGGCTGGGGAAAGACCCCCGAACTGATGGCGATTTCCGAGCACCCCGAAGTCGAGGAGATTCATTCGGTGGCCGGAGACACCTGCATGCTGATCAAGGTCCGCACCGAGGACACGCGGGCGCTCGAAGGCCTGCTGTCGCGGCTTTACGAAACGCCCGGCGTCACCTCGACGCGAAGCTACGTGGTTCTATCGACCTATCTGGAGCGGCCGGTGCAGCCCGGGATCACGACCGAATGGCCGACGCCCCGGCATATGGCCAAGCCGCTCTACTAGCCGAAGCGCGCAAATACGATGTCCGGCATCAACCTCAATGAAATGATGCCGGACAAGAGGTGCCTTACTGAAGCTTCGCCTGCAGGGCGTTGACGTCATCCGTCGTCATTTCGCCATCGGTCGTCACCTTGCCGTCGACGATCTTCCAGAGGCGGAACGGGCCGGTGATGTCGCCGTATTTGTCGAAGGCGACCGGGCCGATGACGCCTTCGTAGCGGATCGGCTTGCCATCCTTGATCAGGCCGAGCGCCTTGGCGAACTCGTCCTTGCCGGCATAGATCGGCGTGCCGGCCGGATCGACCGCCTTGTACATCGCGTCCTTGATCTTGGCCGGATCCTCGGAGCCGGCAATGGCGATTGCCAAGCCGACGATGGCGCCGGCATCATAGGACCGGTCGGCCGCCGGGTTCGACGGTTCGATGCCCGAAAATTCCTTGTAGTTCTTGGTGAAATATTCGGTCGATGCGGTCGGGCTGGTGCCCGAGGAAGTGCCATAAGCGTCCTTCAAATAATCGGCGCCGACGGATTCGATGAAGTCCGGGCTGTTCATGCCGTCATTGAGCAGGAATTTCTGGACACCGCCCTGCGAAATCCAGGTACGGGCGATGGTCGCGCCGTCGACAGGCGTGCTGACGAGATAAAGCCCGTCGGGCTCGCCGGCCATTGCCGCCGTGACTTCGGACGCATAGCTCGACTGCTTTTCATTGTAAGGCGTGTCGGAGACGATGGTGCCGCCGAGCGCCTTATAGGCGCGCGAGAATTCCGCCACCATGTTGACGCCGAAGTCGTTGTTGACGTGGATGACCGACAGCTTCTTGAAGCCCTTGTCGATGGCATATTTGGCTGCGGCGACGCCCTGCAGCGCATCCGAGGTGATGGTGCGGAAGAAGATGCCGTTGGTCTTGCCGTCGCGCCCAAGCGCCGTCAGCGTCGGCGACGAGGAAGCCGGCGAGACCTGGACGATCTTGGCCGGAGCGGTGACCGAGGTCAGGATCGGGATCGACACCGAGGAGATGATGCCGCCGATGATCACCGGCACCTTCTTGACCTGCACGAGCTGGGTCGCGGCGTCGACCGCAATGTTGCCCTGGCTCTGGCTGTCGCGCGTGTCGGTGGCGAGGTCGCAACCGCGCACGCCGCCGGCGTCGTTGATATCGCGGAAGGCCATTTCGACCGACTTGGCGCCGGCCTGGCCGTATTCGCCGGCCGGGCCGGTCAGTTCCATGACGAGGCCGACCGTGATCTTGCAATCGGCGGCTTGCGCTGCACCGGCCGCTGTCAGCAGAGCCAGCGCGGTGGTGATCTGAAGTATCGTCTTTGTCATTGTTGTTCCCCTTTCGTTACACGACTCTGATTCAATTCATGTTTTGAGCCTGTTCAGCCTTCCGACACCTGCAGCCAGGTTTCATGCAGATGTCGCCATTCAACGCCATTGGGCGCCGATGAGCTGGTGGTGAAAACGGCACTCGAGCGACGGCGGCTGTGCTTGCCGGCGCGCTGCTGCGTTTCGACGTAGCAGACGACGATCGCGTCGTCGGCCTGCCAGCCGGCCCGGATATCCTCGATCGAAATGGTGAAGTCGCCATCACAGGTAGCGCGGCCTACCCTGACGTGGTCGACCACTGCGTCACGATCGAGGATCTGGCCGTCCGGCGCAACCATGCAGAAACTTTCGTTCATGACGCGTTCGAAGCGGCTGAAATCCGCCCTGTCCGCGCTTCCTGCAACGAACCAGTCGACGAAAAAGCGGTGAAGATCGACGACCTCGGCGCTCGCGCGGGAAAGCAGAGAGGACCTCTCGTCCATGGCGGCGCTCATATCCGGCCTGCGTTCAAATTGTAGTGCATGATCGAGCCGTGGCGGCCGTGACGGTCGCGTTCCAGCGTGTAGACATCGCCCAGGGGGCCGCGGCTTTGCGCGATCACGGCGGCGATCCGCGCCCGGTCGTCGGCATCGAGCGCGACGTCCATAATTCGGGCGTTGGCAAGGGCGTGCGCCTGGTTGCGGGCGCCGACGATGACGGCCGCCACTTGCGGCTGCTCCAGCACCCAGGCACTGGCGATGGTGGCGATGTCGACGCCATGGCGGTCGGCGACGGCCTTCAATGTGCGAAGCAACTCCTGGAAAAGCTCCCAGCCGCCGAAGTCGTCGATGATCAGCTTGTATTTGACCAGCGACCGGTTTTCGAGGGGCGTCTGCGGCTCGGCAGCATCAAGCCATTTTTCGCTCAGGAAGCCGCCTGCCACCGAACCATAGCAGAGGAAACTGACGCCGTTTTGCTTGGCGAGTGCCGCGAGGCTGTTGGCCGGCCGCTGGTCGAGCACGGAGTATTGCAGTTGCTGACTGACCAGCGGCACCCCGGCGGCCAGGATCTCGGCCAAATGCGGCGTATCGAAATTGGTGGTGCCGACATTGCGCACCTTGCCTTCCAGGCGAAGGTCGTTGAGCCAGCCCATCGCGTCGACATAGCCGGGCAGCGCATAATCCCACCAGTGGAACTGCACGAGATCGAGCCGCTCCGTCTTCAGCCGCCGCAGCGACTGGTCGACGATGCCCCTGATATAGTCGCGGCTGATGTTTGCAAGCCTTTCCAGGTCAGGCACCAGCTTGGTGTGAACCTTCATTTTGGCGGCGGCGTCGAGACCGCGCTCACTGGCGAGCCGCAGCCGCGCCGCGCCGATCAGCTCCTCGACACCGGTATAGATATCGGCGCAATCATAGGTACTGATGCCGGCATCGAAAGTGGCTATCAGGTCGGTCACCGCCTGTTCGCGATCGATCGTGCCGTGCCCGCCGGCAAGCTGCCAACCGCCGCGGATGACGCGTGAGATCGTATAGCCGGGGCTGAGCTCGAAAGCCTTGACGGTCATCTCTGGTCATTCTCCTTCGGCAGCGGCACCGCCGTGGTTTCGGCATGGCTGAACCGCCGCTTGCCCGTCCTGACGATCCTGAGCCGACTGGCGCAATTGGGATCGGGACAGGCGATCTCGGCGTCCGAGGTCATCCAGTCGTTCTTGTGGGTCGGGCGCTGTTTAGCCGCGAGCAGCGGCAACACGGCTGATATCGAATAGATCGAAAAACCCTGCCCCGCCGGCATCGACAGCATCTCGCCCTTGAGCTCGAAATAGTCACCCGCCTTGGCACCGCAATAGATCGGCTTGCCCTCGGGAATGACCGCCTCGACACGAAGATCGAAGAGTTCGAAACTGTCGTCGTCCTCAGCCATTCATATCTCCACACGAGTGAAGGTGATGTCGCAGGCGCCGTTGCGTCGGATCACGCCGCAGGCGGCGGCGAAGCGGTCGCGCTCCTCCGGACGCACCTGCGCGACCACGCTTCCGGCAAGCCAGCCGATCGGGAACAGCAGGCGCGCACCCTGTCCGTAAAACAAGCCGATGTCGAAAATCGCATTCGGATTGCCGCCCCACATGCGGGGCGGCACGTAGGATAGCACGATGTCGCCCGGCTGCGGCGTCAGCGTTGCATTCTCCGCCGGCAGGGGCCCGGCATAGGTTTGGCCCTCAATATCCGCTGACGGAACCGGGCAGGAGATCTCCGGCCCCGTCCACATCGCATGGATGCCGGCAACGACGCGCGGCTGCTCGAGATAGGCCAGCAGGAAGGCAGCGTTGTCGGGCGCCTTTTCAGGCAACAGCAACGCCGTCACGGAAAGCTTTGAGCGTCCCTCAGTGATCCTGATGGCAGGCGTCGTCATGCCCTCAATCCTTCTTTGCTTGCGGATTGGAGCTTGTCGCGCAGGAAGGCGAAGGGCCGGCTGATGTCGGCCACCAATGCCTCGCGCGCCGCTTGGGCATCCTGTCTCGCAAGCGCTGCGACGATGCTGCGGTGATAGTGGGCGGTATCGACCTCGCCGGCATCCGAAAAGGCGTAAATCGCGACGCGGATACAGGGTCCGGATTGCAACCAGAGGCTCTCGATCATCGGGATCAGCACGGCGGAGCCGCAGCAGCGGTAGATCTCGAAGTGGAAGCTCTGGTTGAGCGTCGCCTCGCGATCGATATCCTTCTTATGCTTCAGCGCCCGCATCTCGTCCCACTCGCCGAGCATGGCCTCGACCGAAGCAATCTGGCGCGGGTTCATGCGCGTGGCAGCCAGCGCAATCGCTTCGCCCTCGATCAGGGAGCGGGCGCGCAAGAGATCGTCGATCCGCTCCAGCGTGATCGGCGGCACGCGCACGGAGCGGTTGGGAAGCGCTTCCAGCGCCTTTTCTGTGATCAGACGTCCGAGCGCCTCGCGCACCGGCATGGTGCTGGTGACCAGCGCGTCGGCGAGGCCGCGGATGGTCAAAACCTGGCTCGGCTCGAAAAGGCCGCCAATCAAGGCGCGACGCAGCTCCGAATAGACGCGATCCTGCACGGTCTCGCGGCCGACCGGCGTAAGCTGGGCTGCGATCGTTTCGTTGTTCCGTTCGATGGCGGCCTTCTGCATGGGCAGTCCCGGTCTTTGGCCGTTTTCGGCTTGCGGAAGAAATTAAAGCCGAATAGCGTGATCAAAGCAAGTGTGATCACAAATCAAAACCAGAAGGCGGCGACGATCGCTTTCGGCCAGAGGGTTCCATGAGTGACACAACCGCACAACAGCGGGCGGAGACCCGCACGCCGGTTCTGACGGCCAGGAACGTCGTCAAGCGCTTCGGCGGTCTCGTCGCGGTCAACAATGTCTCGTTTGAGGTCCAGCCGGGTGAGATACTCGGCCTCATCGGCCCGAACGGCGCCGGCAAGACGACGATGTTCGACCTGCTGGCCGGCAGCATCCTGCCGACCAGCGGCGAGATCCTTCTCAACGGCACACTGGTGTCGGGGGAAGCAGCGCATCGCCGCATCGGCCGCGGACTCGGCCGCACGTTCCAGATCCCCCGGCCGCTGCCCAACCTGACGCTGATCGAAAACGTCATGCTGGCCGCGCAGGGACAGGCCGGAGAACGGCTGCTCGCCAATTTCCTGACGCCACGGCGGGTCGCCACTGAGGAAAGGGCTGCCGAGGCGAGAGCCATCGAATTGCTCGAGCTCGTCACGCTTGCCCGCCTCGCACATGAACCGGCGCGCGTGCTTTCCGGCGGCCAGCGCAAGCTGCTCGAGCTCGCCCGCGTCATGATGGCCAACCCGGCGATCATCCTGCTCGACGAGCCGGCGGCCGGCGTCAACGCGACGCTGCTCGAAGTCATCATCGACCGCATTCGCGACATCAACAGAGGCGGCATCACCTTCCTGCTGATCGAGCACAATATCGACATGGTGACGCGGCTCTGCCACCGCGTGCTGGTCATGGCGAGCGGCCAGCTTCTGTGCGAAGGCAGCCCGGACGAGGTGGCGCGCGATCCGCGCGTCATCGAGGCCTATCTCGGAGGCGCGGCATGAGCCAAACGGTTCTCGATGTCCGCAACCTAGAAGCCGGCTACGAGCCAGGCGTTCCGATCGTGCGCGGCGCCTCGATCACCGTCGACAAGGGCGAGATCGTCGTCGTTCTCGGCCCCAACGGCGCCGGCAAATCGACCTTGATCAAGGCGATCGCCGGCCTTGTCCCGATCACCGGCGGCACGGTGCTGCTGGACGGCAAGGATATCACCGCCGCACCCGCCCACACCATGGTCCGCCTCGGCCTTGCCTTCGTGCCGCAGACCGAAAATATCTTCCCGCTAATGTCGGTCGAGGACAATCTGAAGGTCGCCTGCGGCATCCTGAAGCCGCGCGAGACCCCTGCCCGCATCGAGGAAATGTATGCGGCCTTCCCCGATCTCGCCCGTCAGCGCAAGACCGCCGCCGGCAACCTCTCGGGCGGACAGCGGCAGATGCTGGCGGTCGCCCGGGCATTGATCGTCCATCCCAAGGTGCTGGTGCTCGACGAGCCGTCGGCCGGCCTGTCGCCGAAATTCGTGGCGATGGTGTTCGAGATGCTGGCCGGTATACGCATATCCGGCGTCACTATTCTGCTGGTCGAACAGAACGCCAAGGCAGCGCTTGCCATCGGCGATCGCGCCTATGTGCTGGTCGAGGGCAAGGACCGGCACGAGGGCGTCGCCTCCGAGCTCTGGAACGATCCGGTCGTCGCCGAGCTCTATCTTGGCCAGCGCCGCCTCGATCCTGAACGAGACCGGCACTCCGGCAAAGGAAGTGCGGCATGAACCTGCAATTTGTCGTCGACGGACTGCTGGCAGGTTCGATGATCGGCCTCGGCGCCATTGGCGTGACGCTCACCTATTCGATCCTGCGCTTCTCGAACTTCGCACATGGCGACTTCATGGCCTGGGGCGCCTATGCGACGCTCGCCGTCGTCGGCGCCATCGGCGCGATGTTCGGCAAGATCGCGCCGATCGCTCCCCTCTCCTTCGGCTGGCCGTTGATCGCCGCGGTCGTCATTGGCATGGCGGTCACCGGCCTGCTGGCGTTGCTGCTCGACATGGTGCTTTTCGCGCGGCTGCGGGCCAAGGGCCAGGCAATCATCGTGGTGATGGCGAGCTTCGGCGCCTCGATGGCGCTGAGAAGCCTGCTCGAATTCATCTTCAGCTCGCGTCCGACCTATTTCAGCCGGGCCATCCAGATCGCCATGCCGGTCGGCTTCGGCATTCGCATCACCCCCGACCAGATCGCGCTGCTGCTTCTGACCGCCGTTCTGGTGCTCGGCGTGCATCTCCTGATGACCCGCACCCAGACCGGCCGCTCGATGCAGGCACTGAGCCAGAACGCGGCATTGGCCCGCATTGTCGGCATCGACGTGGCCAAGGTCGTGCGCGTCACCTGGATCGTCGGCGGGGCGCTAGCCTGTGTCGCCGGCGTGATGATCGGCATTCTCATCCAGATCCGCCCATTCATGGGTTTCGACATGCTGCTGCCGATGTTCGCGGCCGCCATCCTCGGCGGCATCGGCAGCGTGCCTGGCGCCGTTCTCGGCGGCTTGATCATTGGTCTCGCCGAAGCCGGCGCAGTGCAGTTGATCGGCGCCGAATGGCGGGCGGCCGTCTCCTTCATCATCCTGATGACCGTGCTGTTCGTGCGGCCCATCGGCCTTTTCGGAGTGAGAGAACGCTGATGGATCTGCTCGGCTACGGCGCTTTCTTCCTGACCACCGCGCTGATCTTTTCGCTCGTCACGCTCGGGCTCAACCTGCAATGGGGGCTGACCGGGCTTTTCAATGTCGGGCTCGCCGGCTTTGTCGCCATCGGCGCCTACACCTCGGCGCTGCTGACCACGCCCGACGATGCCGCACGCCTCGGCGGCTTCGGCCTGCCGATCCTTGTCGGCTGGCTGGGCGCGATGGTCGTTGGCGGGGTCGCCGCCGCGATCACCGGCATCGCCACGCTGCGCCTGAGATCGGACTATCTGGCGATCACCACCTTCGGCGTTGCCGTCGTCGTGCAGCTGGTGGCGCTCAACGCCCAAAAACTGACCGGCGGCCCCTTCGGCATCGGCTTCATTCCGCGTCCCTTCGGCGGCCTCGCGGAGACGCCGTTGCTGTTCAACCTGTCGAACCTAGCCGTCGTCTCGGTGGTGACACTGATCGTCTATCTCGCGCTGGAGCATCTGTCGCGCAGCCCGTGGGGGCGCGTGTTGAAGGCGCTTCGCGAGGATGAGCGGGCCGCGATATCCCTGGGGAAAAGCGCGCGTTTCTACCGCGTCCAGGCCTTTGCCGTCGGCGGCGCCATCATGGCACTGGCCGGCGCGTTGCAGGCGCATTTCACAGGCTTCATCGCGCCGGACAATTATTTGCCGGCGCTGACTTTCCAGGTCTGGGTGATGCTGATCGTCGGCGGCTCGGGCAGCAACATCGGCGCCGTCATCGGCAGCATCCTGGTCTGGGCGATTTGGGCCGGATCGGGAGCCTTGACGAGCGTCTTGTTCTCGCCGGAACAACAGGCGCGCGCCGCCTCGCTGCAGATCGTCGCCATCGGCGTGATGCTGTGCGTCATCCTTCTGGTCAGGCCGAACGGCCTGTTTGGCGACAGGCCGCGGCGTCCAAGGTTCGGCAAGCGTGCACGCGTGGCCCCGAGCGAGAGCGGCTCATGAGCGCTGAGATCCGGCCGCACGGCATTTCCCTTTGGCATGCCGTCAGCCGCAATCGCCGTGATCGGCCCGCGCTCGAAGGCGCACTCGATGTCGATCTGGCAATTGTCGGCGGCGGGTTTTCAGGCCTTTCCACCGCGCTGCACAGCGCCGAGAAAGGCATCTCGGTCGCCGTCCTCGAAGCGGAAATCATCGCCTGGGGAGCAACCGGCAGGAATGCCGGCTTCGTCGTGCCGAATTTCGCGAAAAGAGACCCCGACGATATCATTGCCCAGCTCGGGCCAGAACGTGGCGAACGCCTCATCGATTTCGCGGCCGGCAGCGCCGACCTCGTCTTCGACCTGATCAGGCGGCACGGCATCGAGTGCGATGCCGTCCAGAGCGGATGGATACAGCCAGCCCATTCGCAGGCTGCTCTCGAAAAAACCAGATCGCGCGCCGAACAATGGGCGAGGCGCGGAAGACCGACTGTTGCGCTGGACAGGCGGGCGGTCGAAGAGCTGACCGGCGTTCGCGGTTATGTCGGTGGCTGGATGGACCGTTCGGGCGGCGTCCTCAATCCGGTCGAATATGCGCGCGGATTGGCCGACGCTGCGGAAAAAGCCGGCGCGCGCATCTTCGAGCATACGCTCGTTACATCGATCGATCGCATTGGGGATGGCTGGGTCTTGAAGACGGCGTCGGGCTCGGTACGCGCCGGAAAGGTGCTGATTGCCACCAATGCCTATGGCGGGCCGCTAAACCGCACGCTTGAGCGAACCTATTTCCCGCTGAAAATCTTCCAGATCGCGACGGCTCCGCTGCCACGCGAATACCGCACTCGCCTGCTTCCAGGCGGGCAAGGCGTCGGCGACACAAGACGCAATCTTTTCACCTTCCGCTTCGACAGCGAAAACAGGCTGATTACCGGCGGCATGCATAGTTTTGGTCCGGGCGCCGAAGCGCGGGTGCCGCAAGCGATCTGGCGGCGGCTGGCAAAACACCTCGACCTCCCGGAGATCCCACCGCTCGAATATAGCTGGTCGGGGATGGCCGCCGTCGAGCCCGACTTCCTGCCGCACCTCGTCGATCTCGGGCCCGGCCTGATCGCGGGCTTTGCCTGCAACGGACGCGGCATCGCCATGACCACGAGCATGGGCAAGGTGCTTGCGGATTGGGCTGATGGCGCGAAGCCGCAGGACTTGCCGCTGCCGTTTGCGCCGCCGTCGCCGATCCCGTTCCACAGCCTGATGCGGCATGCGCCAAACATGCTGCTTCCCCTAAGCATGCTGCGCGACCGGCTGGATGAGGCGGGCTAGTGTATGTCGCCCAAAAGTGCGCAGCGGTTTTGGGACAACGACATGCACTATGCAACGCGCAAGATTGGATAGCTCTGCCGCACTCGGCCCTTTCTTCTACCTAGACCCGCCATACTTCGGCAGCGAGGGCGACTACGACAAAGAGCTATTCGTGCAAAAGAAGGCGTCTGGAGTAGGTTCCTCGTGTCGGAGGAGACCGGAAAACTGGTCTTCGACAAAACCATTCTTGCTAATCTAGAGCAACGCTTGAAGGAGATCGATGAGCAGTTGCCGAACGCCTCGCCGAGAATGAGAGCAAAACTTGGCAATGACGGGTTGGCCATGGCGCTCGATTCCTTAAAGTATCTGCTCCGTGTATGCGAGCCGCGAGATGCCTAAGTGCTTCATCCATCCATCGGCAGCGCTGATCTTTGGCGCAATGCTGTCGATTCTGTTGGCGACGGCCCTTGCTACGCGGTCCGAAAACGCCGCGTGGCAAGCCAAAGTCGACGAGTTCCGTCAATTCAAAGGACATGCCGACATCGTCATGTTTGGCGATTCTCTCACTGCGAGTGGCCATTGGCAGGAGATGTTTCCCAGACTATCGATTATCAATCGAGGCATATCTGGCGAACGCGTCGGCAGCGCGCTCCTGAGGCTCGACCAGATTACGGCAGCGCAGCCCCGACTGGTTTTCATCATGCTCGGGATCAACGATATTCGCAGGTCAACCAGCCCCGACGACGTGGCTGCATCCTACGACAAGATCATCGATCGGTTGGCGGATGTGGAGAGCATCGTCGTCCAGTCGACGTTGCTCACGAACAGCGAGGTCCACAACGCCGCGATAAAGCGATTGAACAGTGCGCTCATCGCCCTGTGCTCAAAGGCTGCAAACTGCCGATTCGTGGATCTTAACGTGCCTCTCTCCCGAGATGGCAGCCTACGACCGGACCTCACGACTGACGGGATCCACCTCAACGGCGCCGGCTATCGGGTTTGGGAGAACCAGCTCCGGCCGATGATGGCTGCGGTTTCAGCGGAACGATAAACAATAGTCACGGATCTCCCCAACAGGAGTGTTTGACCTGTGACGTTGGGCTTTAAGGCACCGTTAACGGCCGTAGAAAGCGCGCGAGTTAGTGCCAAGTGAAGTTGCGCGGAGGTGCCAACCGACTTTGCGCGTTACAAATAGACGCTCCGCCTCAACCAAGCTCCAAGGTCGTCATCGCAAAGACCCCGGGCTGCGTGAGCTGCGGCGCTTTTCCCTTGTACATTCGAGCGGTTTCGAAGCCCGGTTGAAGACCGGCGGCCGTCAGCCGGGCTGCAAAGTCCCCGCTGGTCTCGGGAACGTCGAGATGGATATTTCCGGGTCCGGAAGCATTGGCGAGTGCGGCGAAGAGACGGCTTGCCGCGCCCAGGCTGTCGGCAAAGAGCGGGCCGATCTTGTGACCGTCCCGGCATCGGCGCGCGACGCCGTATCCCTCGATTGCGCCGTCCCTGACGATCGCAAGCGCGATGTGCGGCGGGCGCAGCCAGTGTTCCAGGAACGACCGTCTCGGAGCGGGAAAGAACCGGCTGTCGTAGCCCAAGAGATCCGCTATGAGGTCAGGGCCTATGGCACGGATGTCACTGTCGGTGCCTGCCGAAACATTCGGCGCTCCGACGAACCGGATCGTCCGGTAGACCGGCGCAAAGCCCATGCTGCGGTAGTTGGCCTGCTGTTCAACGACACCATCGAGGCCGATCGTGCGGCTGCCGAGCCGCGCCGTGCCGGCATCCCAGACCGCCTTGCCATGGCCCTCTCCGCGCCTGTCCGGCCGACAGATGTACAGGCCGATGAAGCCAAAATCGTCGCCATAGGCCACGGCCGAAATACCGGCCACCATCTCGCCATCGACAAAGGCGCCAATGAAGCCGTCGGGATCCGCCGCGTGGAACGCTGCGGCATCGCCGAGGCCGGGATTCCAGCCCTCCGCTGCCGCCCAGTCGACAAGCGTTTCCACTTCTTCAAGTGCGAGCGTTCTGATCGTTCGGGACATTGCGATCACTCGGCGGCAACTATACCGGGGGCGAAGGATTTCAAGGCGCCACGATAAGGCTTTGCCAGTGGGTTTGCATAGGCACCACGCTTGGATGTCGACAGGCCAAGCGCGATCAACGCCTCGGCCTGTTTCACGGCGGCGCCGACACCGTCGATGACCGGAACGCCGAACTCCCGCTGCAGCGCAGCCGCAAGATCGGCCATGCCGGCACAGCCGAGCACGATGGCCTCGGCGCGATCCTCCTCGAGTGCGCGCGCGATCTCGCCGCGCAGCTTCAGGATCGCGTCCGATGCCGGGTCTTCGAGGGCAAGAACCGGAATGTCGGCGGCGCGCACGCGTGCCCGCCCCGCCATGCCATAGCGCTGCACCAGCCCTTCGACCGGCACGCGCGAGCGCTCGGTCGTGGTGACGACGGTGAAGCGCTGGGCGATGAACGAGGCCGTGCTGAGCGCTGCCTCGCAGATACCGATGACCGGGATGTTGGCCATGGCGCGCGCGGCATCGAGGCCGGTGTCGTCGAAACAGGCGACGATCGCAGCCTGCGCGCCCGAGCGCTCGCCAGCGGCGATCTCGACCAGCAGGCCCGGCACGGCAAGCGCCTCGTCATAATAGCCTTCGATCGAAACCGGACCCATCGACGAGGTGACGGCGACGATTTCCGTGCCGGCGCCGGCCACGAGCCGCGCCGCCGCTGCAATGGTTTCGGTCATGCTGGCGGTGGTGTTCGGATTGACAACGAGGATCTGCACTGCGGTTCTCAAATACGTGCCCGGCGACGGCCGACATAGACGATTGCGCCGAGCGTCAGCAGGATCACCAGGAAAGAAAACACTGATGTCACCGTGCCCAGCGCATAGAGCACCGGCGTCGTCACATTTGTCGTCATGCCATAGATCTCGAGCGGCAGCGTGTTGAACGTGCCCGAGGTCATCAGCGTGCGGGCGAACTCGTCATAGGAGAGCGTGAAGCCGAACAGGCCGACACCGATCAGGCTGGGCGAGATCATCGGCAGGACGACATGCGCGAAGGTCTGCCAGGACGATGCTCCGAGGTCGCGCGCGGCTTCCTCATAGGCCGGCGAGAACCGGTTGAAGACGGCGAACATGATGAGCACGCCGAAGGGCAAGGTCCAGGTCAGATGCGCCCCGAAGGCGGACGTGTACCAGGCGGGGCGAAAGCCGATCTGCTGGAAGACGACGCCAATGCCGAGCGAAATGATGATCGACGGCACGACGAGGCTGGCGACGGCCAGATAGAACAATGCGGTGGCGCCACGAAACTTTTGGCGGAAGGCAAGACCGGCAAGCAGCGACACGATAACGGTCACGATCATCACCATAAGGCCAAGGATGAAGGAGCGTTTGAAACTGCCGCCGAAATCGCCGACCGCCTGGCGCTCGAACAGATTGGCGAACCAGTGCAGCGAAACGCCGTTCAGCGGAAAGGTCAGCCCGCCATTCTCGCCCTGAAACGAAAGAATGAGAATCGCCGAAAGCGGGCCGTAGAGAAACAGCACGAAAATAGCGAAGAAGGCTGCCAGCACGTAGAATTCGAGGGAGCGCTTGTCCTGGCTCATCGCTTCACAGCTCCTTGCGGATGTCGACGATGCGCAGGATGCCGGCGACCATCAGCAACACCAGCACCAGGAGCACGACCGCGTTGGCGGCAGCCGCCGGATATTGCAGCAGCGACATCTGGTTCTTCATCATCAGCGCGACGGAGGCGCTCTGCCCGCCGGACATCACCTGCACGGTCGAAAAGTCGGCCATCACCAGCGTGACGACGAAGATGGTGCCGATCGCCATGCCGGGCTTGGCAAGCGGGATGATGACGTTCCACAACACCTGCCAGCCGGACGCGCCGGCGTCACGCGCGGCCTCGATCAGCGACTTGTCGATGCGCATCAGCGTGTTGAAAATCGGTGTCACCATGAACAGGGTGTAGAGATGCACCATGGCGAGCACCACGGCGAATTCGGAATAAAGCAGCCATTCGATCGGCTTCGGGATCAGCCCCATCTGCACCAGCGTCGAGTTGACCAGGCCATTGCGGCCAAGAACCGGAATCCAGGAGATCATGCGGATGATGTTGGAAGTCAGGAACGGCACCGTGCAGACAAGGAACAGCACCATCTGCATAGCAGTGGTCCTGATATGGAAGGCGAGGAAATAGGCGACCCAGAAGCCGATCAACAGCGTCAGCGCCCAGACGATGGCGGCGTATTTCAGCGTATTCAGATAGGTTTTCCAGGTGACCCAGGAGCCGAGCGTGTCGGCGTAGTTGGTGGTCAGGAAATCCGGGTACATCGCCGCGAAATCATAGTCCCAGAAGGAGACCACGGCGATCATCAGGATCGGCAGCAGAAGGAACGTGCCGAGGATCAGCGCCAGCGGCGTCGCCTGGAGGTAGGGGGCGAGGGTGCCGATCGAGAGCCGGCGGCGTCTGGCGGGGTTTGCGGCGGTGGTGGCTACAGGCTGGTTGAGGACCACGGTCATCTGGAACAGCCCGGGCGTGTCGCGGAGGGCCGACAATCTGGCAAGCTGTGATCCTTCGCGCCCCCCTCTGTCCTGCCGGACATCTCCCCCACTTGGGGGGAGATTGGCAGCTTCGCTGTTGGCGCCTCTTCTTGCGAAGTTGGAGATTGGCGAAAGCAGCGGCGACGGCCGATCTCCCCCCAAGTGGGGGAGATGTCCGGCAGGACAGAGGGGGGCGCGAAGGAATGCAACATCTCAGCCTTGCATCAAGCCGCGATGAATTCGTTCCAGCGCTTCACCATGTAGCGGTCCTCGTCCATGACCGAGTTCCAGCAGGCGACCTTGCCCATGCGCTCGACGAAGGAGCCGCCGTCGCGCACGGCGCCCGCCTTTTCCATGACCTTGCCGTCCGGCGCCATGATATCTCCCTTGGCGGCCTTGCCGTCGACCCAGTAGCCCCATTCGTCCTCGGACATGAACTGCTTGGCCGTGTCCATGGCGGCCGAGTAGTAGCCTTGGCGGTTGAGATAGGCGCCGACCCAGCCGGACAGGTACCAGTTGATATACTCGTAGGCGGCGTCGAGTTGGGCGCCCTCGAGATGCGCTGCCAGGCCAAGGCCGCCGCCCCAGGAGCGGTAGCCTTCCTTGAGCGGCTGGTATTTGCAGGCGATGCCCTTGGAGCGGACCGCAGCGACCGCAGGCGACCACATCGACTGGATGACCACTTCGCCTGAAGCCATAAGGTTGACGCTCTCGTCGAACGATTTCCAGAACGCGCGGAACTGGCCGTCCTGCTTGGCCTTGATCAGGAAGTCGATCGTCTGATCGATCTCCTCCTTGGTCATGTTGCCCTTGTCGGCATATTTGATGTTGCCCATGGCTTCCATGATCATCGCCGCATCCATGATGCCGATCGACGGGATGTTGAGGATGGCGGCCTTGCCCTTGAAGGCCGGATCCATGATGTCGGCCCAGGTGGTGATGTCGCGACCGACAAGGTCGGGGCGGATGCCGAGCGTGTCGGCATTGTAGATGGTCGGAACCATCGTCATCCACTGGGTCGGTTCCTTGGCGAAGGTCTTGGCGTCCTGTGCCTCGACGAAGCCGACGGTGTGCGGCGCGGTGCCTTGCGCGATGGCGCTGTCGGGCGTCAGCTTGCCGGTGATGAAAAGCGGCACGATCTTGTCGTAATATTTCAGCTTCTTGACATCCATCGGCTGCATCACGCCGGAGGGATACACCTTCTTGGCGATCCAGTATTCGATGTCGGCGATGTCGTAGCTGTCCGGCTGGGTCACCGCGCGCTGGGCGGCGGCGTCGGAATCGGTCGCCGTCATCTCCAGCGTGATGCCGAGGTCGGCCTTGCACTTGTCGGCGATGGCGTTGAGGTTGGACACGCCGGTGCCAAACTGGCGCAGCGTGATCGGGTTCTGCGCCCAGATCGTCGGGAAGCCGGTGATGACGCCGGAGCCGGCTGCAAAACCGACGGCGGCGGCACCTGTCTTGAGCAGCGAGCGGCGGGAAATTCCTGTCTTCTTGTCGGTGGTGTTGGTCATGTCAGTTCCCCTTTTTTGATTGGTTGTTCTGGTTCAGGAATCGAGACGGCCAAGGACGATCGCGTCCTCGGGGTCCCAGGCGATCGGCACCGCGTCGCCGACGGCGACCGGCTTGGCGAAAAAGCTGGTGTCGTCGACGATCACCGTGAAATCCTCGATGCCGGCGCCATTGACCGAGAGCTTCACGGTCGAGCCGCGGTATTCGACGTTGGAGACGATGCCGGTGAAACCCAGCCCCACGGCCGGCGGGTCGCCGATCCGCACATGGTCGGTTCGAATGGCGATATCGATCGGCTCGCCGATCGCCTTGCCCTGGCCGCTGGCCGCAAGCGAGGCGCCACCCGGAACATCGAAGACAATCATGCCGTCCCGGCTGCCGCTGACGCGGCCGGAGACGACGTTGTGATCGCCCATGAAACGGGCGACGAAGGCGGTGGCCGGCCGCTCAAAGACGATGCGCGGATGCGCCGCCTGCTCGATGCGGCCGTCGTTCATCACCACGATCAGATCGGCGAGCGCCATCGCCTCTTCCTGGCTATGGGTGACGTGAACGAAGGTGATGCCGAGCGACGTTTGCAGCTTCTTCAGTTCGGCCCGCATCCTGATCTTCAGGAACGGATCGAGTGCCGAGAGCGGTTCGTCGAGCAGCAGCGCCTCGGGGTCGGTGATCAGCGCCCGGGCCAGAGCGACGCGCTGCTGCTGTCCGCCCGAAAGCTGCGCCGGGCGGCGGCCGGCATAGGCTTCCATCTGCATCAGCTTCAGCATGACGAGCGCCTTGGCGCGGCGCTCCTCCTTGCCGACACCCTTCATCTTGAGGCTGAACGCAACATTGTCGATCAGGTCGAGATGCGGAAACAGCGCGTAGGACTGGAACATCATGGCGGTGCCGCGCCTAGCCGGCGGCAGGTCGGTGACCACAATATTGCCGAGCCGCACGTCGCCGCTCGATATGCTCTCGTGCCCGGCAATCATGCGTAACGTCGAGGTCTTGCCGCAGCCGGACGGGCCGAGCAGGCAGCAATAGGTTCCCGCGGGAATTTTCAGGCTGATGTCTTCGACGGCAGTCGTTGCGCCATAGATTTTCGAAACGGACACGATGTCGATTTCGGCGGCTTTGGACATCCGGCTTCCTCTCTAAATCAACTTAAGCAAAGCATCATGCATGCCAATTGCTCCACATCGGCCTCAAGCGATTGAAAGCTTAGGAAAATCAGGATTGCATCCGGCTGGCTGCCGAAACGGCACGCTTGTGCAATGCACAAATTATAGGCGATAGCGGGCGATTCCCGCAAAAATCGTATGCAATCTTTTTTGGGATCGTATTCACTTTGGCCCTCGTGCACGCGACCCGATTCAGGGTAGAAAGGTGCAGGGACTACCATCATGAATATAGCCGACCAGACTTTCCCTGCTGTCGACAATGCCAACGAGGACCGCGCCCAAGCGATCCGCGACCAGTTGCGCGACGCGATCGTCGATCGCCGGCTGGCGCCCGGAACCAAGCTGTCCGAAGGCGAGGTCGGCACTTTGTTCGACGTCAGCCGCACCGTGGCCCGCGCGGCGCTGCAAATGCTCTCCTTCGAAGGTTTGGTGCGGACCGAGCGCAACCGCGGCGCCTTCGTCGCCAATCCGTCGCCGGAGGAAGCGCGCCAGGTTTTTGCTTCGCGCCGGCTGATCGAGCCCGGCATCGCGATCGCCGCGGCCGGGCGCATGACGCCGGCGCATGTCGTTGCGTTCAAGGCCCAGCTCGATGAAGAGGGCCGCTTCATTGCCGAACGCGGACCAAGCGCAAGACGGTCGGAGATCAAGGCTTCTGGCGATTTTCACCTGCTGCTGGCGTCGGTCGCGGGAAACGTCATCCTCCAGCGTTTCATGGAGGAGCTGGTCGCGCGGTCATCGCTGGTGATCGCGCTTTATGGCCGCTCGGGCGTCTCGAGCTGTGGCCATAGCGAGCACATGAATATCCTCGAGGCGCTCGAAAATGGCAATTCCGAACGCGCCAGCGCGCTGATGCTGCACCACATCGACCATATCGAGGCCGACCTCGATCTGCGCGTCAGGAGCGGTCCGGCACTCAGGCGGGCGCTCGAATTCTGACGCTCATTCCGACCGGAGGGACGCGAAAGGCGCGCCCCTCAAAGCCGTTCGGCACGGGTTTTCAGGATCTGGTGCAGCATGTCGCGAATGCGTCGCAGCCTCATCAACCACTTCTGGCTCATCTGCTTTCCAGTTCTGTTTGCCCACCGCGCGCCGGTTGCTTCACTCGGAAGAGGTGCCTCAGAAGGCTTGCGCTGCCATGGCCATTCCAACCAGCGAGGTGGCGACACCCGCGGTGCGGACCGTCGTCGGCCAACGGCCGAGCTTGAGGACGAACAAGACCCCGATCGCATGCAGCGTCGATGTGCCGAGCACGAAGCCGGCGGCGTACGCGACGCCGCCGGCGCTCTCGGGGATCTCGAGGCCGTGGGCATTGCCGTGGAAGAGGCCGAACAAGGCCGTCAGTGCAGCCGCGGCGGCCAGCGGCAGCGGCCTGGCAAGACCGACCATGGCGCCAAAGACCACAAGCGACAGCGCGATGCCGGTTTCAAGCGAAGGCAGGCCGATGCCGGCCATGCCGAGCAAGGCTCCGGCGACCATGGCCGAGACAAAGAACAGCGGCACAAGGGCAATACTGCGCCCGTCGGCGCGGGCGCCAATCATGCCGACCGCGACCATGGCGAGCAGATGATCCATGCCGAGGAGCGGGTGTTCGAGGCCGGCGAAAAGGCCGTGGACGTGAAGGCCGCCGCTATGGGCAAACGCCAGCGACGGTGTGAGGGCGGCCATAACTGAAAGTGTGCCAAGTCTTGCTAGTGTTTTCATGCCTGCGAATGTTTTCATGGTTGTACCTGTTCGATGAGAGTGACGGGTTCTGGTTTCAGTGCCCGGGAACGGTGAATTGCGAAGCGGCGGAACGGTCCGCGAGAGCGCGCGCCGCGGCGAAGCCGAGAGGCTTTTGCTCACTGCCATCGTGATAGATGAAAGCGAGGCGGCGGCGGTGCGATGTCAGGCGCGCCGGCAACGGGTGATAGGCGACGCCGGTGCCGCCGACGAGCGGCATGACCGCGCCGACATCGACCAGATCCTCGGTCTCGACGCGCAGCAGATGAAGCCGCACGCCGTCCGCCCTCTCACCGACAAACGGTATGCCGGCCAGACGTAGAAAGCTGGACGGGTCCGGCGCCCGCGCAAAGCCTTCGAGGAAAGCGGATTCGACAAGATCGAGGTCGACCGTCGCTGGATCGGCCGGCGGCTCGTGAGCCTGGTCCGGCAGGTGCGGCGTCTGCCATTGCAGCGGCTTGCCCGCGGGCCCGTTGTGGCCGAGCGCGTGCGGATGGTCGTGGTGATGGTGGCCGTCGCCATGGTCGTGACTGTGGTGGTGGTGATCGTCGTGCATGGTCAAAAACTCACCGGTTTGTCGATGATCGATTTATGCTTGCCGAGATTGCCGTGAGCGACCATCGAGCCGAGCGCCTCGACGACGACCCGCACGCCGAACAGCGCTGTGATGTCCGACGTGTCGTAGGGCGGCGAAACCTCGACCACTTCCAGCCCGCAAATGCCCGGCGCCGTCACCAGCCCAAGCAGCTTGAGCGCCTCGCGCGGCAGGAAGCCGCCCGGCTCAGGCCAGCCCGTGCCCGGCACGAAGCCGCAGTCGAGGCTGTCGACGTCGAAGGAGATGTAGACGGCGTCGGTGTCTTTCCATGCGAGCTCGAGCGCGATTTCCGCCGCCTTCTCAAGCCCCATCTGCTCGATGTCGGCAATGGTGAGCACGTTGGTGCCGCGTTTCCTCGCTTCGGCGACGCCGTAGCGGGGAACCTGCCAGCCGCCGATGCCGAGCTGCACGAGATTGGTCGCCGAGACATTCGGCAGGTTGGTCGCCCAGTACCAGGGCGTGGTGTGCATGCGCTCGTCGAGATCCTTTTCCTGGATGTCGATATGGCGGTCGAAATGGATGATGCCGATGCGTTTCGAGGTCACGTCGGCGATGCCGCGCACGCAGGGAAATCCAATCGAATGGTCGCCGCCAAGCATGATCGGCAGCGCGCCGGACGAGGCGACATGGCTGACGCCCTTGGTGATCTGGTCAAAACTCTTTTCGAGATTGGCGGGAATGGTGAAGACGTCGCCGGCATCGCACAGCGTCATCTGCTCGCGCAGGTCGACACCGAGCTCGTAGTTGTATGGCGTGTAGAGCGCCGAGATGCGACGAATGCCTTGCGGGCCGAAGCGGGTCCCCGGCCGGTAGGTGGTGCCGCTGTCGAAAGGAATGCCGATGACGGCGGCATCATATTTGCCGACGTCGCGGACGTTCTCGACATAGGGCGCCTTGAGAAAGGTGTTGATGCCGGCGAAATGCGGCAGCTCGCCGCGCGCGAATGTCGGGATCGACTTGTCGACGATCGACTCCGATCCCGGCAGGCCCATGTCGAGCGCCCATTGCTGCTCCTTGCGCCAGCCGCTTTCCGGCAGCTTTCCCTCGGCCTCGATCGACTTCCAGCCCTGCGTTCCGCGGGCATCGAAATCCGGGTGGTGGAAGCGTTCCCTTGCCTCCCGAGCGACGAGCCCTGCCCGGCGGTGGCTGCGTTCGGGGATATTTCTGAACATACACGGTCTCCGTTACGACGCCGTCGTCGCCATTGCTGTATCCGGCCGGGTCGTCCCGACCATCGCGGCCACCTTGGCCAAGTGATGAGAGGAAGCCCGGGTCTTGCGATCGAGCCTCAAGTCGTAGGTGATCGTCGCGCCATAAGCCGACGGAAACTGCGGATCGTGGCGCACCTTGTCGAAGACCAGCACGCGGGTGCCGAGCTTGAAGGCCTCGCCGATATCGTGGGTGACCATCACCACCGTCATGCCGTGCTCGGTCCAGAGCTCGGTGAGCAGCTCGTGCATCTCGACGCGGATGCCCGGATCGAGCGCACCGAACGGTTCGTCGAGAAGCAGTATCTGCGGCCGGCCGAGCAAGGTCTGCGCAATCGCAAGCCGCTGCTGCATGCCGCCGGAGAGCGATGCCGGATACAGGTCGCGCGCATGGGCAAGCCCGACCCGTTCCAGCATGGTCTCGGCCTCTTGCCTGGCGTTTGCGCGCCTGGCGCCGAAGACGCGGCCAAACGGCCCGCCCGAGCGAAAGTCTTCGACCAGCTGCAGGTTTTGGATGGCGGTCAGATGGGGAAACACCGAATAGCGCTGAAAGACGATGCCACGCTGCGGCGTCGGCTCTGGGACGATCGGGCCATCGCCGACGATGACGACGCCACTGCTCTGCTGCTCCTGGCCGAGCAGGATGCGCAGGAACGTCGATTTTCCGCAGCCGCTGGCGCCGACCAGCGACAGGAATTCGCCGGCTTCGGCAGTGACGTTGACCCGCTCGAGCACGCGGGCATCGCCGTAGCTCTTTTCCAGCCCATGGACGACGATGCGGCTCATCTGGCCTCCACGGGATGCGCCCAAGGGGAGACCGCCCGCGACAGCCGCACCAGCAGCCAATCGGTGATGACGGCAAGCAGCGTGATCCAGGCGACATAGGGCAGGATGACGTCCATCGAGAGATAGCGGCGGACGAGGAAGATGCGGTAGCCCAGCCCTTCGGTCGAGGCGATGGCTTCGGCGGCGATCAGGAACAGCCAGGCCGGCCCGAGCGCCAGCCGCACGCAAGTGATGAGGCGCGGCATGACTTGCGGCAGCACCAGCCGCAAGATCATGGTCCAGCTGTTGCCGCCAAGCGTCTGTGCCTTGGCCACCAGTTCGGACGGCAACTCCATCACCCGGTTGGCGATGTCGCGCACCATCACCGGCGCGACGCCAAGGGCGATCAGCGTGATCTTGGCCGTTTCGCCGAGGCCGAGCGCGATGAACAGGATAGGCAGCAGCGCCAGCGGAGGGATGACGCAGACCACGGTGACGAACGGCAGCAGGAAGGCCCGCACCCGTGGAATGAAGCCGATGGCGACGCCGAGCGAAAGCGCCGCGAAGGTGGCAACACCCACGCCAGCGAACAGCCTGAGGAGACTGGCATAGGTGTCGACCCACAGGATGAGATCGCCCGAGCGTTTGTCCGGAACCGTGGCAAGGTCAAGAAAGGCCGACCACATCTGTGCCGGCGAAGGCAGCAGCTTATCGCTGGGATTGACCGCCAGTCGTTGCGCCGAGGCGATCAGATAGGCGATCGCCACGAACAAGAACGGCAAGCCGCCGAGGAACAAGGCGCTGCCGCGCGAGACCTTCGCATTGATCATGCGAAGGCGCACCTTCGGCCTTGGCCGGGAAGGACGCATGCCCTCCCCGCCCGTTTCGGAGACTGTATTCATGTCGCTCGGTCCCCTGGCCAACATGTCGTGTCAGGGCGTTGCGGTTGCGGCCTCGGCCATGAAGGCTGGATCGAAACGCAGCTTGACGTTTTTGGCGTCGCCCAGCGTGGATCCGTCGGGAAAGCTCATGCCGATCACGTCGACACTCGCCGCGTTGGTGCCGAGAATGCCGTGGCTGAACAGGAAGTTGCGGACAAGATCCATCGTCTTCGGCAATTCGGCGCCGTTGGTGAACTCGACCGCCTTGGCAGGGTCGAAGAACATCGCCGTCGAGGCGAGCTGCGCGTCGAAGCCGGCGAGGTCCGTGCCGGACGCCTTGGCCATCTCCTCCTTGGCTGCCTTGCCTTCCGGCGTGTCGGAGGTCATCAGGTCCATCGCTTCGTACCATGCGCCGACAAGCGCCTTGCCCAGCGCTGGATTGTCCTTCAGCGTCTCGGTGTTGACGACCATCATGTCGATGATCTCGCCGGGAATCTGCGAGGAATCGAACACTTTGCGAGCACCCGGCATGGCGGCGATCTCGGAAACCAGTGGGTTCCAGGTGACGACGGAGGTGACGTCGCTGGTGCCATAGGCGGCGACCATGTCGGCGTCGGATGTGTTGACGACGGTGATGTCCTTCTCGGCGAGCTTTACCGTGTCCAGCGCCCGCGCCAGCAGGTAATGCGAGACGGAGAGCTCGACGAGATTGACCTTCTGGCCGGCAATGTCGGCGAGCGCGGACTTGTCCTTGAGGATCACCGCATCATTGCCGTTGGAGAAGTCGCCGATGATCACGGCGGTCGTGTCGACGCCGCCGCCAGCGGGGATCGACAGCGCGTCCATGTTGGTCATCGAACAGCCGTCGAAGCCGCCGGCGGTGTACTGGTTGATGCTTTCGACATAGTCGTTGATGCGGGTGATCTCGACATTGATGCCGTATTTATCGGCCCATTTCTTCATGATGCCGCTGTCTGAGAGATAGCCCCACGGCATCCAGCCGACATAGATCGACCAGCATATCTTGAAGTCTTTCTTGGGCGCCGCGTCGGCGGCGGAAATCATGGGAAGGCTGAGTGATGCGGCTAGGATGATTGCGGCCAGCTTGCGAAGCATTGCGTACCCCTGTTCGCGATCCGGATTGCGTCCGGACTTTATGTTGGGGTTTACGGAGCGCGCATCCGGGAGAGGTTCGCGCCAGCAAACCCGTGCAGGGTTCTCCCGGGATTTTGGCCCGCCGTGTTCCGCCGGATGCCTCAGTGCACCCCTGGCGGTCGCATCTCTTGGACCAGCACCGCTTTGTCGCGGCCGGAACCCTAGACGCTCTGCACATCACCAACGACGCAAGGAGCATGCCAATGCCGAATTATGCCAAAAGGCCGGCATTTGTGGACTTCTGCGGCTTCGAGCATTCGCACGGGTGACGCGAAAATCATCGCATCGCCGACGGATTGGGCAGTTTGCCTGATTGCTAGTGGTCCCGCTTGACATAAGAGTCCGACGGGAGATTCTCTTTGACGCGTGCGACTCGATGCCTACTCACTGGGGGAGGCCAGCGAGACGGAGGCTCTCAGCGAGGTATTGGACGTGCGGACCACGCTGGGCGGTTATCTCTAGCCAGGTCCTCACAGTAAAGCTTGGGCTTTCCGCCAGTATGCCTGCCACCACCCGTCGCGCTTCTTCAACTAGCCCGAGGCGAGCGTACGAGGCGGCGAGCACCCGCCGCACGAATGGAGGAGGTTCTGGATGTTCTCGCATGGCGCGGAGAGACCATTCCAATGCCATCTCGTGCCTTCTTGCCGCAAGGTGGCACTCAGCAATCGAGGCATGAAAAAGGTACAACAGCGGGTCGAACGGGCTCAATCGCATTGCCCTTTCCAACGAAGGGATCCCATCAAGTCCGATCCAGGAAGTCACCCAACCTTTTGCTGCCCAGGCCTGTGCGGAATTATGGTCGATTGCCAACGAGCGCTCGATCAGCTCGAGAGCATGTTCATGTTCGTGTACGACACTTGCGAGCGCCGTAGCGGATGCCCACAGTACGGCTGGATCTTCCATATCGAGCTTGAGCGCTTCCCTGGCAAACCGAACACACAACTCCTGCTGGTCGGGCCGCCAAGAGTGCCAACCCGAATTCTTGCTGAACATCAAAGACCAGGCCGCCATCGCGTAGGCATACGCATAAGAAGGATCGACGGCGGTTGCTTTTTGAAGGAGATCGTGGGCGATTGCACTCCTTTCGGGCGACCCTGACCAGGCATGCGGCAGGGCACGCAGAACAAAGTCGTAAGCAGTCAAATCTTCGGTTCGCTTTCGCGACGTGCGATCGATTTCCGCTCGCTGAAGCTTCGGAGCGATCGCACCGACCACGCTCTGGGCCACCCCATCTTGCAGTTCGAATACGTCTTCGAGACTGCCATCGAAGCGATCAGCCCAGACATGATTCCCGCTTTCCGCCTCGATGAGCTGTCCCGTGATCCTGACCCGATTGCCCGCCTTGCGGACACTCCCTTCCAGCACGTAACGCACGCCGAGTTCGAGCCCGACCTGCTTCACATTGACCGCTTTGCCTTTGTAGGTGAAACTCGAATTCCGCGCGATCACGAAGAAGCTGCGCACCCGGGACAGCGCCGCTATGATGTCCTCCACCATGCCGTCGCTAAAATACTCCTGCTCCGGATCGCCGCTCATGTTAGTGAACGGCAGAACGGCAATCGACGGCTTGTCGGGAAGCGCCAAGGCAGGCCGCGCCATCGCCGCTTCGCGGTCCGGCCGCAGTCGGTAGATCCGCACCCGCTCGGCGATGTTCTTGAGTTGCTGCTCGCCGAGATCATCGAATCCGAGCTTCACCTTGCCCCGGACGTGGTTGAAGACAGTGCGAGAGACGACGATGCTCCCAGCATCAGCCAAGGCCTCGAGCCGAGCCGCGATGTTGACTCCATCACCATAGAGATCGCCGCCTTCGACCAACACGTCGCCCAGGTTGATTCCGACGCGCAGCACAATCCGGGAATCTTGGGGCACGTCGGCGTTGGCAGCTGCCATCGCGTTCTGGAGCTCGACCGCGCATTGGACAGCATTCACGGCGCTGGCAAATTCCACCAGCACCCCGTCACCCATCAGCTTGACGATGCGGCCATTATGCTTGGCGAGCAGTGGCTGTAGGATGTCTTTGCGACGGGACTTGAGGCAACAAGGGTCCCAGCCTCGTCCCGCTCCATGAGGCGGCTGTAGCCGACCACATCGGCGGCCAATATCGCAGCAAGGCGGCGTTGGACGCGTTCTTCTGCCATGTCATGCATCAGCCTTCGGAGGCCCACGGGACCGGGATTGTATTGGGGGCCACGTTGCGAGTCCATTGGGCGAGAGTCTGCGATGGGGTGGACCGGAAAACGTCTTCCACGTCGGGTACCGAGCGTCAGATTTTCACTTGTAGGAAGACACTCCGATCGAATCCGTCTCCGACTTCATCGGGTCAACCGCGGCAAAAACGGCGCTCGCCTCGCTGACGATCGAAACATGATCCTTGGCTGCGTTTCCCGCGGCGGCGCCGTCACCGCGCATGATCGCGGTAACGATGACGTCGTGTTCCTGCCAGGATTTGGCCAGGCGGCCCGGCAGCATGAATTGCGCGCGCCGGAACGGCGCCAGCCGGCTGCGCGTCATGACGGTCAGTTCATAGATGTGCTTGCTGTGCGCGCCGCGATAGAGCCGGGTGTGGAACTCGGTGTTGAAATACTCATAATCCTCCTCCGCAGCCAACTGCACAAGGCGCGCCGATGCCTGATGCTCGACCTCGAGCGCGCGGCGCTCGCCGGCGGTCATGCGCTCGGCCGAGAACCGCGCGCAGATCGCTTCAAGCTCGGCCATGCTCTCGAACATCGAGGCGAGATGCTCCTGCGTCACCACGGCGACGG
This sequence comes from Mesorhizobium sp. M6A.T.Cr.TU.014.01.1.1, assembly GCF_004022765.1. Taxonomy (NCBI): domain Bacteria; kingdom Pseudomonadati; phylum Pseudomonadota; class Alphaproteobacteria; order Hyphomicrobiales; family Phyllobacteriaceae; genus Mesorhizobium; species Mesorhizobium sp. M6A.T.Cr.TU.014.01.1.1. Next base: position 28,172 of record NZ_RZPG01000006.1, read on the forward strand.
TGGCGCCCCGGTTGGGCCGCCTTTCGACCAGCCCCATGGCGCTCAGCCGGCCAAGCGCCTCCCTGACGGGGGTGCGCGAGACATCGAAACGGGCCGCCAGCGAGGCCTCGTCGAGCTTTTCGCCGGGGCGCAGGAAGCCGGTGACGATCCGGTCACCGATCGCCCTCACCATCTGATCGACGGTCGTGCCCGACCTGATCAAGCTGCGCTTCCCCGACAATTCTCCTCCGTCCAGTCTGTTCGCGGCTATGCGGCAAGCGGCTCGCCGGCCAGTTTCGACTCGGGCGCGCCTCTCTATGCCTCTATTTTAATCTACATGTCAAACTGGCTATTTGAAAGGCAAAAAGTGTATGCAATTGCCTTTCGCTTGAGCAGGGCGGCTCGGCACATCCGCTGATTTCATTGAATAAATTTTATCTTTTGAACTGGCACACCGATTGCATGCACTTTCGTGAGAAGGGAATTAATCGACCCGGAAAAGGGTCCAACAGGGAGCATTCACATGACCGAGAGATTCATGCTTAGCCGCCGCGATCTGCTCAAGACCTCCGCCGCCGGAGCGGCGCTCGGTCTGGCCTCGGCGTCATTTCCGATCAGCAGGGCGTTCGCCGCGGCCGCCACTGTCGGCTTCATCTATGTCGGGCCGAAGGACGACTACGGCTATAACCAGGCGCATGCCGAAGGTGCCGCGACATTGAAGGCCATCGAGGGCATCTCCGTTGTCGAGGAGGAGAACGTCCCCGAGACGGTCGATGTCCAGAAGACGATGGAATCGATGATCAACCTCGACGGCGCCTCGCTGATCTTTCCAACCTCGTTCGGCTATTTCGATCCGCACATGCTGGCCATGTGCGCGAAATTCCCCGACGTTCAGTTTCGCCATTGCGGCGGCATGTGGAACAAAGACAAGCATCCGATGAATGCCGGTTCCTATTTCGGCTATATCGGCATGGGCCAGTATCTCAACGGCGTCGCCGCCGGTCATGCCACCAAGACCAAGAAGATCGGCTTCGTCGCGGCAAAACCCATTCCGCAGGTCCTGCTCAACATCAATTCCTTCCTGCTTGGCGCACGCTCGGTCGACCCGGCAATCACCTGCCAGGTGATCTTCACCGGCGAATGGTCGCTGGCGGTCAAGGAGGCGGAAGCCACCAATGCGCTGGTCGATCAAGGCGCCGACGTCATCACCTGCCATGTCGACAGCCCGAAAGTGGTGGTCGAGACGGCGGCGGGGCGCGGCGCCTTCATCTGTGGCTACCACGCCAACCAGAGCCCGCTGGCGCCCGAAAAATATCTGACCGGCGCGGAATGGAACTGGGCAAAAGTCTACAAGATGTTCGTCGACGACCTCATGGCCGGCAAGCCGCTGCCCAATTTCACGCGCGGCGGACTGGCCGACGGCTTCGTCAAGATGAGCCCGCTCGGTCCCGCCGTCAGCGAGGCGGCGCGCGCGCAGTTCGACGGCACGCTCGCCGAGATGATGAAGGGCGGCTTTTCGGTCATCAAGGGTCCCCTGAAGAACAACAAGGGCGATGTCGTCGCAACCGAAAGCCAGACGTTCGTCGAGACCGCGATCGAGTTGGAAAGCATGGACTATCTCGTCGAAGGTGTCGTCGGCTCGACCGCTTGATCATGCATCGGAGACGGGGGCCATGGCAGACACGGTGAGCAGCGCGGGCGCGCCAGCGATGTTCGGCGCCAAAAGCTATCCGGCGGCGCTCGAATGGATCGCCCGGCGAGCGGAAGCCTTCGTCATCCCGCTCGCGGCGCTGATCGTCGGCATGGCCCTGTTCAGCCTGTTCATCGCGCTGGTCGGCAAGTCGCCCGTGCAGCTCTATGAAACGATGTGGCGCGGCGGCTTCGGCTCGTGGTTCTCGATCCAGAACTCGCTGTCGCGGGCCGCACCCCTGCTGCTTGCGGCGCTCTGCGTGGCGCTGCCGGCCCGGCTCGGTCTCGTCGTCATCGGCGGCGAAGGCGCGATCGTGCTGGGCGGCGTTGCCGCGGCCGCCATGGGCGTCGCCACCAGCGGCGCGCCCGCCTTTTTCGTTGTTCTTGCCATGGGCGTGGCGGGCCTGGCCGCCGGCGGCATCTGGATCGGTGCCGTCGGCGCGCTACGCCACTACCGTGCCGTCAACGAGACCATATCGAGCCTTTTGATGGCCTATATCGCCATCGCGCTGATGAACCATCTGGTGGAAGGACCGCTGCGCGATCCCGCCTCGCTCAACAAGCCCTCGACCGAGCCGCTGGCGGAGGCCTACCGCATCGGCAACATTCCGGGCATGGACGTGCATTGGGGCCTCGTCGTCGGCGTCATCGCCTGCATTCTGTCCTGGCTGCTGATCGAAAAGACCCGCTGGGGGTTCGCCGCCCGCATCGCCGGCGGCAATGTCAGGGCGGCCCAGGTGCAGGGACTTGCGGTCGGACCGCTGATCGTCGGTTTCACCGCGCTGGCCGGCGGTTTCGCCGGCCTTGCCGGCATGCTGGAAGTCGCCGCCGTGCAAGGCAGCGCCAACGCCTCGCTCGCCGCCGGTTATGGGTATACCGGTATCCTCGTCGCCTTCCTCGCCCGCCACAATCCGCTCGCCATCATCCCGGTCGCCTTCCTGCTTGGCGGCATCGACGCCTCCGGCGGGCTGATCCAGCGCCGCATGGACCTGCCCGACGCCACCGTGCTGGTGCTGCAAGGCATGCTCTTCGTCGTCATCCTGTTCAGCGAAACCTTCTACGGCCGCTTCAAGGCCTTCAATCCCGACCTCTGGCAGAGGCCAGTTCTTTTGAAGGGGACTGCGTGATGGACTCGACCGAGATCGGCCTCTGGGGCGTTCCGCTCGCCATGCTCGGCGGCGCTATTCGCGTGTCGACCCCCTTCATCTTCGTGTCGCTGGGCGAAGCCATCACCGAGCGTTCGGGGCGCATCAACCTCGGCCTCGAAGGCACGCTGGTCTTCGGCGCGATGACCGCCTATGCCGTGGCGGTGATGACCGGCTCGCCATGGCTCGGTCTGCTGGCCGCCGCAGCCGCCGGTCTTTGTTTCGGCCTGTTCCACGGCTGGATCTGCAAATTCCGTGGGGTCAACGACATCGCCATCGGCATTGCGCTAATGCTGTTCGGCTCGGGTCTCGCCTTCTTCTTCGGCAAGCCGTTCATCCAGCCCTCGGCGCCCGACCTGCCGGCGATCCCCTTTGGCGGCTGGTCCGATGTTCCGCAGGTGCAGGCGGCGCTCAACGTCAACGTGCTGTTCCTGATCGGCGCAGCACTTGCCGTGTTCCTGTGGTGGGCTTTCCGCAACACCCGCGCCGGTCTGATCCTGCGCGTGGTCGGCGACAGTTCCGACGCCGCGCGCGCCATGGGCCTCAACCCGAACACGGTGCGCCTCCTCGCCACCGGCCTCGGCGGCGCGCTGGCCGGAATCGGCGGCGCCTACCTGTCGCTCTACTATCCCGGCAGTTGGACCGAAGGCATTTCGTCGGGCCAGGGGCTGATGGCGGTGGCGCTGGTCATCTTCGCGCGCTGGAACCCGCTTGGCTGCTTTGCCGCGGCGCTATTGTTCGGCGGCGCCGGCGCGCTGGGGCCGGCGCTGCAATCGGTCGGCGTCACGCAAGGCTACTATCTATTCTACGCCGCACCCTACATTCTCACGCTCATCATCATGATCGCCACCTCGTCGCCGAGCCGTTCGCTCGCCGGCGCGCCGGGCGAACTGTCGATCACCAAATGACGTTTCCAGACTGGAGTTTTGCTCAATGAACGCCAGAGCCGAGGTCACGCAGCGCTACATCGACGCCGATCCCTATCCATGGCCCTACAATGGCGAGCTCCGGCCCGACAACACGGCGCTGATCATCATCGACATGCAGACCGACTTTTGTGGGCCGGGCGGCTATGTCGACCATATGGGCTACGACCTTTCGCTGGTGCGTGCGCCGATCGAGCCGATCAAGTCGGTGTTGTCGGCCATGCGGGCGAAGGGCTACACCATCATTCATACGCGCGAGGGCCACCGGCCCGATCTCGCCGACCTGCCGGCCAACAAGCGCTGGCGCTCACGCCGCATCAATGCCGGCATCGGCGATCCCGGACCTTGCGGACGCATCCTGGTGCGCGGCGAGCCGGGCTGGGACATCATCCCCGATCTCTATCCGGCCGAAGGCGAGCCGATCATCGACAAGCCAGGAAAGGGCTCGTTCTGCGCCACCGACCTGGAGCTGATCCTCAACCAGCGCGGCATCGAAAACATCGTGCTCACCGGCATCACCACTGATGTCTGCGTCCACACGACGATGCGCGAGGCCAATGACCGCGGCTTCGAATGCGTGATGCTGGAGGATTGCTGCGGGGCGACCGACCACGGCAACCATCTGGCTGCGATCAAGATGATCAAGATGCAGGGTGGCGTGTTTGGCGCGGTGTCGAACTCGGCGTCCTTCGTTGCCCAGTTACCATGAGGCTCGACCATGAGTGACCGCAAAAAAGCAGTCGGCGTCGAGACGATCGGCATGACAATGCGCTTCGGCGCCTTCACCGCGCTGGACGACGTGTCGATCAAGGTGCCGGCGGGATCGTTCCATGCGCTGCTTGGCGAAAACGGCGCCGGCAAGTCGACGCTGGTCAAATGCATGATGGGTTTTTATCACCCGACCGCCGGCGACATTCTGGTCGACCGCCGCGAGGTCGCGATCACCAGCCCGAAGGATGCCTCGGCGCTCGGCCTTGGCATGGTCTACCAGCATTTTACCCTGGTCCCGTCGCTGACAGGTGCGGAAAACCTGGTCATCGCCCGCGAAAAGGTGCCGGGGATTATCGACTGGCGCAAGGAGCGCGCCGCACTTGCCCAATTCATGCAGCGGATGCCGTTCAAGTTGCCGCTCGACGTCAAGGTGGCCGAACTTGCCGCCGGCGAGAAACAGAAGCTCGAGATCATCAAACAGCTTTATCTCGGCCGCAGTTTTCTGGTGCTGGACGAGCCGACGTCGGTGCTGACCCCCGGCGAGGCGCAGGAAGTGCTCGGCCTCGTGCGCGGCATGACCAAGGCGGGCGACCTCACCGTATTGATGATCTCGCACAAATTCCATGAGGTGACGGCATTCGCCGACGACATCACGGTGTTGCGCAAGGGCAGACTGACAGGAACAGGGAAAGTCTCGGAACTCTCTCACAAGCGGATGGCGGCGATGATGATCGGCGACCAGCCGATTGCCGCGCTCGACAGCCGCGCTCCAGTGCCTGTCGGCGCCCGGCAAATCCTGACGGTGAAGGCACTGAAGGCGCCCGACCGAACCGGGCTGAAGACAATCCATATCGGCGCGCTTGATGTGAAATCCGGCGAGATCGTCGGCGTCGCCGGTATTTCCGGCAACGGCCAGAAGGAATTTCTCGAAGTCCTTGCCGGACAGCGTGCGCGTGATGCCGGCGACGTGCTGGTGAAGGGCTCGCCCTATGGCGCCAGCCGCGCCGAGGCCCGCACGCTCAACGTGCGCTTCATCCCGGAGGAACCGTTGCGCAATGCCTGCGCGCCAAGGATGACGGTGGCGGAAAACATGGCTTTCCGAACCTTCGACCTGAACGAGGCTGGCAAACCGATCAACTGGATCAAGATGAGTGCCATCAGGGACTATGCGGCCCGCCTAGTCGAGCAGTTCAAGGTCAAGACGGCCTCGCTCGCCTCGCCGATTTCGTCGCTCTCCGGCGGCAACGTCCAGCGCGCTGTGCTCGCCCGCGAACTGACCGGCGAGGTCGATCTGCTGATTGTTTCGAATCCGTGCTTCGGACTCGATTTCTCCGCCGTCGCCGAGATCCGCGCCCGCATCATGAAGGCACGCAACGCCGGTGCTGCGGTGCTGCTGATGTCGGAGGACCTCGACGAATTGCTGGAACTCTCCGACCGCATCTTCGTCATGTCCGACGGCGCGCTGGTCTACGAGACGCCGATCGCGCAGGCGAGCGTGCAGACCATCGGCGAGCACATGGCTGGACATCATTGATGGCCGAGATCGACGCGCTGCCGTTTCCGTTTGCTTTCAAGCCTGAGGCGGTGGCGCTGGTCGTCATCGACATGCAGCGCGATTTCGCCGAGCCGGGCGGCTTCGGCGCCAGTCTCGGCAACGACGTCAGCCGGGTGGTGGCGATCGTTCCAACGGTGAAGAGACTGATCGAGGGATTTCGCGCCGCCGGCCTGCCGGTGATCCACACAATGGAGTGCCACAGATCAGACCTCTCGGACCTGCCACCGGCCAAGCGCAACCGCGGCAATCCGTCGATCAGGATCGGCGATGTCGGCCCAATGGGCCGCGTGCTGATCGTCGGCGAGCCGGGAACGGCGATCCTCGACGAGCTTGCCCCGCTGCCTGGCGAAATCGTTATCGAAAAACCTGGCAAGGGCGCGTTCTACGCCACCAGCTTCGGCGAGGACCTGAAGCGGCTCGGCGTGCAGCAACTCGTCTTCGCCGGGGTAACGACGGAAGTCTGCGTGCAGACGACGATGCGCGAGGCCAACGACCGCGGCTATGAATGCCTGCTGGCCGAGGATGCGACGGAGAGCTATTTTCCGGAATTCAAGGCGGCCGCGCTGGCCATGATCAGGGCGCAGGGCGCGATCGTCGGCTGGACGGCGATGACGGACCAGGTGCTCAAGGGAATTGCCGATGCCTAACATTGCATATCCGGCTCTCACCGATGGGGCCTGGCGTGATCTGACATTCGAGCATTTTCGCGAAGGCATCTCGGTGCATTGGCTGCTCAAGGGCGGACCGGCTGAACCGTCCGTCGCGATCCTGAACTATCGGCCCGGCGCCGGCGTGCCGCGCCATCGCCATGTCGGGCTGGAAACCATCGTCGTGCTGGAGGGCATGCAGAGCGACGGGAATGGCGACTATCCTGCCGGAAGCGTGGTGCTGAACCCGGCCGGGACCGAGCATTCGGTGTGGACGAAAGACGGCTGCGTCGTGCTGATCCAGTGGAATCTGCCGGTGATCATTCTGGACGAGACGAAATGAGCGAAATCCGCTTCGATATCGGCAGCCTGCACGCGGCCTATGCCTCCGGCATGTCGGTTGCGACCGTCGTTGAAACCGTGTTTCAGCGCATAGCGGAAGCGGACGATCCCGGCATCTTCATCCATCTGGCAAGCAAGGCCGAGATGCTCGCCGAAGCCGAGGCACTCGGCGGATTCGATCCCGTGGCAAAGCCGCTCTGGGGCGTGCCGTTTGCGGTCAAGGACAACATCGATGTTGCCGGCATGCCGACCACGGCCGGCTGCGCCGAATATGCCTACTTGCCGACGAAAGACGCCACCGTCGTCGCGCATCTGAGGGCGGCCGGCGCGCTGGTCGTCGGAAAAACCAATCTCGACCAGTTCGCCACCGGCCTCGTCGGCGTGCGCACGCCCTATCCGATACCGAGAAACGCGATCGATCCTAAACTGGTGCCGGGCGGCTCCTCGTGCGGCTCGGCCGTGGCGACGGCGCGCGGCATTGTTTCTTTCGCGCTCGGCACCGACACCGCCGGCTCCGGCCGTATCCCCGCCGGCCTCAACAACATCGTCGGGCTGAAGCCGACGGTCGGCGCGCTGTCGGCCGCCGGCGTCGTGCCGGCCTGCCGCACGCTCGACTGCGTCTCCGTCTTCGCGCTCACCGTCGATGACGCCTACAGCGTCTTCAGGGCCGCGGCGGCAAAGGATGACGCCGATCCTTATTCGCGCGTTATCGCGGCGCCGTCGCTCGGTCCGCGTCCACCGGTGCCGTCTGTCGGCATTCCGGCAAAGACGGACCGGCAATTTTTTGGCGACGCCGCCATGCAGGCGGGATTCGAAACGGCGCTGCGGACGCTGGAACAGCTCGGCTGCCGATTGGTAGAAATCCCCTTCGGCGATTTCTACGCCACCGCCAACCTGCTTTACGAAGGCGCATGGGTGGCCGAGCGCTATGCGGCGATCGCGGATTTCATGGAAGCGAACGAAGCAGCCATGCACCCGGTGACGCGCACGATCATTGGCGGCGCGCGAAAACTTTCGGCAACGGATGCTTTCAAGGGCTTCTATGCGCTGCAGGCCTACAAGGCCGGGCTGGCGCCTGTCATCGCCTCGGTCGACCTCTTCTGCGTGCCGACGGCGCCGACGCACTATTCGCTGGCGGCTGTTTTGGCCGATCCGATCGTCACCAACAGCCGGCTCGGCACCTACACTAACTTCGTCAATCTGCTCGACATGTGCGGCATCGCCGTGCCGACGGGCAAGCGCGACGATGGCTTGCCGATGAGCGTCACCTTGCTTGCCGCTGCCGGCAAGGACGCTCTGACGGCGGCGCTCGGCAGCGAGCTCCATGCAGCCGGCGGTCTCGGGCTTGGTGCGACCGGCTGGCCAATGCCTGCCTCATCCGCCAAAACGCCTGATTTCGATGACGCCATGATCGAGCTCGTGGTCGTCGGCGCACATTTGTCGGGGATGCCGCTCAACGGCCAACTCTGCGCGCTGGGCGGCCGAATGAGCAGGATCGCCAAGACAGTTGCTTCCTATCAGCTCTATGCGCTTGCCGGCCAATCCGTGCCGAAGCCGGGGCTCGTGCGCGTTGCCGATGGCAACGGAGCGGCGATCGATGTCGAGGTTTGGCGGCTTTCAGCAGACGCGTTCGGACGGTTCGTGGCCGCGATCCCACCGCCGCTCGGCATAGGCACGATCGAGCTCGATGACGGGACATCGGCCAAAGGCTTCCTGGTCGAAACCGCCGGATTGTCACAGGCTATCGACATTTCGGCCTATGGCGGTTGGCGCAGCTTCATCGCAAAAGCCGGCGGAAATCGACTGGGAACCGCTCCGGCCGGTTGAACGATCGGCGTTCGCGCCGCAACGTCAGCGCGACCTCAAATCATAGCAGCGATGCTCGGCTCGCAGTTGATACGGCGAGCCAGTTACGCCGAATGCCGTAAGCGATCCGTAAGCGCGCGTGGTCGAAACGTTGCACCGTGAGTGGCAGGCGTCACCGAGCGCTTGCGACCGCCGGAGACCTCGCGATGCGAACAGGCAGTGCAGTGGCCCCCACGGATTTCGCCGGGACTCATCAGACCCGGCGATGGTCCGCGCTGTCGGGGTTTTCTGCTCGCTGGAACATGGCGACGGCGGCGATACTTGTCGGCCTGCTGCCGACCTGGGCGTTCGCGGGAGATCAGACCCCCAACTGGCGCCTGAACGCGCGTGTCGTCGCGGTCGGGCTGCCCGACGTGGCCGGCGTGCGCGAGGTGGGCCGCTTTCATGTCGGCGGGCCGATTCCAGGAAATCCGGAATTCCTCATGGCGACGCGCGAAGGGCGGGTGCTCGATCCGCTCAGGGTTCTTGTCGCCGTAGGTAGCAATTTCGGCGCGCCGCCGGGCGATCCAGTATTTGAGGTCGGGACGATCCTGTCCATCGATCCGCGCGCGGGCAAGTCTGCTGGCACCATCATCGTTCCGCAAGATCTCACCGGCAAAGACGCGGATGCGAGGGTTCAGCTCTACACGGCGCAGAGCGAACGGTTTCTCAACCGGCGGTACAATGCCGGGGCTCGAACCGCGCGCCACGCAGCTGCGTCCGGACCGCGATACATTTCCATCAACAACGCGTTCGGAAGGCCCTGGATCGCAAACGCGCCTGGCGGGGTCAATGGCGAGGGCAGCGTCACGGTCGTCGACCCCGACGGTGCGCCACTCGCCAACGCGCCAAGCCGCGAGGCCGGCGGCGTGTTCGCCGGCCGGCATACCGATCGCGAGAATACGCCGAAAGCGCAGCCCAGCGGCTGGCTTGGCAAGCTCATGAATTACCAGGCAAGCGGCCAGCTGACATCAGGCGGAATGCAGACGGGCGCGCTCGGAACGGCGTTTCTCGGTCGATCGCCGGACGGCAGCGGCTTTGCCGTGTTCGCCGCCGTCACCGCGGATGGAAGCGTGGTTCAGATCCACGTCCAGGATGGCGTCGACGGCTTGGCCGGCCCCGGCACGGTAAGCACCGGCCTGGGCACGGTAAGCACCGGCCACGGCATCGGCGACGATCCCGGCGTCATCGGCGTCGCCTTCAAGTGGAACCCGGACCGCGCTCTCTACATCGCCGACCCCGGCCGTGACCGGCTGGTGCTGCTTGAACTGGAGGACGACCGGCGGCATTTCGCGGTCGCCAGGAGCCGCACGATCTCGCTGCCGGAATTCGACCGTCCGGTCGATGTCGCCGCGGCCATTCCCGAGATCGCCAATCCGCAATTCTCGAGCCACACGACGCTGGCTGGCGGGTCTGATCTGTTCGTCGCCAATCGCGGCGACGGCTCGCTGCTGCGCTTGAGCCAGGACGGCCGGCTTCTCGCCCGGGCGACGATCGAGATTCCAGGGCTCGGGCCCCTCGGCCCCGATCGCCTTCGCGCGATCGCGACCTCGGCGGATGCACAGCATATCTGGATAACGATTGGCGGCGAGGTTCCGGGATTTCCGGGCCTCGAAGGGGCGCTCGTCGAGGTTGGGGTCTTCGACGAGCACGGCGCGGCGGCAGCGATGCAGGGGACGCAGGGCGCTGCCGCCGACGCCAATCTTGCGGCGCGCGGAAAAAAGTCGTTCCAGACCGATTTCACGCCGCGCATGGGCCTCGGCCCATTGTTCGATGCAACGTCCTGCGTGGCCTGCCATCCCGGCCCTGGCGGTGCGAGCATCGATGAAAACCACTTTGCGCGCAGAATAGCCCATATGGATCCGGGCTCTGGGCGCACGGTTCCGATCGATCATCCCAACAGTCCGGTCGCCAGACGCCATGCGTTGCGCGATGGCGTGAGGATCGTGTCGGCGACGATGCCAAGCCAGGCCAATGTGATCTCGCTGCGCATGCCGCTCGCACTCTACGGTATCGCTGGGATCGACGAGATACCCGACAGGGTCATCGAAGCGCAGGCGGTCAGCAAGGGCGACGGCATCAAAGGCCGCGCGCATCATGTCGTCGATGGTCAGGGCGCATCGCGGGTCGGCCGATACGGCTGGAAGGCTGACATAGCCACCCTCGAAGACATGGTAGCGAACGCTTTCGCAAACGAACTCGGCATCACCAGCGCGACTGTCAGCCGCGAGGCGGGCTCGCAGCCGATCGAAGACGATACCGCGCAGATCGAGGCGGTCGCCTTCTATCTGCGAACGCTCCGCCTGCCCGACGGGGCAAAGCCATGAGCCTCGCCCTGACGCTCTCCCATGCGCCCGAAAAAATGCGCCCGGTCTTGCCTGGCGTCATCGTTGCTGCGGCACTTGCCCTTGCGGCCGGCTGGATCGCCGGCGGACTGGGCGAGCCGCTGTCGCGCAACCCGGTCCTCGTCGCCATGCTCTTCGGGCTCATGATCGGCAGCAGCTTCGCCTGTCCAGACGCCTTGCGGCCGGGGCTCGACTTCACCAAGCGCTATTTGCTGCGGCTCGCCGTGGTGCTGGTCGGCTTCCGTATCACGACGCGGCTGTTCCTGGATCTGGGGTTCATGCCGCTCGCGTTGGCGGCCATCGAGCTGATCCTCGTGCTGACGCTGCTCTACGCCATCGCGCGCAAGCTGTTCAGGCTCGACGCCGAGATCGCGCTGCTTGTCGCGGTCGGCAGCGCCGTCTGCGGCGCCGCGGCGATCCTCTCCATGGCCGCGCTGGTGCGTGCGCGCGACCAGAGTGCCGGCATCGCCATCGCCCTGATCACGCTGAGCGGCACCGTGGCGTTGCTCGCCTATCCGGTCATGTTCCTGAGCGGATGGCTGCCGCATCTCGACGACCGCCTCTATGGCGTGTTCGTCGGGGCGAGCATTTTCGAGCTGGCGCAGGTCTACGGCGCCTCCTTCGCCATTTCCGATGGCGCGCTGAACACCGCCACGCTGGTCAAGCTCAGCAAGGTGCTGATGCTCGTCCCGCTTCTGCTCGCCGCCAGCCTGGTCTTTCGCAGCCGCAACAAGGCGCAAGAGGCAGCGCCGATCCCGTTCCCGTGGTTCATCGTCGCGTGCATCGGCGTGGTGATGCTCAATTCGGAGATCACCCTCAATCCGCAACTGCGCCGCGTCATCCTCGATGTCGACCAGTTCCTGTTCCTCATGGTGATGATCGCGCTCGGCATCACCACCCGGGTCAGCCGACTCGGAGAGGCCGGCGGCGCCTGGCGCCTGGTCGGCGTGGGCCTCGTCGGGTTGGTACTGTCGGCGGCGCTGGCCTATGGCGCATTGCTCCCATTCTCGTCGACCTTCCGGACCGCATCGCCTTCATCGAGCCACAGCGCGATGCTCGGCAGCCATGGCGGACGGCTTTTCGCCTCGGTCGGTTGCGCCAAATGCCATGTGCCGGCGCTGGAAGGTGTCAACGGCGAAGTCCGGCTTTATTCCGACCTTTTGCTGCACGACATGGGGCCGGCACTCGACGACAAGATCGTCCAGGGCGATGCCATCGGCGCCGAATGGCGGACCACGCCGCTCGTCGGCATCCGCCTGCGCCAACGCTACCTGCACGACGGCCGCGCGAACACGCTGCGCGATGCCGTCTTCGCCCACGGCGGCACGACGCAGATCGTGCGCGACCGTTTCTTCGACCTGGACGAGACCGACCGCCAGGCGATCCTCGATTTCGTGGCGAAGCTATGATGCGGCCTTGTCACGCCACCACCGTCTTTGACCGGCCGAACCGCGATGTATGAAGCTGTCGTCGCAGAGCTGAACCATCTCGACGGGCCCGACCTGCTGGCGCCGCTCGTCACCGATCTGTTTTGTGGAAACATAGCGCTCGTGTCCTCGTTCGGCGCAGAATCCGCAGTGCTGCTGCATATGGCAGCCTCGATCGACCGTTCGCTCCCCATCATCACGCTCGACACCGGAAAGCTGTTCGCGGAGACGATCGCCTATCGCGCGCAGCTGACGGCTCTGCTCGGTCTCACTGATCTGCGCGTCGTCAAGCCTCAGACCGACGTCTTGCGCGTGCTCGACGGCGCTGGAGCGCTGCACCGCCGCGATCCGGACCGGTGCTGCCACATCCGCAAGGTTCTGCCGCTCGAAAATGCGCTGACCGGTTTCAAAGCCTGGATTTCCGGTCGCAAGCGATATCATGGCGGGCTTCGCGCGGATGTTTCGACACTGGAGGAAACTGACGGGCGCCTGAAGATCGACCCGCTTGCCCGCTTCACCCGCCAGCAGATTGAGGACTATCTCGACCGTTATCATCTTCCCCAGCATCCGCTCCTCGAAAAGGGCTACCTCTCGATCGGCTGCGCGCCCTGCACGGTCAAGTGCGGCAGCGCGGACAATCCGCGCGCGGGCCGCTGGAGCGGCCTGTCGAAGATAGAGTGCGGGATCCATCGGTCGCCCGCCGGCGCTGCCTCTCGCAATTCGGTCTCATCTGCGTCCTGATTTCGCGATCGCGCAGGCATCCAGTCGACGGCTGGAATCGGCCATCGTCGCTTCATCGGCGAAGCCACTACGAATTGTCGCACGATTGCGCTACCCTAGGGTCAATCTGGGCGGCGGGACGGTCACGGCGGCACGACCGGCGCTCGATGATTGGTCGAGCGCGAGCCCCCATGACCCCTCTAAACGCCATCGAAGCCGATGCGAGGCGCCCGCTCTCGGGCACAGGCCGGATCGCCAAGCTGGCGGCGCCGCGCAGCGCCAGGATATTGCGGCGGAACCGCGTTCTCGCAGCGATCGATCGGAAGTCGCAATCAACCATATGCTGGGTGGCGGCGCCGGCCGGCTACGGCAAGACGACGGCGGTCATCGACTATCTCGAAAGCGTCGAGGCGCCGCATGTGTGGTTCCGCGTCGACGAGGGCGATCAGGACATTGCGCGCTTTTTTCAGTATCTGACGCAGTCACTCGCCCCACCTGCGGTTGGCGACATGCCGGTGTTCGGCGTCGAATATGCCGAGCAGCCGAAGGAGTTCGCCAGGCTCTTCTTCAGAGCCTATTTCGCGCGGCTGAAACCCGACACCATTCTGGTTCTCGACGATCTGCACGATGCCGACACGCCAGAGTTTCGTGGCGTGCTTTCGGTGATGTTCCGTGAGCTTCCGGACACGGTTCGGTGCATTTGCGCCTCGCGAACGCTGCCACGGGAAGAACTTAGCGACCTAGTCCTCAGAGGCCAGATGGCCGTCGTCGACAGGTCGGCGCTCGAATTCTCGACCGCGGAAGCGCGCGATCTCGTCCAACTGCGTTCCGAGAACGCCTCAGTCGATGTCGAAGCCGCGCGCGGCTGGGCGATCGGACTGGTTCTGCTCGCGGACCACGGCTCGACGGTCGGACCTGATGACACGAGCGGCGGGCAGAACGCGCTGTTGGATGTCCTTGGCCGTCATTTCTTCCTTTCCCTCCCCGCCACCGACCAGGATATGCTGCTGAAGCTCAACTTGCTGCCTGAGATCAGCGCCGAACTGGCCGACGAGATGATAGGATCTGGCGAGGCGGGAAAACTGCTCGACAGGCTCTACAAGCGGCAATTGCTGGTCACGCGTACGGAAAGCAGCCGCGACGTCTTCTACCTGCATGATCTGTTGCGGGATTTCCTCGACCGAAGTTTCGCTGAGCGCGTGCCACGAGAAGAGCAGAGATTGCTGAAACGAAAAGCGGCGACGATCCTCGTCGAGGCGGGCCGTCTGGATGAAGCCATCCCGCTTGCCTTGCAGGCGGAGGACTGGGGGCTTGCCAGCAAACTCATACTGAGCCGCGCGGAGGATGTGCTGGCGCAAGGCGGCCGGGCGACTTTCATCGACTGGTGCGGCCGATTGCCGGAAGCGCTGATGAGCGGCTGGCATTTTTATTGGCTGGGCGTTGCCCACGTGCCGGACGACGTCGCCGCGGAGCGCTGGCTGGCGAAGGCATGGCAGGCTTTTGGCGAGGCGGACGATCAGCGCGGCCTGTGTCTCACCGTGTCGCGCGCCGTCTTGGTCAAGACCGCCAGTTGGCGCACCTACGAAGGCCTTTCCATGTGGACCCGCCGGGCATTCGAGCTGATCGAGCGCGGTCTTCCGGAACTCCCTCGCGAGGAAGCGATGCTGGTGCGCATTGGCATGATGCGGGCGCTGAACTTCGGCGACGACTACTACCGCGGCAGCCCGGCCGGACAAGCACTGGAAGCCGAACTGCTGGAGCGACTGACCAAGAACTCCGGCCAGGATCCGAGCGGATTTCGGTTGCTTGCGAGCGAAACGCTGATCGATCTTTCGGCGTCGACCATGCGGGCCGATCTGTTCGCGAAGGCCGTCGACAGCGTTATCGACGATTTAGGCGAGAAGGACGTGCTGCCCTGGATCCTTGGCATGTGGTTGGTCGCCTTCGGTGCGGAGAGTGGTCGTTACTTCCCCTACAAAAGAAGAAATTTTCCTTATCCTTCGTCCGAAGCGGCGTTGCGGGAGGCGATCGCCATTGGCGAGCGCGAGTCGCTCAAGAGCGTGGAGTTCGGCGGGCTCTACCATCTCCAGATGCAGATGAAGGTCCGCAACGATTTTGCGGAGTTCCACCAGGTGGTCGAGCGCCTGGCCGAGATCGCCGACAGCCGCTTCACCACGCAAGTGGCCGTCGTCGCTGACTGCCACGCCGCGCTGCATGCCAGGCAAGGCGATTTCGCGGCCGCCTACCGGGATTGCGAGCGCTTCATGGAGGCCATCGAGGCCGCCAACGAGCCGATGGTTGAGCGCTGGCCGCACTACATCACGAAGTTCCAGGTGCTGCTGGCCGACAGGAAGCCTCGCGAAGCCGCCGCGCTGCTCAGCGACCTGCTGCCGCGGCTGGACGGCGGCGCCCGCAAGCGAACCGAGATATGCATTCTGGCGGCGGAGGCGCTGGAGACCCTGTGGGGCGGAGATTCGCACTATGGCGACCGGCTGAAGATCTTCCTGAAGGCGCTCCGCGACATCAGCTGGCCAATGGTGCTCCTCAACGTTCCGGACTTGCTCGCCGAACTGCTTGGCGATGCGCTTGAGCGCGGCATCGAGCCCAAGCTTTGCCGGTCGCTGATTGGGGAACGCCGGTTGGACGTGCCGCAGCGGCGGCCCGCGGCCTGGCCGTGGCCGCTCAAGGTCCATGTTCTCGGAGGCTTCCGGCTCGAACTCGACGGAAACCCTCTTCCTCTCGGCGCCAAGCCGCCGACGAAGGCCCTCGACATCCTGCGGGTGCTGGCGATCTCGAAAGACAACACCTGCTCGCTGGAGACCCTTCAGGACTGGCTGTGGCCCGACCTCGACGGCGACCAGGCGCGGGCGGCCTGCGAGCAGGCGCTGCATCGGCTGCGCAAGCTGCTCGGGCGGACCGATCTCATCGTCCAGCGCGAAGGCAAGCTTCGCCTCGCGTCGGACAAGGTCTGGGTCGACCTCGCCGACTGGGATGCACGGCTCAAATCCCTCACGACAACCAATGGCGAGACGGCCGGGCTGCGCCCGGAAGCGGAAGCGCTCTTCCTCGCATTTCCCGGTCCGCTGTTTCTGCACGAGCGAGCCAGTTTCTGGTCGTTCGCTGCCGCTGAAAAAGTCCGTCGCGACCTGATCGATTTCGGATTGCGGATCGGCCTGCGGCTCGAGGCGACCGGCAACGCCCATGAAGCGCGCTCGATTTATCTGAGGACGTTGGACCTTTATCCCGACGCCGGGCCCGTCTGCAAGGCGCTGATCAAGGAGCGGCTGTCGCGCGGTGATTTCGAAGCCGCGGTCGACGACTATGGACGTTACGAACGAGCGCTGGATGCTGCCGGCGAAGCGGCGCCCGCCGCGGAAATACGCGCCTTGGTCGAACCCTATCTCGTGCGGCACAGGCGCTGAAGACGATGTGCGGCGCTGCCTAGCAAAACAGCGGGCCATCGTTGGTATGGCGGTCACCGCTCAAGCCCCGTTCAGGATGTTTACAGCCAGGAGAAGGGCTGCCAGGATCAGAACGAGACCTGCGACCGCGTCCATCCGCTTGCGGTAGATCGGGCTGTCGAAGTGGCGGGACAGGCTCACCCCGGCCAGGCTCCAGCCATAGAACTTGATTGCGGAGGCGGCGAGGAACCCGGCGGCGAACCCCGCCTGTTCCCCGCTGCCATAGCTGAATGAGAGCACGCCGACGAGAAACATCGCCTCGAACCAGGCCAGTGGATTGAGCCAGGTGACGGCAAGCATCGAACCTATCGCACGCAATCGGGATTTGCGGCCTGACGCAACAGTCTCCATGCGGGATGTCCCGTTGACCGCGAGCAAGGTGCGCGCGCCCAACCAGGCGAGAAATCCGGCGCATGCGGCCTGCAGCATGCCGGAGATCGCGGGATTGTCGGTTAGCAGCGTTCCAAATCCGCCGATTCCCATGGTCACCAGGGCGATCTCCGAGACGTAGCCTATGGAAGCGACCGCGAAAGGATGGCTGCGCGTCAATCCTGCCTGGATAAGCATTAGGTTCTGGGGCCCGAGGGAAAAGATCAGCCCGAGGCCGAACACGAAGCCGGATAGCGTTGCCGGCGACAACAGGGCGTCATGCGACGTCACCCGGTTTTTTCGATCGCGCGCTTTTGTGCATCTGCGGCCTCCTACGCGACGCAGTGTGGAAGGCAGGCGCATATGGATCGCTTACGGCAAAGCCGGCAGTCCCGTTCCCAGATTCACGGTTCGGGGATCACAGCTGACTTGCCGAAATCGCACGAAAAAATGGCCGGGCTCGAATGCGGCCCGGCCAAAAGAAGGTTACAACCTTCAGAGGGGAACACCGTTCAGCGGAATGGGAGGAAACCGTCGAACGGTCTTACCTGTTTGAGCTTGTTTGGGCGCGTTGGCGACGAATAAAATTCCAAAGCCGCCGGGGATGACGAAAATTTCTGTTCTATTTGCTCCGACGCCTTCAGACAGGTGACGCCCTCGTTTCGAGAAGATCGGCATAGTGCCGGCGCGCCACGTCAGGATGCGAGCGCAGGCGACTTTTCAGCACGTTGGTTCCAACGTCGCGAAACAGCGGATTTTCCGGATCGCTCGCGGGTCCGCGCGCTTCGGCAGCCAGTTCTTCAGGCAGGGTGAGCAACGGGATCGTCGCATCGAGCCGGGCGCTGAAGAAGAAAGGAATGGAAATCCGCTCGACACCGGCCAGTGGCGTGACGACACGGTGCACCGTCGCCTTGAGGTAACCGTTCGACGCCAATTCGAGGAGCTCGCCGATGTTGACCACCAGCGTTCCGGGGATCGGATCCACATTCACCCAGCTTTCGTCATATTCGACCTGCAGCCCCTTATTCTCGTCCTGAAGCAGGAGCGTCAGGAAGCCGCCGTCCTTGTGCGCGCCGACGCCCTGGTCGCCACCGGTTGCGTCGCGTCCGGGATAGCGCACGATCTTCATTCGATGGTTGGGCTCACCGCTATAGATCGGATCGAAAGCGTCCTCGGCCTGGTCGAGCGACAGCGCGAAGGCCTTGAGCAGGCGGATCGCCACCGCCGTTGCCCTGGTCTGCCATGCCAGCAGCGCCGGCTCGAGTTCCGGCAGGGCCGAAGGCCATTGGTTCGGCCCTTGCAGCCGCGTCCAGGCAGGAATGCCCGGCTCCTGTGGCACGGGTCGGCGCTCGACGCCGATGTCGAGCTGTTCGCGCCAATCGGCCTTGCCCTTGGTCAGTTCGCCACCGGTGCGCGTATAGCCGCGGAATTGCGGTGACTTGACCATTTCGATGGCCAGCTTGTCGGCTTCGGGCAAGGCAAAGAACCGACGCGAGGCGTCGAGCACCTCGTCAATCTCCGCAGCCGAAATCCCGTGGCCGCTGAGATAGAAGAAGCCGACGTCACGGGCCGCCGTGCGCAGGTCGAACAGAAAGGTCCGACGCTCCGACGCGCCCTGTCCGAGACGGCTGAGATCGAGCACGGGTACAATCCTGGCCATGGTCAACCTCCTTCTGCCTCAGGCTTGGATCAGGCCTCTACGGTGACACGCAGGTCGTTGCGATCAAAGCAATGCTCGATCCAATCTCGACGCCAATGGAAGAAAGTCAGCGCTGCGTTTGGCGGCCGGCAGGCAAATAATGTCCGAAAGGATGCTCCAGGGCGCGACGGAACCCTGGAGCCGCGGCGCTTCCGGCCGATGCCGCCAAACGCTCAAACACGCTTCCCGTATTCGCCTCCTGCGAGAGCACGTTCACCGTGCGCCGAACCTGACCGGCGCCGTGATCGTCTTGTTGGCGCCGGGCGGAGGTGCGGGAACGGGGGAAGCGCGGCGCATCAGACGACGCCGCGCTCGCCCGCCAACTCTCTGGGCCCATGAAATTGGTGAAATAATAGGCATGCCTACCGATTGACAAAATTTGCAACAGGCGACCAAGATCATATGACCATCAACGATCTTTGGTCCCGAGGTTGCCCCTCGGCATTGGCGTAAAGGAGAGCCAGATGCCCATTCAGCAGAGAGTGACCCATCGTTCGAAACAACATCCCGCCATCCTTGCTACCGCACTGCTCAGCCTGAGCCTGATCACGACGCCCGGCATCGGCCATGCCGAGGGGATCACGCTCAAGGTCTTCGGCGGTTCGGCCCTCGACCAGCTCGCTCCGCGTCAGGCGCCGGACGAGCAGAAGAAGATCCAGCAGCAGGTCATTGACGGCTTCCTCAAGGCCAACCCCGACGTCTCGAAGGTCGAGTGGGATGCCCAAGGACCGCAGACCGATTCCATCCAGCGCCTGATGACCGCCAAGCTGGCGAGCCAGGAAATGGACCTGATCGCCTGCCCGGCCTTTTACACCAATGGCGCCTACGTCAGGCGCAAGCTGGTCATGCCGATCACCGACAAGATCAAGCCGTTCCAAGACAGGATCGACGCCGCCGCGCTTGGCGCCTTCACGGTCAGCGGCCAGGTCTATGGTGTCCCGATCTCGACGCTGTCGACATCGACGATCTTCTACAATGTCGACCTCTTTCAGAAGCTCGCTATCCCGGTCCCGCCGACCTATGGCGACCTGAAGGCGGCCGTGCCGAAGTTCAAGGACGCGGACGTCATCCCTCTCCTGCATCAGGGCTCGAACACCGTGATGTGGCCAATGTGGTTCTTCGAAACTTTTTCGCAGGCCTCGGGCGACCCGGTCGGCAAGACGCAGAAGAATCTGGAGGGCACGGCAAAGTTCACCGATGCGCCTGACGTCGAAGGCTTCAAGCTGATCAAGCAGTGGGTCGACGACGGCATCCTTTCCAAAGACTCGCTTTCCGTCGACCAGGACGGAATGCGCGCAGCTTTCGCCGCCGGCAAGAGCGCCATGTATTATGGCGGCACCTGGGAAATCCCGTCGCTCCAGTCGAGCGTCAAGGACTTCAAATGGGGCGTCTTTGCCTTTCCGAAAATGGATGGAACGCCGGGCGCGCCAGGCCATGGCGGCGGCGCCGACAACGGGATCTGCGTCGCCTCGTCGATCCCGCCCGAGAAGCTCGATGCGGCGATCAAGTTCATCGAATATCTGACCCAGCCTGAGGTTGCGACGCTCTACCTTGCGCCGGAGCAGCCGATCGCAGCCTCGATCAAGGGCGTGCCGCAGGTCGACGACGCCTATGCGGTCGAGCTGCGCAAGGAAGCCTTCCCGAGCACCATCAAGTTCCTCGACTGGATCTGGCCGTCGGAAGTCGCGACAGCCACCGCTTCGGCGATCGCCGGCATCGTTGGCGGCACGACGACGCCCGAGGAGGCGGCGGCCTCGATCCAGACCACCTTCGACGACCTCAAGGCGCAGGGCAACTGGCCGCCCAAGTGAGCTCGCATGCAGGCGAGCGCATCCAGCCGAGCTGATGCGCCAGGGCAAGAAAACGGGGCCGCCCGTCTCGGGCTGCCTCTCTTACCGGAGACAGAGACATGACGACAAATCGCGCCGAGCGGCAGCGCTTCTCGATCGGCTATCATCTGAACAGCTGGGACCTCACCGGACTACCGCTCAGGCCGGCCATCAAATTCCTGGCCGATCAGGGTTTCGGCTGGTTCGAGATCCTCGCCTTCACCAGCCTCTCGGACCAGTACGCCCGCAAATATATGCAGCTCGGCAACCAGGCGCCGATGGGCGTGACGACCGATACCGACATTTTGCGGCGCTACGCGCTGCTGTCGGAAGGCCAGAGCGAGTATGGCATCAAGCTCTCCTCTTTCTACGTGAATGCGATCTTCACCAACCCTGTCGCCTGGCCTTATGAGCGCGATGTGCTTGTCGCGCTGACCAGGATGTTGAAGGGCTTCGGCTCCCCGGTCCTGGTTCTTGGAGGCGGTCCCTCTGAAGCCATTGCCGGCCCGCATACGGCCGACGACTACCGCGCCTTTTGCCGGGCGCTCGAAGATATCGGCAAGCGGACCAAAGACCTTGGCATCGAGACGGTCTATCACCCGCATCTCGACACTTTCATCGAGCGCCGCGACCAGCTCGACCGGATGATGGATGAGTTGGACACCGGTCTGGCCGGCCTGTGCATCGATCCGGCGCACCTCGCCCATACCAATTCCGATCCCGTCGATGCGGTCAAAACCTACATCTCGGCCGTGCGCTACATGCATTTCAAGGATACCAGGGTCGACCCTGCGCTGAAGGGCTATGACCGCTACGGCGCCTTTTGCGAGCTTGGCGCCGGCGTCGTCGATCTTGCCGGCATCGTCGACGTGCTGCTCGACGCAAACTATGACGGCCTCGCCATCATCGAACTCGACGCATCGAAGAAGACGGCCGAGCAGAGCACGCTGGAGAGCATCGCCTATATCCGCAATACGCTCGGGCTGGCGCTGACACCGAAAACCGCGAAGGCCGCATGAGCACGCGACCGCAAGAGGCGGCTCCTTCCGCGAGCCGTTTCGGGCGCTTCGTTTCAGGCGACGGCGCGACCGCCTTCGTCATGATCCTGCCGGCCGCGATCCTCTTCGGTCTGTTCTACCTCTGGCCGTTCGGCAACGGTTTCTGGCTCAGCCTGCACAATTGGGATGGGTTTTCCGACCCAAGCTGGGCGGGCTTCTCCAATTATCAGCGCCTTGCACATGATCGCATCTTCCTCGCCGCGCTGCGCAACAATTTGATCTTCGTCGTCGCAGTTGTCGTCTTGAAAAACGTGCTCGGCCTTGGGCTGGCGCTGCTTCTGAATCGGGTGGTCCTCGGCCGCACCTTCTTTCGCGCCGCCGCCTTCGTCCCGGTGACGATGTCCTTCGTCGCCGTCGGGCTGCTCTGGTCCTGGATCTACAATCCGGTCTTCGGGCTGCTCAATGGCGGCCTCGATCTGTTCGGCCTCGGTGGGCTGAAACAATCATGGCTTGGTGACGCCGATATCGCGCTCTATTCGATCATCGTCGTCGACGTCTGGAAATGGCTCGGCTTCCACGCCGTGATCTATCTCGCTGGGCTGCAGACGATCCCGGCGGAACTCTACGAATCGGCGAAGATGGACGGCGCGGGACCGGTCCAGCGCTTCTGGCATGTCACCTTGCCGATGATGATGCCGATCGTCTTCATCAACACCATTCTTGGCCTGTCCGGCGCCTTCGTGCGCAACTTCGACATCGTCTATGTCTTGACCAAGGGCGGGCCGAACCACGCCACCGAAGTCGTGCTCACCTACATGATGAGCAAGGCCTTCCAGGACGGTGCCATGAGCTATGCCGCGGCCATCGGCTATGTGCTCTTCCTGATCGTCGGGCTGGCCAGCGTCGGGCTGCTCGCCCTGATGCGGCGGCAAAGGCTTGAGGTCTGATGAGCGCCGCGGCCAACCCTCCGCTTTCCCGGGACAACGGCACGGTCGGCCATCGCCGCAACGCGCGGCGCCTCGGCGCGCGAGGTATTCTCGAACTTGCAGGCATCTATGCTGCGCTCGTCCTGGTGCTGCTGGAGACGCTTTATCCGCTGCTTTGGGTGCTCTTCGGCTCACTCAAGACCAAGCAGGAAATGCTCAGCAACATCTGGGGCCCGCCGTCGAGCCTTGTGTTCCAGAACTATGCCGATGCCTGGCGCATCGCCGGCATGGGATCGCGCATCGTCAGCAGCGTCTTCGTCACCGGTTCGGCATTGATCATCCTGGTGGCCGTGGCGACGCCCTGCGCCTATGCGCTGGCGCGCCTTCGTTTTCCCGGACGCGGCCTTGTGCTGGCGGTGGCCGTGGCGGCCATGCTGGTGCCGCCGCAAGTCATGGCCATTCCGCTGTTCATGGTGGCGCGCGATCTCGGCCTGATCAACAATCGGCTCGGCATCGCCTTCGTTTATGCCGCGACGTCATTGCCGCTTTCGGTCTTCATCCTGCGCAGCTTCTTCGTCACGTTGCCCGCCGACCTCGAAGACGCCGCGCGTATCGATGGCACCAGCCGGCTGGCGATCCTGATCCACATCATGCTGCCGCTGATCCGGCCGGGCGTCGCGCTGATCCTGATCTTCGGCTTCATCGAGATCTGGAACGATTTCTTCCTCGCCTTCCTGCTCCTGCGCGACCCGTCCGTGCAGACCATCCCGCTCGGACTTGTCAGCTTCTTCCAGCAATATGACTCGCTCTGGGCGCTCTACTTCGCCGCGTTGACGATCACGACACTGCCGGTGATCGTCGTCTTCATCGCCATGCAGCGGCAGTTCATCGCCGGCCTGACGGCCGGCGCCGTTAAGGGTTGACATGCAGGATCGCGTTATCGGCGTTGGCGTTATCGGTTGCGGCGAAATCGCCCAGTTGATGCACTTGCCCTATCTCCAGGAATTGCCGGCGTTTCGCATCGCCGCGCTGTGCGATATCTCACCCGGAACGGTCGACAAGGTCGGGGAGCACTACGGTGTCGCGGCCCGCTATACCGACCATCGCGCCCTGCTTGCCGATCCTGGTGTCGATGCCGTGGTGATCTGCACCTACGACCATGGCGAGATGGTTGCTGACGCCATCCGCGCCGGCAAGCATCTGATCGTCGAGAAGCCGCTTGCCTTCACGCTTGAGGAGGCGCACCCGCTGATCGAGCAGGCTGAACGCAGCGGCCTCGTTGCGCTTGTCGGCTATATGAAGTTCTATGACCCCGGCTACGAGATCGGCCTCGAGCGCATCGCCGCCATCGGCCGGCCGAAGTCGATCCATGTCCATGATTTCGCCGGCCGCTTCGACCTCTACGGCAAACTCTATACGCAAATCCATATCGCCGATGTGCCGGCCGATCTGCTCGCGGCCGGGCGAGACGCCGTCGCACGACGCGTCGAGGCGGCGCTGGGGCTGGACCATGCCGGCTATCGCGATCTCTATCTCCTGCTGCTTGGCCTGAGCAGCCACGATCTCGCCGTCATGCGCGGCGCCTTCGGCACGCCGAGCCGTGTCGTGCACGCGCAGCAGACCGGCGCGAACCAGCTTCTGGCCGTGCTCGACTATGACGGCGTTCCCTGTCTCTTCGACATGGCGCTCGCCCAATATGAATGGTGGGACGAATGGATCCACGTGCATGGCGAGCACGCGGAAGTGCGGATCGATTTCCAGAACCCCTATTTCCGCAATGCCTCGGCCATCGTGCGGGTGCGCGAAGCGGCCGGCGAGACGGCATCCGAACGCGTGCTGCCGGGCATCCCCGACACCGCATTCCGTCGCGAATGGCTGCATTTCGCCGATTGCATCCTGGCCGGCGCAAAACCGCGCACGCCGCTTTCGGGCGGTCTCGCCGACCTTGATCTCGCCGTCCAGATCATCCAGGCAATGCCGCCAAAGCGGCTTGAGACGAGGCCCCTTATCAGAATTTCGGAAACACGCCGCCGGCCGGCGCGTTGGCCCAGCTCTGCAAGGTCTGGCCGCCGTCGATCAGCCAATCCGCGCCGGTGACGTGCCTGGCCTCGTCGGAGGCGAGGAACGCCACGGCGGCCGCGACATCGTCCGGCTGGCCGATGCGGCGCAGCGGGATGCGGTCGGCGAAATGCTGCACGCTGCTCTTGAAATCGCCGTCGCCGCTCGCAGGCACGCCGAGCGTCGTCTCGATCACGCCGGGGCAGATGGCGTTGACGCGTATGCCGTAGGGCGCGGCATCGAGTGCTGCGACCCGCGTCAACCCGACCACACCATGCTTGGAGGCGACATAGCCGGCACCGCCCGCGAGCACGTCCCAGCCGGCCATGGACGAACCCATATTGACGATCGAGCCGCCATTACCGGCCTCGATCATCGCCCGAAGCGACGCCTGCAGGACGAGAAACATGCCGCGCAGGTTGATACGAATGATGGTATCCCAGTCGTCAACAGGCAGTTCGTGAACCGGAGCGATGACGCCGGAAATCCCGGCATTGTTGAACACCGCATTCAGCTCGCCGAATGTTTCCACGGTCGTTTCAACGGCGCGCCGCACGTCTGCTTCATCGGTGACGTCGGCTTCGATGGCGATCGCGTGCTCGCCCAGAGATTGGGCCAGTGTCCGCGCCGCCGCGCCGTTGCGGTCGACAATGGCGACGCGTGCGCCTTCTTCGAGGAAGCGCCGGACCGCCGCACTGCCGATCGCGCCGGCGCCACCGGTGACAAGGACGCATCTTTCGTCGAATCGCTTCATTTTCCAAGCTCCGGCTTCGGGTAAGAGCGCCACGAATGGCTCGGCTCAAAGCTGATGGTTTCGCGCGCATGGACTGTGTCGAGCACGGCACCATGGCCGGCGATCGGCCGCGATAGCGGGACATCCGGGTAGACACGGCGCACGAGCGGCTCGGTTTCCTCTTCCATGAACGTGTCGGCGGCGCTGAGCAGGACGCGGAGATGGCCGTCGCCTTTCCATTCCAACGCCTGCAGGAAGCCCTGCCCCGCGTCGCGCGCATCGAGATAGGCCCACAGGTCACGGGCGCTGTCGGCAGTGGCGCGGCGCGGGCCGACGCCCGCGAAAAAGCTGGCCGGGGTCTGGATCCATGGCATACGAATGCTGACAGCCGAGAATGCGCCGCGGCGCACCGCCGCGGCGACGATTTCCTCACCGAGCCATTTCGACAGGCCGTATGGATCCTGCGCGCCGACCGGGTGATCCATATCCACCGGCAGATAGGGCGGGCGCACCGTCTTCTCGAAGAACGGATAGCCGAAAACGCTGAAGGACGAGGCATAGACGAAGCGCGCGGCGCCAGCCATGGCCGCCGCCTCGACGACATTGTAGGCGGTCGCGACATTGGTCTTGAACACTTCGCCGCCGGCCCGCCCGGTCGGGCGCGGAATGGCCGCGACATGAACCACAGCGTCGCAATCGCGCACCAGCTGCAGCGTCGAGCCAAGATCCGTCAGATCCGCGGTTGCATGCCGCCATGCCACGTCACCCGGGGCGGCGGCATCAATGCCCATCACATCATGACCGGCCGCGACCAGCGCCGCGGCGACATGGCGGCCAAGCAGACCGCTGGATCCGGTGACGATCGTCTTCATGTCTCAGCCCTCGACGCCGCGAATTCAGCCAATTGAATATCATTGATGGTCATACAAATCGAACACCCGATTGCCGAACCTTGTCAATGCCATTCCGCATCGGAGAACGGCGCGGACCTTTGCCGGCGCGTCCCGCGCGCACCAGACGACAAGGCTTTGCCCCGAACGGGATTGACTTGGCATCCGCGACGGTTTTTTGTATGAGCATCAACGATCGACCAAAGGAGCTCGCCATGCCCGTGGACAGTTTTTCCTCACATCGGCACGATGACGCGATGCGCCTCGATCCGCAACGCGCGGCGGTTATTGTCATCGACATGGTCAATGAATTCTGCAAGCCCGGCGGGGCGATGGTGCTGCCGGGATATGAGACGCTTGTCGCACCGCAATTGGCGGTCATCGAGGCCGCGCGCGCCGGCGGTGTGCCGGTTATCTGGGTGCACGACACCCATAGGGCCGGCATGCGCCGCGAGCGCGAATGGGTGAAGCGCACGCCACATTGTCTCGAGGGTAGCTGCGGTCCTGAGATCATCGAGGACCTTGGCGCCCGCGACGATGAAATCCATCTGATAAAGCGGCGCTACTCGGCGTTTTTTCAAACCGACCTCGACCTGACGCTCAAAGACATGCAGGTCGATCAACTGGTCATCTTCGGCGTGGTCACCAACATCTGCGTGCGCTCGACCGTCCATGACGCCTTTTTCCAGGGTTATGAAGTGGTGGTGCCAAGCGATTGCTGCGCGGCGACGGGACCACGCGAGCAGGAAAGCTCGCTCTACGATATAGCGACGCATTTCGGCGTGGTCAGCGATTCGGCAAGCGTCGTCGCAGCCCTTCGCGACGGGACGTCGCTTCAACCGGCTGAAGTCGCGGCTTGAACTTTTTCGAGCCTGCGGCATCCGAGACAGCGGCAAGAGGAGCCCGGCGTGACGACTGATATCGAATCGCAACCCGAAAGTGCGGCACCCAAAGGGCCGGGCGACAGTGCTAAGCCGCTGAGCCGCGAACAGGTGCTGCAGCGATACGCCAAGACCGGCTACGAACTGGACCGCCATCCGGCGCACGTGATCCGCCGGGCACATCAGCGCGCGACGCTGCGCTTCCAACAGGTCATGGCCGGTGAGGATCTTTCGCCAACGCAATTCGCCGCCCTCGCCACCATTCTCAAGCAGGGCGACGTCTCGCAGAACCATCTGGGACGGCTGACCGCGATGGACCCGTCGACCATCAGCATCGTTGTCCGCAAACTTCTCAAGAACGGGCTGATCACCCGCAGCGCGTCCGATACCGACCAACGCCTGTCGATGATCGCGCTGACCGACAAGGGAACCAGATACACGCTCGACCGGCTCGAACGCAGCGTCGAAGTCGGACGGAGATTTCTGTCGCCGCTTTCGCCCACGGAACAGGCGACGCTGCTTCGCCTGCTCAATCGCATCAATGACGACGACCCATCGAATGGCGATAGCGGGAAGTAACTCGCGTTCCAAAATTCATGGAAATAACAAACGAGGTGCCGATGTCGCCCGACCCGAAACCCAACACGCTTGTCGTGCGCAACATCGGCCTGATGCTTTCCGGCGATCTCGCCCAACCGATCCTCGACGCCGACACGATCGTCGCGGTCGACGGCAAGATCACCGCCATCGGCAAAGCCGGCGCCCTTGATACCAGTGCTGCCGGCACCGTGATCGATGCAATGGGCTGCGCGGTCGCGCCGGGCCTCATCGACAATCACGTCCATCCGGTAGCCGGCGACTGGACGCCGCGGCAGAACCAGATCGGCTGGATGGATTCGACCGTGCATGGCGGGGTCACCACCATCGTCTCGGCGGGGGAGGTCCACACGCCGGGCCGTCCGCGCGACCTGGTCGGATTGAAGGCGCTTGCCATCGCGGCGCAGCGGACCTTTTCCAACTTCCGCCCGAGTGGGATGAAGATACTGGCCGGTGCGCCGATTCTGGAGCCCGGCCTGGTCGAGGAGGACTTCCGCTACCTCGCCGAAGCCGGCGTCACGCTTGTCGGCGAGGTCGGCCTAGGCGGCGTCAAGGACGGGCCGACCGGACGGCAGATGGTCGCCTGGGCGCGCGAATACGGCATGACCTCAATGACCCACACCGGTGGCCCGTCCCTGCCCGGCTCCGGCCGCATCGGTGCGGATGTCGTGCTGGAGGTCGACGCCGACATTGTCGCCCATGTCAATGGCGGGCCGACGGCACTGCCCGAAGCGGAAATCCGGCAGATCTGCGAGAAGGGCTCGCGGGCGCTCGAGATCGTCCATAACGGCAATCTGCGCACCGGACTGTTCGTGCTCGATCTTGCTAGGCAGCGCGGCGAACTTTCGCGCATCGTGCTTGGCACCGACAGCCCGGCCGGGTCCGGCGTGCAGCCGCTCGGCATACTGCGGATCCTCACCATGCTGGCTTCGCTGGGCGGTGTCGCGCCGGAAGTGGCATTCTGCTTTGCCAGCGGCAACACGGCGCGCGTGCGCAAGCTGCATGATCGTGGCATGATCGAAGTCGGCCGCGCCGCCGACCTGATCTTCATGGACCAGGCGATCGGCGGCGCCGGCGACGGGCTGCTCGACAGCGTGGCGCAGGGCAACCTTCCGGGGATCGGAATGGTCGTCATCGACGGCCTGGTGCAGACCCGTCGAAGCCGCAACACCCCGCCGGCAATGCGGGTGCCTGAAGTCATTCAGGGATAGCGACGTTTAGCTGACGCCATCCTTGCCGACGATCTTGTCCTTGGTCAGCCCGCCAACGCGTGGATGGGGCCGGCCGGAATCGGTCACGGCGATGGCGATGACGATCTCGTCGGCGCGCGGTGCGTCAGGAACTCGGACCTCCATGCCATCGAAATGGCTGCGCACCCGCGCCGCATCCTTGTGGCCGAGCGGGATGTCCAGCGGCACGCCGAGGCCGCCACGCTTCTTCGACGAGGGAATGAGCGCCGCACCCTTGCCAAGCACATCGCGGAACGGGGCGCCGAGCTTGGGGTGAAGGATGGCGGCGGCGTGCTCGAGTTCGCCGTCGGCGCCGACGGCGGCTGCCTTGCCGAAGCTTTCGACTTTATTGCCGGGAAAGCCAAGTGCTGCGACCGCGCGCTTCGGCAAAATGTCGCCCAATTCCTCACCAATGTCGCTCAACGCTGACAGGTCTTCGACGTAAGTGCCTGCGTACGGGTTGCGGATCACGGCAATGGCCGCCGCGCGGCGGGTCGGCGGATCGACGGGACGGCCGCCCTCGATCAGGTTTTCCTCGATGATGGTGATGATCCGGCGGATTTCTACGCTCATCTCAATCCGTCCTCGCCTTTGATATCCGCGGCGGCAAGGCCGCCCACCCGCGCGTGAACGCGCGCGCCTGTCGTCATCGCCAGGATGACCGCCATCTCGTCTGCGCGCGGCGCGTCAGTGACGCCGACCTCGATCGCGTCGAAATGACTGCGCACGTAAGAAGCGTTTATGTGCGTGATCGGAATGTCGATCCGCGTTCCGGGGCCGCCGACCTTCTTGGTCGACGGCACGATTGCCCTAGCGTTTCCGAGCAGCTCGCGCATCGCGTAACCGCCTGGATTGTGCCAGAGCGCGCCGTGTTCGAGCTCGCCGGCAGCACCGACGATGGCGCCCTTGCCATAGCCTTCGATCGCCGAGACGCCCTCGCCGATGGCATCGATCAGGCGTCGCGCCATATCGAGACCGAGCGGCTTCAGATCGTCCATGAAGCCGGTGATTTCCTGGACATAGCGCCCGGCAAAGGGGTTGGCGATGACGGCGACGATCGCGCCGCGTTTGGGCGGACGTGCCGCAAGTGGGCCGCCCTCGTGGAATATCTCCTCGACCTGAACCAGAAATTTCCTGACCACCACAGCCGGCATTGTCCGCTCTCTTTCTTCCCGTCGTTCACACAAACTCGTTAGAGTATCAACAATTATCCCCAGCCGATATTTGTCAAGCTTCGACACGCAAGAAGCGAGAAATGGCACAACGAAACTGCCTCGCAGGACGATTGACAGCCTGCGGGGCCGCTCATAAACTCATATGACCATCAACGAAAATAGCCGCCGTCTCGGCGATAGCGCGGATGGTTAAGGCGTGGCTTCAAAAGCTGAAAAAAGCTGAAGGGGAATGACATGAAAAGGGCGCTCAAAAATCTATGTCTGGCCGGCACGATGCTTGCCGTGTCGTTCGGATCTGCCGCGGCACAGGACAAAGTGTCCGTGGCCGCCATCTCGGGATACTTTGCACAGGGCTTCGGTGTTTCCATCGTCAACGGCCTCAACAAGGCCAAGGACGAATTCGGCATCGACCTGAAGCTGGTCGACACCGGCAATCGCGCGCTCGACTACGAGGAGCAGTTCGAGAACCTTGCCAAGGCCAAGCAGTACGACCTGATCTTTGTGATGGGCTGGGAACTGGTGGACTCGCTGCAGAAGGTCAGCAAAGCCTATCCCGACCAGCGCTTCGTGTTCATCGACGGCGTACTCGACAATCCCAACATGATCTATGCCAATTTCGCGGAGGAGCAGGGATCCTTCGTCGCCGGCGCGCTCGCCGGCATGATCGAGGCCAAGGGCAGCGAATTCCCCAAGATCGGCGACGGCAGGGCGATCGGCTTCGTCGGCGGCCGTGATATCCCCGTGATCCGCAACTTCCTCGGCGGCTACGAGCAAGGCGCGAAATATGCCGCGCCCGACGTGAAGGTGAACTCCGTCTTCGCCGGAACCTTCGATGACCCGGCCAAGGGCAGCGAGCTTGCCCAGGCGCTTTACGGCCAGGGCGCCGACATCGTCTACAACGTCGCCGGCCCGACGGGCGAAGGCGTGATGCAGGCAAGTGCTGCGGTCGACAAATACTCGATCGGCGTCGACATCGACATGTGCGGCACGGCCCCCGGAAATGTGCTCGCAAGCATGCTGAAGCGCGGCGACATCGCCGTCTACACGCTGATCAAGGACGAAGTCGAGGGCCGCAAAGTGACCGCCGGCACCCGCACCTTCGACCTAGCTTCGGGCGGCGTCGAGGTCAAGGTCTGCGATGATATCGCCCCGACGATCCCGGCCGATGTGACGGCCAAGCTGGACGAGATCAAGAAGGCCATTCTCGATGGCAAGATCGAGATCGCCAAGGCGAAGTAAGACAACAACCGCGCATCCTCCCAGGAAAGCGCTACGCTGATCCGCCGCGGCTTGCCGCGACGGATCAGCGTCCAATTTGCGAGAAGCAAGGTGTCGAACGTGCCGGGGTCGCCGACCCTCCACAATGCCGGTAACAATGCTGCCGGCGCCAGTGTTGCCGGCGCCAGTGTTGCCGGCCCCAATGTCGCTGGGATGGCCGTAGCATTGACGGGCATCACCAAGCGTTTTGGCGCCTTCGTTGCCAATGACGGCATCGACCTTGCCGTGCGCCGGGGCGAAATCCACGCCATCATCGGCGAGAACGGTGCGGGCAAGACGACGTTGATGAACATCCTGTTCGGTCTCCTGCAGCCCGACGAAGGCTCAATCCGGCTGAACGACGAGGAGACGGTGGTCGCCGATCCCGCCGTCGCCATCAAGGCCGGTCTCGGCATGGTGCATCAGCATTTCAAGCTGGTTCCCTCGCTCTCAGTCGCCGACAATGTTTTTCTCGGCATGGAGATCCGCCGCCATGGGCTGATCGACCACGCCGCTCAGATCGCGCGCACGCGCGAACTGTCGGAGCGTTTCGGGCTGCGGGTCGATCCGACCGAGCGCGTCGGACTGCTCTCGGTCGGCATAGAGCAACGCATCGAAATCCTGAAGGTGCTGGTGCGTGGCGCGCGCACCATCATCCTCGACGAGCCGACCGCGGTGCTGACGCCGCAGGAGAGCCGTGAACTGTTCCAGACGCTGCGCAGCTTCGTGGCGGAGGGTATGACGGTGATCTTCATTTCGCATCACCTGGAAGAGGTGATGGAGGTCTCAGACACCGTGACGGTGCTGCGCAACGGCAGGAGGGTGGCGACGCGCCCGACAGCCGAACTCAGCAAGGACGAATTGGTGCGCATGATGGTCGGGCGCGAGGTCAGCTTCGATCGCCGTCCGCGCGAACCGCAGCATGGCGAGGTGATCCTCGAAGTCGAGCAACTGTGGGCGCGCGACGACCGCCGATTGCCGGCGCTACGCGACGTCAATTTCACCGTCCGCTCCGGCGAGGTGGTGGGAATTGCCGGCGTGGCCGGCAACGGCCAGACGGAACTGGCGGAGGTGCTTTCGGGCCTGCGTCCGGCAAGCCATGGCGTAGCCCGGCTGAAGGGCCGCAACCTTGCCACCCTCTCCCCCGCCGAAATCCGCGAGGCCGGCTTGGCGCATGTGCCAGGCGATCGGATGGTCCGCGGGGTCGACCGCAATGCATCGATTGCGGCAAACATGCTGATGGGTCGCCAGCGCCGCGCGCCATGGAGCCGCAGCGGCCTGCTCAACTGGAACGCCATCGGCCAAAACGCTTCCAAGCTGATCAAGGATTTCGATATTCGCGCGCAAGGATCGGGCGATGCCGTCAAACGGCTTTCGGGCGGCAACATCCAGAAGGTCGTGCTGGCGCGCGAGTTCACCAACGGCGCCGACTTCCTGCTGATCGATCAGCCGACGCGCGGCGTCGACATCGGCGCGCAGGAGGCCATTCATGACGAGATCATGCGCCAGCGCGCGGCCGGCCGCGCAATCCTGCTGATTTC
This sequence comes from Mesorhizobium sp. M6A.T.Cr.TU.014.01.1.1, assembly GCF_004022765.1. Classification (NCBI taxonomy): domain Bacteria; kingdom Pseudomonadati; phylum Pseudomonadota; class Alphaproteobacteria; order Hyphomicrobiales; family Phyllobacteriaceae; genus Mesorhizobium; species Mesorhizobium sp. M6A.T.Cr.TU.014.01.1.1. The sequence goes on from NZ_RZPG01000006.1 coordinate 61,146, forward strand.
TGTGCAGCTCGACGAACTTGCCGCCCTTGCCGATCGCATCCTGGTAATGTTCAACGGACGGATCATGGGCGAGGTCGCCGGCGATGATGCCGATGAGGACCGCATCGGCATGATGATGGCAGGCGTGGCCGTGCCGGGATTCGCCGCGGAGCCTGCATGATGCCGGAGCTTACATGATGCCGGACTCTCCAAGATGAACGACCGTTTGCGTGCCGTTTCCGGTCAGGTCATCGCCGTCGCCGTGGCGCTGCTCATGGGCGCGATCATCATCCTGATGGTCGGTGAAAGCCCGGTACGTGTCTTCATGACGCTGTTGCGCGGCGCCTTCGGTGATCAGGCAAAGATTGCCGGAACCTTGCTGCAGACGACGCCGATCCTGATCTGCGGCGTCGCTGCCTGCGTCGGCTTGCGCGGCGGCATGTTCAACGTCGGCATCGAGGGTCAGCTTTTCCTCGGCGGCTTCGCTGCTGCCTGGGTCGGCTTCGCCTTTCCCCTGCCCGCGGGCATTCACATGCTGGCGGCACTGGCGCTCGCGGTCGTCGCGGGTGCCGCCTGGGTCGCCATCCCTGCCTATTTCCGCGCCGGCTACAACACCAACGAAGTCGTCTCGACGATCCTGTCGAACTACGTCGCGGTGCTGCTGACCTCCTATTTCACGATCTTTCTGTTCAAGCGGCCAGGTGGCTGGTCGGAGACGCCGCCGATCCTGCCGACAGCCTATCTGCCGGAGATCTTCGCCTTCTCGCGGTTGAACTGGGGCCTCGTCATCGGTCTGGTGCTGGCGATCGGCGCGGCACTTGTCTTTCGCTACACAAGTTGGGGCTACGGCGTGACGATGGTCGGCTCGGCGCCGAAATTCGCCGAATATGGTGGCGTCAACGTCAAACGGCAGGGCTTTTTGGTCCTGCTCCTTTCAGGCGCCGTTGGCGGACTGGCCGGTGGCGTAGAGACGCTCGGCGTCCATCACCGGTTCATGGAAGGGTTTGCTCCCGGTTTCGGCTTCGATGGGCTGATCGCCGCCCTGCTCGCCAATGGCTCGCCGGTCGCCACCATCTTCACCGCGCTGTTCTTCGGCGCCCTGCGCAACGGGTCGCTGCTGCTCGAGGTCGATACCGGCGCGTCGCGCGAGATCATCACCGTGATCCAGGCGCTGATCATCCTCAGCGTGTCGGCGCAGGTTCTGGTCAGGCGCCGCGGCGACAGCCAGGCAGGGGAGCGGCGATGGAAATTCTAGACAAGCTCGTCAATGTCGCGCTGATCGCTGCGACGCTTCGCACCACGGCGCCCATCCTTCTGGTCGCGCTCGGCGGCTCGTTCACCACCAAGGCCGGCATCTTCAACATCGGCCTCGAAGGCCAGATGCTGGCAGGTGCCTTCTTCGCCGTCCTCGGCTCGATCTGGACAGGTTCCGCGCTGCTGGGCGTCGCCTGCGGCGTTGCGGCGGCGCTCGCCTTTGCCCTGGTTTTTGCCGTTCTGGTGGTGAGCTTCCGGGCCAATGAAGTGGTCGTTGGGCTGGCCCTCAACATTCTCGCCGGCGGCATGACGATCTCGCTGATGAAGGCGATCTTCGGCACGCGAGGCTCCATTGTCGGTCAAGGCATCGTCGGCCTGCCGAAAGTCCAGCTGCCCGGCGCCCGCGACCTTCTCGGCTCATGGGCATCGCTGATCTCCGGCTTCACGCCGATCGTCTATCTCGCGTTCATCGCGGTGCCGCTGCTGGTCCTGTTCTATAACCGCACCCGGCTCGGGCTTTATATCCGCGTCGTGGGCGAGAAGCCCGAAGCCGCCGAGGCGCTCGGCATCTCGATCACGCGTGTCCGTTACATCGCGTCGCTGCTGTGCGGATTGCTGGCGGGTCTGGCCGGTGCGCATCTGTCGCTTGGCTACATAACCATGTTCACCGAAAACATGTCATCGGGCCGCGGTTTCATGGCGGTGGCAATCCTGATCTTCTCCAATGGCGATCCGCTGAAGGTGCTGGCCGGCTGCCTGCTGTTCGGCTTCGCCGATGCCTTCTCGCTGCGCCTGCAGACATTCGGCTACCCGTCCTATCTGGTTCTCACCGTCCCCTACGTCGTCGCGCTCACGGCGCTGTTCGCGCTCTCCTATCGCGCGCGGCCAAGGATCATCATGGAAACACTGGCCTCGATGCAAAGGCTGCTGTCGGTGGACAAGAATCCCGGGCCGGACGGCAGACATCCCTCATGAAGGAACTTTCCATGGAACGCATAATCCTCGACGTGGATTCTGCCGGCGACGATATTCTCGCCGTGCTGTTTGCCGCGGCGAATCCAAATCTTCGGCTCGAAGGCGTGACCACCGTGACGGGTGCGGCCGGGCCGATCGAGCAGGTCACCAACGTCGTCCTCAACACGCTGGCCCTTGCGGGGCGCGACGACATCCCGGTTCATGCCGGTGCATGGCGGCCGATCGTCGGCAACGCCAAGGCGGATATGGAAGCGCCGGTTCATTTCGAAAAGCGGCTCGTGGCGCGCTTCGGCGACCGCCTGAAGAAATTCAATCCACCGGCGCCGACGCCGGCGCGCCAGGCAACGCCGGGGCACGCGGTCGACTTCATTATCGAGACGGTGATGGCCAATCCCGGCGAGATCACGCTGGTGACGACCGGCCCGCTGACCAACGCGGCGATGGCGCTGCTGCAGGAACCCCGGCTGACGGAGGCGCTCAAGCGCCTGCTGGTGCTCGGCGGCAACTTTCAGACGCCCGGCAACATCACGCCGCTGTCGGAATACAACATCTGGGCCGACCCGGAGGCCTCGCGCATCGTGCTGAACGCCGATGTCGACAAGATCCTCGTGCCGCTCGACATCTGCGAGGACAACCGTGTCGCCGCCTCGATGCTGACGCGCGACGACCTCGCGGACATGCAGGCCGGCGCCAAGGACAATCCCGTTCTCGAGATGATCGCCGACAGCTTTCCGATCTATATCGACATCTGGCGCGAATTCTTCGATCTGGTCGGCTTCCCGATGGACGACGTGATCACTGTAGCGCTAGCTTTCGATCCGGGCCTTGCCACGATGACCGAGCCGCTGTTCGTCGACGTCGTGCTGGACGGGCGTATAGCGCGCGGACAGATCGTCGCCTATCGCGGCCGGCAATTGCTGCCCGGCGGCGGACCGAAGACCACGCGCATCTGCACCGACCTCGACGGCCGGCGCTTCCTCAACATGTTCAAACAGACCGTCGCGCAGTACGAGCGGGCGGCGTGAGGAACGATACGATGACCACTGCAACTCCCATATTGTTCGATTGCGATCCTGGTCACGACGACGCCATTGCGCTGGTCATGGCGCATCGCTCGCCGGCCATCAAACTGCTCGGCGTCACCACGACCTGCGGCAACGCAGAGGTCGAGAAGACGACGGCCAATACGCTGCGCATCCTCGAATTCATCGGCGCCGGCGACGTTCCGGTGGCGCAGGGCTGCCATCGCCCGCTGGCACGGCCTCTGGTGCTCGGCACCGCCGACGGGCCAAGCGGCCTGGAAGGCTCCCCCTACCTGCCGCAGGCAACGATCAAGCCGGTCAAGCAGCATGCGGTCGATTTCCTCGCCGACACGTTGCGCGCCTCGCCCGAGCCGATCCTGGTTGTCGCCACCGGGCCGCTGACCAATATCGGCCTGCTGATCCTGAAACATCGCGACGTGCTGCCCAAGATCAAGGAACTGATCTGGATGGGCGGCGTGTTCTATCGCAGGAGCGAGATCATCACGCCGACCGAGTTCAATGCCTTCTGCGACCCGGAAGCGCTGAAGATCGTCCTGGACAGTAGTGTGCCGATCCTGATGGTCGGCCTCGATGTCACCATGCAGGTGCTGATCGAGGCGCCACAATATGCCGAGCTCGCAACCATCGACACGCCGCTCGGCCGGCTCGTCAACGACTGGCTGCTGTTCTACGAGAAGCTGCATCGCAACTCGATGGGCGTCGGTGGGGCGATGCACGATCCTCTGGTGCTGGCGCTGGCCATCGACCCGACGCTGGTGCGCACGCGTCCCGCCCATATCGGCGTCAATCTGTCGGGCACTTACGCATTCGGCGCGACCGTTGCCGATTTCTGGGGCGAGCGTGGCGAACAGGACAACGCCCGGATCGCGCACGAAGTCGATGCAGACCGCTTCTTCAAATTGATGTTCGATCTGCTCCGGGATTAGACTGGGTCTTTCGGTGCTAGCCTCCTGCGGATATACATCTCGCCGGACGTATATCCATGGGAGAGCGTGATGCGGGTCTCGAAGTGGGGCGACAGTCTCGCCATCCGTCTTCCCACCGTTGTCGTCGAGGCGCTCGAACTCAGGGAAGGCGATGAGATTGAAATCCATGTGACCGATGCCGGACGGCTTGGCGTCGCGCGCAAAGCTGCGCCCGAGGAATTGCTGAAACGGCTTCGCGCCTTCCACGGTCGCCTTCCCGCCGATTTCAAGTTCGACCGGGAAGAGGCGAATGCCCGGTAGAACGAGCCGCGGAATGTTTATCAGCCGGTCAGTTAGGTCTTAGCGGCACATATCCTGTGCAGGCTTCCTTTTCCGAAGATCTGACCGACAGCCGGCAATCAGGATTGCGGAAGGATGACGACATTTTCCGAGTCCCAGAAAACTTCTGCTTTCTCACCCGGTTTCGGCAAGCTGGTACGCGTGCTCCGCTGGATTTGAACGCGAACGCGAATGCCGTCAGCCAGGCGGATGGTATAGAACGATCTGCTGCCGATGAAGATGACATCCTCGACCTGCCCGGTCGCCGATTGCGTGGTGTCATTGTCTCTGGCGAAGCGGAAGGACTCCGGTCGGATTGAGACGATCACCTTGCCGCGCAATTCGCCGGCGGGAACGACAGAACTGTGAAAGCGGAGCCCCGATGCGGTGACGGCAGTCATGCCGGAAGCATCGTCGCTTGCCATTGCCGCCTCGAACAAATTGGTCTCGCCGAGGAACTTGGCGGCGAACAGCGACCTTGGCGCCGCGTACATGATTTCGGGCCGGTCGATCTGAACGATGCGGCCTTTCTCCATGAGAACGACACGGTCGGAGAGGATCATCGCTTCGTCCTGATCATGCGTGACGTAGACGAAGGTGGCGCCGGTCTCGGCGTGAATGCGCTTCATCTCGACCAGCATGTGCTGGCGGATCTTCAGATCGAGGGCGGCAAGCGGCTCATCGAGCAGCAGAACTTTCGGACCATTGACGAGCGCCCGGGCGAGCGCCACGCGCTGGCTCTGGCCGCCACTCAACTCGTTGATATAGCGGTTGGCGAAGCTGTCGAGCTGAACGATATGCAGCATGTGCTGGACCCGCTCGCGGATTTCCGCCTTGGGCGTGCCCCTGACCTTCAGGCCGAAGGCGACGTTCTCGAAAACGTCGAGATGCGGAAAAAGCGCATAGCGCTGGAAGACCATGTTCACAGGCCGCCGCTCGGGCGGCTGGTCGGCACAATCCTTGCCATCGATCTTGACGGTGCCGGCAGTCACTGTCTCGAAGCCTGCTATGAGCCGCATGAGGGTCGTCTTGCCGCAGCCGCTGGGACCAAGCAAGGTTACGATCTCGCCCTGTTCGATAGACAGGCTTATGTCGCTCAGCGCCTGAAACGAGCCGAACATTTTTTCGGCAGCGGCTATCTCGATCACGGGCGGGCGGATTGTCATGCCTGTCGATCCTTATGAAACGGTGCGGCCGGCGATGGCCGACCTTCTGCGCAGATGGCCGATGAGCCAGGCAATGAAGAGGATGGCAATCGAGAACAGAAGAGCGAGCGTCGAAATGGCATTGATGAGCGGGGTGACCGTGCGGCGCATCATCGACCAGATATACATGGGCAAGGTCGTCTCGGTGCCGGCGACGAAGGACGTCACGACGAATTCGTCGAAAGACACCGCAAACGCCAATATGGCCGAAGCGATCAGCGTCGGTGCGATCAGCGGCAGCGTCACCTTGCCGAAGGTCTGCATCTGGCTGGCGCCAAGATCGCGCGAGGCTTCCTCCAGCGACGGATCGAACAACGCCAGCCGGGCGCGCATCGCCACGATCAGGATGGGCAGGGCCAGCACCACGTGCGAGATGACGATAGTGACCGTCGACAGCTGGACGCGTGCCTGGGCGAACAGCACCAGAAGCGAGACGCCGACGAAGAGACCTGGAAGCGCGATCGGCGTCAGGCACAGCACCTCCAGCAAGGCGCGACCTCCCTGCCCCAGGCGAAGCCAGGCAAGCGAGGCAGCCGCACCGAGGACAAGCGTGATCAGCGCGGTGAAGCAGGCGACGGTGAGGCTCTTGACCAGTGCCGAGCCGAGTTGGGCATTGCCAAGCACATCGGCGTACCAGCGCAGACTGAAGCCGGCAAAGGGGAAGGATAGCGAAGGGCTCGCATGGAAAGAAAAGAGAACGATAATCACCAGCGGCATCAGCAAGAACGCCAGGATCGACCAGACGACAATTCTGAGGACCACTGGCTACGCTCCCACTTTCTTTGCAGGCCGGCGTTTCACGATCAGACCTGTTGCACGCCCAAGCCCCATCACGGCGAAGTAGATGGCGATCGACACCAGAAACATCAGGAAGGCCTGGGCGGCACCGAGGGGCCAGTTTCCGGTCTTGCGGAACTGATCGGCGATCAGCAGCCCCGTCGTCTGACCCGACGAGCCGCCCAGCATCTGCGGCGTGACATAGTCGCCCGCAACCATGACGAAGGTCAGCATGAAGGCGCCGACCAGCCCGTTGGCTGCGTTGGGCGCGATGACGCGGAAGAAGGCGCCAAGCGGCGAGGCGCCAAGGTCGCGCGCGGCGTCAACAAGGTCCTTCTTGATCTCGCTGAGCGACGACACCACCAGCAGGATGCAGAATGGCAGGTAAATGTGGATCAACGTGATCGCGACAGCAAACCGGCTGAACAGGAGTACCCCGACCGGCGTGTCGACGATGCCGGCCTGAAGCAGGATGGTGTTGAGGACGCCGCTGGTGCCAAGCAAGGTACGCCAGGCATAGATGCGCACAAGATAGCTGGAGAACCAGGTGATCAGGATGAGATAGAGGATGACCTGCGAGCGGCTGACATAGACGAGGTAATAGCCGACCGGGATCGCCAGAACCAGCGTGATCGATGCCGTGACAAGCCCGATCAGGATGGCGTTTATCGTCACCGTCCAGAATAGTGGCGACATCAGCGAATTCAGGTAGTTCGAAAACACGAAGTCCGGCACGATCTTGTACGAGGCCGCCGTCCAGAAACTGTAGACGAACAGGATCAGGCTCGGCACGACGAAAAACATGATCATGTACAGAACAGCGGGTGCCGCCAGCAGGCCGCCCATGCTAGAGCGCCGCGCGTCCTTTTGGACGCGCAAAGGACGCTCTGCCACTTTGAATCTACGCATCGCGCTTTCCGAAATCGATTCCGGCTTTCTGGCCGATGCGGTAGCGCTTAGTGCCTTCATGGATCTTCCACGTCCAGATCGCGCTATCGGCAACGCCGATAGCCAATCCCAATTCATTCAGCCAATTCAACGGGGAGTCTACATTCCCGCTTTGAATTCCTGCCATGCCGCGACCCAGTCGTCATAGGTGGCATGGGTGTCGGATGCCCGTGGTGGAATGCCGGGCAGGCCGGCTGCGAACATCGTCTCAATGGCGTCATAGTCGATGCGGCTGCGCGACTTCTCATCAAGCAATGCGACCGCCTTTTTGGAAACCGGCGCCTGAACCACAGCCATGGCGACCTTGGCCTGCACGGCGGGATCGAGCGACTGGTTGATGAAGGCGTGAGCGGCCTCGATATTGTCCGCCGAAATCGGGATGAACCAAGCATCCACCCACAGGACCGGGCCTTCTTTCGGCATGGCCATCTCGATCTTCATGTTCTGCTGGTCGGTCTGTGTGATGATAGAGGGATCGGCGCAAAGTGCTGCAACGACCTCGCCGGAAACCATGAGATTGACGAGCTCGCCCTGGTTGAGGGCGATGACGCGGGCCTGAGCGCGGTATTTGGAGAATTCCGCGAAAGTCTTGCCGAGCTCGTCTTTGGTCAGCAGCGGATATTTGTCGCCGAAACCGGCAACGCGCGCGGCGACCGGCCAGGAGCTTACCGTGTCGTCCATGATGGCGATCTTGCCCTTGAGCGAAGGATCGAGCAGGTCGGCGTAGGATGTCGGCTTGGCCAGCTTGTCGGCATTGAACAGGATCGTGTTGAACCCCCAGATATAAGGCGATCCCCAATGTTGCCCGTCGGCGAACCATGTCGGCTGGTCGTAGAACTGGCCGAAGAGGTTGTCGGGATTGTAGTTCGGCACTTTCGACATATCGATCGGATTTACGATCTTCATTTCCCGGACGTAGAGATCGGCATAGGCCTGATTGTATTCGGCCAAATCGATGGGCGGTGGATTGCCGGCCACGAATTTTGCCTGCACGTCATCCTGGTTGGCGATCGACGTGGCCTCGACCGTCACGCCGTTTGCCTTGCGCCAGTCCGAAAGCTCGTTGGTCAGGTCATAGCCTTCCCAGGCCATGACCTGGAGTTCGCCGCCCGCAGCGGCCTGCGCAGGCAGCGTGGACAGCCTCAACAGGAATGCCCCGCCTCCCAAACCGGCCATTCCGGTGAGTACGGCTCTCCTGCTGATCGCTGACGTGAACAAGCCCGAATTGACCTCGTCTCCTGCTTTGCGTGTCATTGCGAATTCCCCTTTTTGGTGGCAATTTACGGCAATCTTGCTTTACAGGATATTGGATACAATAATCTTAAGAGTCAAACGAATTCGCCCTACCACCGCTCGGCTTTGATTGTCTTGCGAAGATTTTGCGGAGGCGTCACGGCTATCCAGATCGGCTGCGCTCGCGTCAGCCGATTTTGAACGACAGGCAGATGTGCGCCCGGATTCGACGAAACGAAAAGGCCGATACGGCTGAAGCAGGATCAGCCGGCGGCTTCGCCTCGCTTCAGTTGGCTGACGATTTCTTCGGCCGCGTCGGCGACATGCTTCTTGAGCAGTCTCGATGTCTCGACGGCGTCACGCAGGCGATAGGCTTCAAAAATGTCACGATGCTCCTGCAGCGCTTTGGTCTGCGCCTTCAACGGCTCGATCTGCAGGCGCAGATAGCGATCCGCCGAACTGTAGAGCGTTTGTAGCACCGCCATCGAACGCGGTCGCATCGACGGCTCGAGCAGCGCCGTATGAAAGGCCCAGTTGAGACGGCTGAGCTCCTTCGGATCGCCCCTGGCGATAGCAGCCTCATAGTCACGAAGCGCTCGCTCGACATTGGCGATGTCCTGATTGGACAGGCGCGCTATGGCCTTTTTGACGAGGAAGGGTTCCAGCAGAAGCCGCGCATCGAACAGGTCGATCGCATCGTCAGCCGATAGATCGGAGACGACTGCGCCGCGATGCGTCCTGATGACGACAAGACCTTCGGCTTCCAGTTGCAGAAGCGCCTCGCGCACCGGAATCCGGCTGACGCCCAACTCGGCCGCTATCGCCTCTTGGCGAATCTGGTGGCCGCCAGGATAGTCGCCACCGATAATTTTGGCGGCTATATATTCGGCCACCATCGCGGTTACGGTCTGGCGCTGCAACAGAGGCTTGGGCGGTGTCGGCATGGCAGGCGCTTTCAGAATCGTTCTACTCGTCGCAGGATCGTATCCAATATTTCATTGAGGTCCAATGTCGGCGTTGCATCAACGCTGATCCGCATAATCAACCGTCTCTGGCGGCAGCGGCGCGCGCCCACGCACGCGGTCGACAAGCTTTTCCGCAATCATCATGGTCGGGCAGTGCAAATTGCCGCTGGTGATGCGCGGCATGACCGACGCATCGATGACACGCAACCCCTCGGTCTCGTGCACCTTGCCGTCGGCGTCGACGACCGACATGTCGTCGACGCCCATACGGCAGGTCGAGCACGGGTGGTACTGCGTGCCGAGGTTTTCCTTTAGCCAGGCAAGCACTTCGGCATCGGGCATCGTCCTGAGCCCTGGCGTCAGGGCTTGCCCGCGCATGCCGTCCCAGGCGCGTTGCTGGATGATCTCGTCGGTGTGACGCACGCCGTCGATCAGATCCCGCTGGTCCTGCGGATGCGCGAGGTAGTTGGAAATGATCGACGGATGCATCCGCGGGTCAGCCGATTTCAGTGTAACAGCGCCTCGGCTCTCCGGCCGCATCAGACAGGTCTGGTATTGGAACCCCTCCTCGATGTTGACCTTGCCGTGCATGAGTTCGCCCAGCATCGGCAGAAACTCATGCTGGATGTTGGCATAGTCGGCAGCCGCACTGCTCCTGAAGAACGTGCCGACCTCCCAAAGATTTGTCACGCCGAGCCCGGAGCGCATGAACAGCCATTGCGCGCCGATCAGGCCCATCTTGAACATGTTCAGGTCCATGGCGGGCGAGACGCCGCGACGCGATGCCCTGTAACGCACCGAAACGGCAACATGGTCGACCAACCCCTTGCCGACACCGGGCACGTCCGCGACCGACTTGATACCCAGACTGCCCAGTTCGTCTGGGCGACCGACGCCCGACAGCAGCAAAAGCTGCGGCGAATTGAAGGCGCCGCCGCACAGCACCACCTCGCGCCCTGCCTCAACTGTGTGGGTCGCACCATCAGCCTCGTAGGTAACGCCGACCGCGCGCTTGCCGTCGAAATTGACCCGGTGCACCAGCGCATTCAGCTTCAGCTCGACATTGCCCTTGCGGATTGCCGGCCTGAGATAGGCCCTGCCGCCGCTCGCCCGCACACCCCTGTCGATATTCGCCTGGTAGATATGGACGCCTTCCTGGCGATAGGCATTGTAGTCGGGATTGAGTGGATGACCGGCCTGTTGACCAGCCTCGAGAAACGCCTTGAAGACCGGCAGATTGCCTTTGAGCGTCGTGATCGCGATGGGGCCATCGCCGCCTCGATAGGCATTGGCGCCGTTGTCATAGGTCTCCAGCCTTTTGAAATAGGGCAGGCAATGGGCATACGACCAATCCGGCAGACCGTCCTGCGCCCACCCGTCGAAGTCGCGCGGATTGCCGCGGACGTAGACCATGCCGTTGAGCGACCCGGACCCGCCCAGCATCTTGCCCCTGACATGCGTGATCATGCGCTCGCCGAGCGCGGCCTCCGGTCCCGTCTCGAAACTCCAGGTCCGGCGCTGGTCGGTCAGCGGGTAGGACATGGCCGCCGGCATGCGCACGTAGATGGAATTGTCGCTCGGGCCGGCCTCCAGCACCAGCACTCGAACGCTCTTGTCCTCGCCTAGCCTGGCGGCGACGATCGAACCGGCGGCACCTGCCCCGACGACGATATAGTCATACGCCTTGGAAGCCATGTCGAACTTACCTTCACTTGCACCTGACCGGATGTTTCGGCCAGGCTGAGTTCCTATGTCGCCCACCAGATGCTTTTGATCCGGGAATACTGGTCGAGCGAATGAATGCCTTTGTCCTTGCCGCCGAAGCCGGACGTCTTGAAGCCGCCGAACGGCGTCGTGAAGTCGCCCTCGCAGAAGGCGTTGATCGCCACGAATCCCGCGTCGAGCGTGGCCGATGCCTCGCGAATTGCGTCTGGATTCTCGCCGAAGACATAAGCACTCAGGCCGTATTGAGTGTCATTGGCGCTGCGGATCGCGCTGTCGAGATCGTCGTAGAACCTGACGGACAGAACCGGGCCGAAAATTTCTTCCCTCCAGGCCTCGGCGCTTTCGGCGACATTGAAAAGCACGACCGGCTCGACCAGGCGTGGCGATGCGCCTTTGGTTTCGGCTGCCGACACGCTGAAATCACTGTTGTGCCGCTTCTCGTTATCGATGGCGCGATTGACCTTGGCCGCATGGGTGTCGCTGACCAGCGGCCCGATGCGTGTGGCCGGATCGAACGGATCGCCGATCGGCCATTCCTTCATCTTCGCGGCGAGCATGTCGCGAAGATCGGCTTCCAGCGTGCGCGGCGCGAGAACCCTCGATATGGACGAACAGAGCTGGCCGGAATTCATCAGGAAGCCGGTCGAAATGTCGCCGGCGAAACGGTCGAGCGATTTGACATCAGGCAGGATGATCGCAGGATTCTTGCCGCCGCATTCCAACGAAATTTCCTTCAAATTCGAATCGGCCGAATAGTGCAGGAAGCGCCGCCCTGTGGCGGTCGAACCGGTGAAATTGATCGCCGAAACGTCGCCATGCAGGCCCAGCGCCTTTCCGGCAACCGCGCCAGTGCCGGGCACGACATTGATGACGCCAGCCGGGAAACCCGCTTCGATCGCCAATTCCGCCAGCCGCAGCGTGGTGAGCGGCGTATCGTCGGCCGGCTTGCAGACGACCGTGTTGCCGGCGGCCAGCGCCGGGCCGATCTTCAGCGCCAGCGTGGTTAGCGGGTAATTCCAGGGCAGGACGATGCCGACCACGCCTTGCGGCTCGCGCACGATCTGGCTGAGCACGCCCTTGCGACGGGCAGGGCTGAGATCGTAGGCGGTTTCGGTCAGGCTGGCATACCAGCGCAGCACACCGATCGTCGTCGGCACATCGTCATTGTAGGAATGCAGGATCGGTTTGCCGACGTCGAGGCTTTCGAGAAGCGCCAATTCGAGCCGATTCTTTTCGACGGCATCCGCCAGCGCACGGATCAACGCCGCGCGTCCTTCGTGCCCCATCGTGCCCCAATCTGCCTTCAGCGCCGCGCGGGCGGCCTGCACGGCGAGATCTACCTGCCTCTCGCTGGCAAAGGCGACCTCGCTGATCGTCTCCCCATCGAAGGGAGATATGATGTTTCTGACGTCGGAGCCGCCGTCGCGGGAAAACCCGTCGCCAATCCAGGACGTGTCCAGTCGCCGCGCCGTATCGCGCGTCTGCCTCAGGTCGGACACGCCGAACATTGGAACTTTATCCATGCAATCCATCCCTGACACATCCATCGGCTGCGGCTTTCGAAGCGCAACCGACGACGCGGAGCTTTGCGTGCCGACCCAGACGTCCGCGTGGGATCAGGCGGCCCGGCGTGACTGCATCTGCTTGAGCTGCTCGATTGTCGCCTTGATCGTGGCAACGACGCGCTCGCGCTCCTCGCCGGCCAGCGGCAGTCGCGGCGCCCGGGTCCATTCCGGCGCGCCGTAGACGAGGTGTTCGGCCATTTTGATGTATTGAACGAGCTTCACATGCGTATCGAGATGGAAGGACGGCGTCATGATGCGATAGAGATCGCGTGCCCCGGCAAAATTCCCGGATGCGCACAGGGTGAAAATCTCGACGCATTCCTTCGGCCAGGCATTGGTCATGCCCGAGACCCAGCCCGTAGCGCCGAGCGACATGCTCTCGACGATCTGGTCGTCGACGCCGCAAAAGATATCGAAGCGATTGCCCAACGCGATGAACATGTCGGTGACCCGGCGCACGTCACCGGTCTCTTCCTTGACCGCCACGATGGTCGGGCAATCGGCCAGCACCTTGAGGATGGCGGGCGTGACGTCGACGCCATAGGCGATCGGGTTGTTGTAGATCATGATCGGCAGGTCGCTGGCGCCGGCGATCGCCTTGTACCATTCGGCCGTCTCGCGCGGGTCGGTTTTGTAGCCGAGGCTCGGGAACACCATCAGGCCTTCGGCGCCGTAATCCTGGAACTTGCGGGCGCTCGCGGCCGCGCCGGCGGTCGAAATCTCGGCAAGGCCGGAGAGAAGCGGAACGCGGCCGGCAACGGCTTCCCTGGCGGCCCGGATGACGGCTTCCTTCTCCTGCGGCAGCAGCGAGGCGTTCTCGCCCAGCATCGGCAGCACGATGATGCCGGAAACGCCATTGTCGATGAGGCGGTTGATGCTCGCCTGCGTCGCTTCGAGATTGATCGAACCGTCCTGGTCGAGCTTGGTGGTAACCGCCGGGAACACCCCCTGCCAATGCGTCATCGTCTGGCCTCTCCTTGGACTCGCTTTCGCAATAATGTATCCAATCTACAATATTCTATTTGAAAGTCCACTATGAAATCGACCTTGTGGCAACGCCGATACGGCCATGTCACACCACCGGAACGGGCGGATTTCCCTCGAAGCGCGGCACGGACACACGCACCCCCTCTTGCGCCGAGCGTCTGACGGCCAGCGCCGTGGCCAACGAGGCGACGCCGTCCCAACCCGTCGCCGCCGGACGTTCGCCATGAAGCACTGCCGCGTCGAACTGGGCGATCGTTGCGGCGTAGAGGTTGGCGGGCTCGACCGGGATTTCCGTCATCTCGGTGCCGCGGCGAAGATAGACCCGACCGGACGGCGCCTCATCCAGGATGCCCCGGCCATAGATCGACCCTTCGGTGCCATGGATCTCAAGCGCCGTCTCGTGATGGGCGAAGACCTGGCCCTCATGCATGTAGGCAATCAACCCGGAAGCGAAGTTGACGATGGATTGCACCTGGTCCTCGACACCATTCTCGCCGATCAGGCTGCTTGCCTTCATCGACATGACCTCGACCGGTTCGTCCGCAAGGACGAAGCGCAGAACGTCGACATTGTGCACGGTCAGGTCGTAGATGACCCCGCCCTGTTCCTTGTCCTTCGTGCGCCAGGTCTGCAACTCCTTGGGCAAGTATTCGCAATACATCGCGCGCGCGGCGAGCGGCCGGCCGATTTGGCCTGTCAGCACCAGGTCGCGGATCGCCCTGTGCGTCGCCGCGCCACGCATATGATGGTTCGTCGCCAGGACGACGCCGGCGCGGTCGCAGGCCCTGGCCATCTCGACGGCATCATACAGCGTCAGCCCGAGCGGCTTTTCGCAGAGCACGTGCAGGCCCGCTGCCGCAGCTTCGAGCGTGTCGTCGCGATGCCTGGCATTGTTGGTCGAGACGTAGACTGCGTCGATCGCGGTTTCGGCAAGAAGCGATTTGAGGCTTGTCGCGGATACCGGTATCCCGAGATCGTCCGCGAATGCGCGGCCGCGGGCGGCACTGCGGCTGACGACCGCCACCAATTCCGCATCCGGAACCGACTGGATCGCCTTGGCGACCCAGGAGCGGGCGATCTGGCTTGCCCCCACGATCGCCCAGCGGACCTTGTCCGCATCTCGACGCGCGCGGCTCGCGGCCGGCACCGCTTGGGGCGTGTCAGTCATGGAGTTCCCTCGATATCGCCGGGCCGACCGAAAAATCACTGAATGTGACTTCGAAACCTTCACGTTGCGGCGAGCAGCACATCATGCCGACATCGATCGTTTTCGAGGGTGGGAAATAGGCAAGCCGCACCGGCTTCCAGTGGCCGTCGGACGCATCCAGATACTGGATGCGGATCGCTTCGGCGTGGCGGGTCAGTCGGATCCTGACGCCGTCCGGACTTGCCGGAATGCTGACCAGCGACCAGTCGGACGCATCGTTGGTGACGACGACGGAGAAATACATCAGCCCGTCGGTGAATTCGATGCCGGCCTTGACCCAATGCGTCTCGCTCAGCCGGACCATCAATCCGGCCTGGTCGTAGAGCACCTTGTAGTCGCCCTTGACCGTGACCTCGGCGCTGAAGTCGCCCTCGACCTGGCGATAGAGGAAATGACCGCTGTCGCGCCAGAAATCGTAGAATGTCTCGCGCCAGAAATCGGTCTCCTTGCCGGTGCGCACATTCAAAGTGTTGCCGGAAAACGCGTGATGTGGTGGCGGGTTGAGCCAGGTCAGGTCGGTATTCTTAGATTTCGTCATCGGCTTTTGCCTGTTCGGTTCGCGTTGCGTGATGGGTTTTGCGCAGTCTGATTAGCCGGCAAAGTTTTGTCGGCGACTACCTGAACCAGGTGTCCGACAGGCGGTAGCCCTCGGGAAATGGATCCTCCGGATCAACCCCGTAGTGGCTCACTCCGGTCAGCCAGGCGCGCCCGGAGATCTCAGTCACCACCGCGGGCACATTGCCCGCCATCGCCGTTTCAACGATGCGGCAATCGAAGACGGTGTCGAGAATCGAAGTATGCCGGAAGCGCTCGCCCACAGCGAGATCGCCGCGCGCATGCAGCAAGGCCATCCGCGCTGAGGTTCCCGTGCCGCAGGGGCAACGGTCGAGCCGACCGGGAGAGACGACCACGGCATTCTTCGAGGTCTTCACGCCGTCGACGACCCGCAGCGGACCGGCGAACTCGGTTTGGTTGACGGTGTTGATCGACGGGTTCTCCGGATGGATCGAGGGAAGCTGTTCGGCCGCTGCCGCCTTGATGCGTTCGCCGAGCTCGATCAGGTCGCGCGCCTCGTCGCGCGCCAGGGTGACGCCGACGTCCTCGGCATCGACAATGCAGTAGATCATGCCGCCATAGGCGACATCGACCCGTAGCGATCCGATCCCGGGCACGTCGACCATCCGGTCGCGATGCATGACGAACGACGGGACGTTGCGGAACGTGATGCGACGGCACTTGCCGCCACTGCAATCCGCCGTCACCTCGACCAGGCCGGCCGGCGTGTCCACCCTGACGATAGTCTCAGCGCCGCGCATCGGGATCATGCCCGCCTCGAGGGCGACCGTGACCGTGCAGATCAGGTTCGAGCCCGACATCGGCACGAAGTAGTCCGACTCCATGACGATCATGCCGATATCGGCGTCGGCGCGTATCGGCGGCGTGATCAGGTTGACGGCTGCATTGACGCTGCCGCGCGGATCGAACAGCAGCATGTTGCGAAGCCACGCGCTTTCGCGTTCCAGATTCTCCATGCGCTCGAACATCGTAGCACCCGGCGGCGGCAGGACGCCGCCGGTGATCACCCGGCCCACCTCGCCCTCGGCATGGGCTCCGACGACGGTAATGACGCGATCCAGGTTCATTGGCTTGTATCCTCAGGTCCAGGTTTGTCGACGATCATCACGCACCTGGTGTGCTTTTGTCGCAAGTGGTCCGCGTATTGCATCCAATATATTGGATTATTGCGGCGATGATTTTTTGTCAATGCGCTCATCGAAAAGAGTTGGCGTCCGGCATTCAGGCCGGCGCCGTAGTGCCGGCTGGATCCATCCGGCTAGACGAAGACCATCAGGTGTTGATCGACTACCCGGTCGCAATCGCCACATTCATGGCCGCACGCATCGTTCGAAGGCAGCCAAAGCGTCTTTCACATTCGGAAAGCGAGAATTGCTTCACAAAACCGTTTCATTTCGGCGTTTCGTAAAGCTCGGACGCGGCCTCTCTCAGCGCGCGCCGGCTGTCTGGCCTGAAATACATCATGTGGCCGCCTTCCAGCAGGTCGACGCGGATGGGCTTTGCGCCCGGAAGCGAAGGAATCTGGCCGACAAGGTAGCGTGACACCAAATAGGGTGTCACCAGGTCGGTGTAGCCGTTGACGATCAAAACGCCGAGGCCAGGGTTCAACGCGCGCGCCTGCTGAAGGTCATCCATCACGCCGACATAGCCCTGACGCGTCGGGCTCGTCCCGTAATCCCAATTGCCGCTGACTTCACGGTTGAGGAGCCGGTAACTTAGATCGGTGCGGAATTTCAATTCGTCACGCATATAGCTGACAAAGGCGGAAGTGAGCACCGGCACGCTTCGGTCGAGGACCGGATCAGGACCGCTGTATCTCAGGCTTTCCGGCGCGATGTCCGCCGTTTCGATCGTGCCGTCATAGGCGCTGAGAACATTGCCCCTTGCCCGTGCAAACTCCCTGGCGAAGAGTGCGGTGGGAATGCGTGCAAAGTTTCGTTTGACGAGTTCAAGCGGCAGGCCGGTGATTTCGGCAACGCGCGGGCTCGCCAGGCGCCCACCCTCCTCGAGCCCGCTGGCAAGCGCGACGAGATAGTCGCCAAGCGCATAGCGTTCGACATCGGCCAGCCGCTCCTGCAACTCGGAACCGGTGACGCCTTCGCTGCGCAGGCGCACCGCCGCCAGCGACGGGAGCTCAAGCGCCCAGTGAAGCGGCTGGAACTCGTCGGGCCGCACGAGTGTGAATTCGAGCGCCGGCGAGATGAGCACGATACCGCGAGGACTGATGCCGATATCATCCTGAAGCGTCTTGGCAAGCAGTGCCGCCCGAAACCCGCCATAGCTTTCGCCGGCAAGAAACACCGGCGACACCGTGCGGCCCGCCTGTGCCAGATAGAGCCGGATGAAGGCGCCCATCGCGGCAGCGTCCTGATTGACGCCCCAGAAGCTGCGTGCCTCGGTTCCGGGTGCTTCGCGGCTGTAACCCGTTCCGACCGGGTCGACAAAGACCAGGTCGGTCATGTCGAGCCACGTGTTCGGGTTGTCCAAAAGCCTCTGCGGCGATGGAAGAAAGCTTCCATTAGCCGCCGTCGCCACCACGCGTGGACCGAGCGCGCCAAGATGCAGATAGGCGGAAGCCGCTCCGGGACCACCGTTGAATACGAAAGTGATAGGGCGCTGGGGATCAGGTTCCCGGCTTGGCTCGGGGCGTAGCGTGTAGGCGACATGAAAAACTTCTGCGGTGACGTCGCCCTTGCCGGATAGCAACGACAGCGTGCCGGCCTTTGCCTGGTAGTTCAGCGTACGTCCCGCGATCACGATCGAATGATCGGAGACCTGGGGAGGCGGAAGCAGCGACAGAACTCCACCCGAAGGCGACGGCCGCTCGGCCACTTGCGCATGGCCGGCTGGAACGCCGCCAACCAGCAGCAGCATAGCGAGGGTGATTTCTAGCAGCTTGGTACGCATGACGGCTCCGGAACGGAAACGACTGGAAGCTACCACGCCGATGGCTCAGCCAAAATCACAGGACCGTGCATGCCCTCGCTGCTCGAGGAGACAGCGTGACTTTCAACGGACGATCTTCACGCACATTGGCGTACCGACAGCGATGTATCGCCCGGTGTCGGCCAGCCGGCCGGTGGCTGCGTCGCGCGCGAAAATCGAGATGCGGTCGGCGTTCTGGTTGGCCGAGAAGAGATGGCCGCCCGAGGGTGTCAGTGCCAGATTGCGCGGCGTGGCGCCCCCACAGGGCGTGTAATCGACCAGCGCAAGCGCGCCTGTTTCCTGGTCGACGGAAAACACCGCAACGCTGTCATGGCCGCGGTTGGATCCGTAAAGGAAGCGGCCGTCGGGCGAGATCTGGATGTCGGCGCAATGATTGCCGTCGCGCGCTTCGGCAGGCACAGCCGGCTTCGTGTCGATGACCGAGAGCCTTCCTGACGTATCGTCGAGCGCAAGCGACACCACCGTCGAATCCAGTTCGTTCATGACGAACACGAAGCGGCCGCCCGGATGCAGCGCGACATGACGTGGGCCGGCGCCTGAGGCAAGCACCGACTCCGCCAGTCTGGTCAGGCTGCCATCAGGCCCGATGCGGTACGAGACAAGCCGATCGATGCCGAGATCGGCGACGATCGCTACGCCGCCGGCAATCGTCTCGGTGACGCTGTGAGCATGAGGGCGTTCCTGACGAGCTGTGTCGGGGCCAGTTCCGGCATGGGCGACGCTCGACAACGGCGCGGTCAGGCCGCCATCCTCGCGCAGCCCGTAAACCACGACCGAGCGATCGGGACCGCCTTCGCCCATGCCGTAATTGGCGACCAGCAGCTTCGTCCCGTCGCGCGTGATTGTGTTGTGCGCCGTGATGCTGCCAAGGCTCGGCTGCTTGTTGAGGTAAGACAGGGCGGCGGTTTGCCGATCGAAGCGGTAGGCCGAGACCACGCCTTCGCGCCAGGCGAACACTTCGGAGTTGGCATAGATGCGGGAGCCGTCCGGCGTCACCGAGAGAAAGGTCGGATTGTCGACGTCACCCGTCTCCGTCAGTTTCCTCGTTTCCAGCGTCTCTTCGTCGAAGCTGTAGACACCCAGCCCGACACCGCGCGCGCCCTGAAAATACGGCGCCTCACGGTTGAGGCTGCCAACGAAGACCAGACAGGCATTCTGCATCAAATCCTCCCTTGTTCCGCCGGCGTTGTCCGCCGCGGATCCGAGCAAAATTTCGCCTGTTCACGCTTGCAACACAACCCCATATGTGAAAATACTATTCACAAAAGAAGAGTGACGGGAGGATCGATCATGCAATTCGCTGGTCCGCGGCGCGCCCGGACGGATGATCCGTGTTTCCAACGGACGCCGTCATGACGGGTTTCGCGCCGACCGTCGGCGTGGCATCGACACACCCTGCCAACATGCCGAAGGACCACGCCGATCTCCCCGTCTGGAACGCGGAGAACTGGTTCTACGAAGACTGGCCGGTTGGCCAGAAAATCCGCTCGCTGCGCAGGACCATGGCCGAGGGCGACAGCCACCTTTTCAACGCGCTGGTGCTCGATATCCACCCTTACGTGCAGGACCAGATGTTCGCCGAAACAGAAGGCATTTTCGGCAAGCGGCTGGTCGCCGGCGCCTTCGTGTTCTCGGCCGGGCTCGGCCTCGTCGCCACCAATTGCGTCAACGCATTTTCCTATGGCTACGATAAATTGCGCTTCATCAAACCGGTGTTCATCGGCGACACGATCTATTCGATCCGCTCCAACCTCGACAAGAAACCCAAATATAAGGAGATGGGGCTGATCCGCGCCAGCTATGAAGTCTTCAAGGGTGAAGGAGAGCTCGTGCTTTATTGCGAACACCTGCAGACGGTGAAGTACCGCAATCCAGCCGATTTCGCCGGCAAGACGGAGAAATAGGCGATGGCCGCCATTGCCGAATTGCCGCTGACCGGGCTCGTCGTCGTCGACATGAGCCAGTTCCTGTCCGGGCCCTACTGCTCGCTGAGACTGCTCGACCTGGGCGCCCGCGTCATCAAGATCGAGCGCCCGGACGGCGGTGACCTTTCGCGCCGGCTCTATCTCAGCGACACCGAGATCGGCGGCGATTCCACCATCTTCCATGCCATCAATCGTGCCAAGGAGAGTCTCGCCATCGACCTCAAGGACGCGGCCGACCTTGCGGCGCTACGCGGCCTGCTGGCCAAGGCCGACGTGCTGATCCAGAATTTTCGGCCAGGTGTCATTGAGCGCCTGGGCCTCGACTTTGAGGCGGTGCGCAAGATCAACCCGCGCCTAGTCTATGCGTCGATCAGCGGCTATGGCGAGGAAGGTCCCTGGGTCAAGCGGCCCGGTCAGGATCTGCTGGCGCAGGCACGCTCGGGCGTGATGTGGCTCAACGGCGACGAGGACCAGGGACCGGTGCCTTTCGGCCTGGCAATTGCCGACATGCTGGCGGGCTCCGCCGCCGCGCAAGGAATTCTTGCCGCACTGGTGCGGCGCGGCGTGACCGGCACGGGCAGCCATGTCGAGACCAGCCTGCTCGAAGCGCTGGTCGACTTCCAGTTCGAGGTGCTGACCACGCATCTCAATGACGGGCGCCGCCTGCCGCGGCGATCGGCCTTCCGCAGCGCCCATGCCTATCTATCGGCGCCTTACGGCGTCTATCCGGCCAAGGACGGTTATCTGGCGATCGCCATGACGCCGATCCCGAAGCTGGCCGATCTTCTGGGGCTCGAAGAGCTTGCGCCCTACCGCGACCAGCCGTCGACATGGTTCACCGCCCGCGACGAGATCAAGGCGATCATCGCGCAAAAAATCGCGACGAAGACGGTCGACGAGTGGCTTGCCATCCTCGAGCCTGCCGACATCTGGTGCGCCAGGGTGCTGACCTGGCCGGAGATGATGGCCAGCGAAGGCTTCCAGGTTCTCGACATGCTGCAGACGGTGACGCGCGAGGATGACGTCTCGATCCTCACCACGCGCTCGCCGCTCCGGGTCGATGGTGTGCGTGCGAAGGTCGAGCGCGCCGCGCCACGCATCGGCGAGCACAGCGCAAAGATCCGCAAGGAGTTCGGGCTGTGAGCGACGTGAGGCTCAAAGGCATGACCTGGAGCCATCCGCGCGGCTACGACCCGATGGTCGCCTGTTCGGCACTGTGGAAGCAGCGGACTGGCGTTACTATCGAATGGGACAAGCGCTCGCTGCAGGATTTCGAATCCTTCCCGGTCGAGGAACTGGCCCGTGCCTATGATTTGATCGTCATCGATCATCCGCATGTCGGCCAGATCACCGCCGAGAATTGCCTGGCGCCGCTCGACGTCGCGGGCCGCGAAGCGGAACGTGCGACGCTGGCGGCGGGCAGCGTCGGCCGGTCCTATCCGAGCTACAACTGGCAAGGCCGGCAGTGGGCGTTTCCGATCGATACGGCGAGCCAGGTGCAAGCGTGGCGGCCTGATATGCTTTCCGCTCAGCCGGCGAGCTGGAGCGAAATGCTCGATCTGGCGCGGCAAGGCCACATGCTGTTGCCGCTCAGGCCGCCGCATTCGCTGATGGTGTTCTACACGCTTGCCGGCAATCTCGGCCGGCCCGCCGTCGAGGAGCCTGGCGCTCACGTAAACGCTGATGTGGGCAGCCGCGTTTTCGAGATGATGCGCGAGATCGCGGCTCTCGTAGACCCGGCCTGCCTCGGCATGGACCCGATCGACGTCCTGGAGGAAATGGCCAGGTCCGGCTCGCGGATCGCCTGCGCGCCGCTGATCTATGGCTATGTCTCCTATGCCATTGCCGGATTCCGGACCAACCGCCTTGCCTTCGCGGACATCCCGGCTGCGGGCAATGCCGATCCGGTCGGCTCGGCGCTCGGCGGCACCGGCATCGCCGTGTCGGCCTTTTCGAAGGCCAAGCAGGCGGCCATCGACTTCGCTTACTGGATCGCCAGCGGTGACGTGCAGCGCGGCCCCTATGCTTTGGCCGGCGGCCAGCCTGGCCACGCCGCAGCCTGGGACGCTGCCGCCGTCAATGCAGCCGCCGGCAATTTCTACAAGGATACGCGCGCCACACTCGAAGGCGCCTGGGTCAGGCCACGCCACGATGGCTACATGGCCTTCCAGCAGGCGGCGTCCGATCGCATCAATCTCGGCCTGACCGAAAAGCACGATGCCGGCCGCGTCGTCGCCGATCTTAATCGCCTGTTTCTGGAGAGTTTCCCGGCACGGGTGTCCGGCACTGCCGGTGGAGGAGCCTGAAACAACGAATGGAGGAGACTATGAACAGCCTGATCCGCGGCCTTATGGCTGCGACCGCCCTTGCATCGATCACGACAATTGCCTGCGCCCAGGACGTTTCGGGCGTGATCGCTGGACTGCCAACTGAACTGAAGGCGCAATATGACGGCGCGCCGCAGAAGATCCTGCCATCGGCGTGGGACAATTTCACGCCGCCGGCGAAGCCGTGGAAATGGTGCCACTCGGAATCCTACCAGGGCAATCCGTGGCGGGTCACCGTCACCAAGGAGTTGAAGCGGCTTGTCGACGGACTGATCGCCGACGGCACGGTGGCGAGCTTCGAAGTGTCGGACTCCAACAACGATGCCAGCCAGCAGATCAACCAGATCCGCGCCTTCATCGATAAGAAATGTTCGATCATCACCTCGATCCCCGGCTCGGCGACGGCGCTGGATGATGCCATCGATGCCGCCGCAAAGGCCGGCATTCCCTTCATCACGGCGGCTGGGTCGGTGACCAGCCCGAATGCCATCAACGTCGATTCCAACTATGCCCGCTGGGGCTACGACATGATGACGGCGATCGGCAAGGCACTGCCGGGTGGCGGCAGCATACTTCTGGTCGAAGGCATCGCAGGTCATCCGATCGTCGTGCAGGAGCGTCAGGGCGCCGACAAGGCGCTGGCCGAGAACCCCAAGCTCAAGGTCTCGCGCAGCGTCAACGGCAACTGGACGGCCAATGTCACCAAGACGACGGTATTGCAGGCGATCGCCACCAATCCGGCGCCGATCGATGCGGTGTGGACGACGGGCAGCGAAAGCCGCGTCGTCGCCGAGGCCTTTGCCGAGGCCGGCCGCCCTGCCCCGCTCATCACCGGCTCGATCACCGGCGACGCGCTCGGCTACTGGAAAGCCAATCCGGACAAATATCGCTTCGAAGGCCATGCGGTTCTGCCGCACTGGACCGCCGAGACATTGTTCCGCATTGGGGCGCGTATGCTCGACGGGCAAAAGCCGAAGCTCAACACGCTGCTGATCCCGATTCCGCCGGTCCACAACGCCGACCTGGGCACCTGGTACAAGGACTGTATGACGGCGGACGCAGTCTCGATCTTCCCGGTTCCGCCGGAGGATCCGATGCCGGAAGAATGGCTCGATGCCTATTTCGCCAATCCCGCGCCGACCAAGGGCTGGGATTATTCGAAGGTGCCGGACGCCTGCGCCAAGTAAGCTCATGAACGCCGGCTCCGCTCAGGCAGAGCCGGCTTTTCCCTATCAGGAATCCCTCATGCTGGAAGTCCAGGGTGTCTCGAAACGCTATGGCGAAACGGTCGCTCTCGCGAATGCCTCCATCGCGTTCCGCGCCGGCACGATCCACACCATCCTGGGCGAGAACGGTTCGGGCAAGAGCACCCTGGTCAAGCTGCTGTCGGGAATTGTCCAGCCGGACAGCGGCACGATCCTGCTCAATGGGTCGCCCTTTGCCGGCTTCGGACCGGCGGCGTTCCAGGCCGCCGGTTTCGCCACCGTGTTCCAGGAAGTGCTGATCGCACCTGACCGTTCAGTGACGGACAACATCCTGCTCGGCCTCGATGGCTTACTGACGCGCACCGTGCCGCGCGCCGAGCGGCACCAGCGCGCGCAAGCGGTGCTGAAACAATTCGCGGTTACCGAGATCCCGCTCGACCAGTTGGCCGGGCAATTGCCGCTGGCCGTTCAGCAGCTTGTGGTGCTTGCCCGCGCCGTGGTTCGCAACCCGCGCATTCTCATTCTCGACGAGGTGACGGCGGCGCTCGACTTCGCCGACCGCGAGGCGGTTTTCGCCATGATGCGCAAGCTTGCCTCCGAAGGTTGCCTGATCCTGTTCATCACCCATCGCATGGACGAGGTGATGACGCTTTCCGATCGGATTTCCGTCCTGCGCGGCGGCAGCGTGGTGACGACCGAGGAACGCGGCACGTCCACCGCCTCCGAGCTTCTCAAGGCGATGGCGCCACGCACGGCGGCGGAGCTGGCGCATGGCTGATCGCGCTACCCTTTCGGTGCGCAGCCTGGTGATCGCGCCGGGCGCAAGCCCCGTGACACAAGCCATTGCGCCGGGCGAGATTGTCGGTCTTGCCGGCCTCGACGGCCATGGACAAGAGCGGTTCCTGAAAGTGCTGGCCGGGCTGGAACGGCCGGCCGCCGGCGATGTGACCATCGAAGCCCGCGCGATCACCAGCTTCCGCAAGGCGGTCGCCAGCGGCATCGCCTATTTGCCGCGCGACCGGCGCTCCACCGGCATCTTCCCGACCCAATCGGTGCTTGATAATTTTGCCGTCTCGACATTGTCGCGTGACATGCGTTTCGGCCTGCTCAGCTTCGCAGCACGGCGGCGGCGCTACGAGGCCTACCGCGAAAAACTCTCCATCGTCGCGCCACGGCCGGATGCCTCGATCACCACGCTTTCCGGCGGCAACCAGCAGAAGGTGCTGCTGGCCAGGGCACTGGCGCTGGAGCCGGCGATCCTGCTCCTCAACGACCCGACGCGCGGTGTCGACGTGGCGACGCGCCATGTCCTCTACGATGTCTTCCGGGGACTCGCGGCGGACGGCATGGCTCTGGTCATTCTGTCGAGCGAGATCGAGGAGATCCTCCTGCTTTGCCATCGCGTGCTGGTTTTCCGCGAACAGCAGGTGGCGGCTGAAATCACCGGAGACGAGATGAAAAGCGATACGGTGATCGCCGCCATGTTCGGACGCGCGGCATGAGCGGGTTTCGGCGCATGGCGGAGCGATGGCGCGGCGCGGGTTTTGCGACGGTGCTGCTGGTCATCCTGATCGCGGTCAATCTGCTGCTCAATCCGTCACGCTTCCATCCTTCCGCCTGGGGCGCGCTGATCGGGCTCGCCGCACCGTTGATCGGCGCAGCACTTGCCTCGGCTCCGGTGATCCTGGCCGGGCGTGGCGGCATCGACATTTCCGTCGGGCCGCTGATGGGCTTCGTCAATGCGATCGTCATCCAGCTGCTGTTTCTCAAGCTCGGCATATCTTCGCCGCTGGTCATCGTGCCGGCAGCGCTTTTGATCGGCGCGATCGTCGGCGCGGCCAACGGCTTTCTGGCGACCGTCGTTCGCATCCAGCCGATCGTCGCGACGCTTGGCACCTATCTGATCCTGACCGGGATGACGCTGACTATCCTGCCGGCGCCGATCGGCCCGGCGCCAGTCTGGCTGAAGGCGATGGCCGGCCCGTGGTCGGCACTGCCGCTGGCGCTGATCTTCCTGTTCTGGTGGCTGGTGCGGCAGACCCCCTACTACGACCAGCTGATGGCGGTGGGCAGCGATGACCGCGCCGCTTACACGGCCGGCGTTCCGGTCACCAAAGTCCGTTTCATCGCCTATGTCATGACCGGCATTCTCGCCGCCTGCGCGGGCTTGATGCTGACGGCGCTGATCGGTTCGGCCGATCCCAACATCGGACCAACCTACACGCTGATCGCGATCGCGGCGGTGGCGCTCGGCGGCGTCAGCCTTGCCGGCGGGCGCGGCGGTCTTCTGGGCGCCGCGATTGGCGCCATCGATATCTTCCTGCTGCAGAGCGTGCTGACCGCCTTCAACGTCTCCACCTATGTGCTGCAGATCGCCTATGGCGTCATTCTGGTTGTAGCGGTCATCATGACGGCGCTGCAGGAACGGCTCTCCGGACGGAAAGGCTGAGAAGCATGAGCCAGACCTGGTTTCAGTCCACCAATGCCCGCGTCGCAGGCGCCTTTGCGGTCGCTGCCGCCTTGCAGATTGTCGGCACGCTGCTCATCCCGGGCTATTCCGCGCCGTTCGCCATCCGCGCGCTGCTGGTCATCGCTTCGCTGCTGGCGGTGGCATCGATCGGCCAGACCCTCGTCGTCATTCTAGGCGGCATCGACCTGTCGATCCCCTTCATTATCGGCTTCGCAAATGTCGTTGCGGCACAGCTCTACGGCGCCGGCTGGAATTTTGCCCTTGTCTGCGTGATCGTTGGCGTGCTCGCCGTGCTGATCGGGGCGCTGAACGGCCTGATCTCGCGCGGGCTCGACATCCACCCGCTGATCGTCACGCTTGGCGTTGGCATGATCGTGCAAGGCGCCGTGCTGTTGTGGACCGGCGGCTTTCCATCCGGATCGGCGCCTGCAGCTGTTTCCGCCTTCGTCTCGATCGGCGGTTCGGTCGGACCGCTGCCGGTGCCGGCGCTGGTGCCCTGCGTCGCGGTGCTGACCTTGCTGGTGGCGCTGGTGCTGGCGCGCACGGCCTACGGCCGCCGCCTTTACGCGCTTGGCAGCAACCCCGGTGCAGCCCCGCTGGCGCTGATCGATCCGGTCCGCATGTGGACGGTGACCTACGCGGCAAGCGCTTTCTTTGCTGCCGCGGCTGGCGTGCTGCTGCTCGGCTTCACCGGTTCGGCCTATGGCGATGTCGGCCAGCCCTATCTGTTCCAGACCATCGCGGCGGTCGTGGTCGGGGGCGCCGCCCTTGTCGGCGGCCGCGGCAATTATTTCGGCACCATCGCCGGCGTGCTGGTGCTGACGGAGATCAACACGCTGCTGATCGGCCTTGGCTTCCGGCCCTCAACCGTGCAGGCTGCACTTGGTCTGGTCATCGTGCTGCTGGTTTCGCTTTACGGTCGCGAGCGGCACGTATCGGCGACAATCTGAGGCGAGCTACAAACGCCACAGCCGCTTCGTGTTGGCGGAGAGCAGCTTTTGCCGTTCCTCGGCGCTTGCGCCGCCAAGCAGCGCATGCGTCGCTGCAACCCAGGTCGCCAGCCCGCCGCCAAGCGTGCAGACCGGCCAGTCGCTGCCCCACACGACGCGGTCCCAGCCGAAGCATTTGATGGTGTGCTCGACATAGGGGCGCAGGGTATCGACGGTCCATGAACCGGCATCGGCATAGGCGACCACGCCGGAGATCTTGCCGACGACGTTCGGACGCCGCGCGATCTCCGTCATATGCTCGCGCCATGGGTGCTCACCATCTCCTTTGATGTCGGGCACGCCGCAATGGTCGAGCACGAACTGCACATCCGGCGCGAGATCGGCGAGTGCGATCGCTCTTGGGATTTGATGCGGCAGAACGACGAGATCGAAGGTCAGGCCGGTGCCGGCAAGCCGCTTGATGTTCTCGCGAAACAGCGCGGCCTCCGAAAGCTCATCCGGCATGACGTGGAGGACACGGCGAAAACCCTTGACGAAGGGATTGGCGCGCTGGCGCTCGAGATAAGCGGCAAAGCCAGGCTCTTCCGGTCGGCAGGAGGCGATTGCCCCGCGCAGCAGACTAGCCCTCTGTTGTGACAGCGCTTTCACATGACCGGTCTCGGCCTCGATGTCGGCGGGATCGACATCGACCTCCATATGCAACGCACCCTCTATGCCGGCACGGCGAGCCTGGACTGCATATTCGTCGTGGGAAAAATCGCGGTTGAGCGCCGGCACGCCGGAGAGCCAGGGATAGCGCAGCACCGACTGGTCGATCAGGTGCAGATGGGTATCGAAGATCATGACGGCGCGCTCCTCCTCTGGCGTTCCAGGATCATCTCACGAAGAAATTCTTCATTCAAATAAGAATTCACTTCGAGTTGACGGCCGACCCCGCCAGTTGCGAGAGTTTTTCGCTCGCCGCCCGCAGCAATTCGATTGTCCGGGTTATGTCCGGCGCCTTGGGGGCATTGACCAGCGTTATATAAGGGATCGACAGCGCCGCGATTGCCCTGCCGTCAGAGCCAAGAACGGGTGCCGTCAGATTGAACACGCCGGCGGTCTGCAGCGACGCCATCATCTCATAGCCGCGCTCGCGGACTTGGTCGAGGCGGGCAAAGAACTCCGGTGACTGAGGCGGCCTGTCGGTGCTGCGCAGATATTCGGAGATCATCATCTGCCGCTCTTCCGGCGAGCGGAAGGCCAACAGCACATGTCCGGAGCCGGTGTCGAACAGGCTGATATGGGAGCCGACGCGGATCGAGATGCCCCAGTAGTCAGGAGCCTCCTGCTGCGCGATCACCACGGCGGAACCACGGTCGAAGACGACAAGCTGGTTTGCCTGCTGCGAGGTTTCGGCAAGCTCGCGCATCAGCGGCGTCGCGTAGGAAACCAGCCGTCGCACCGGCGCGTGCAACTGCGCCAGGCCAAACAGCTTGAGCGTCAGCGAATAACGATCGCCGTCGGGCCGCGTGACGTAGCCCCGTCGCACCAGCCGGTCCAGCATGCGGTAGAACTCGTTGGGGCTGCGGTCGAGCTTCTTGGCGATTTCCGCTTGCGTCAGGCCACCGTCGACGCCGGCCAGAAGCTCGAGAATGTCGAGCCCCTTGTCCAGCGCCGGGGCACGATATCGGTCATCGTCCTCGTCCTCCGCCATAATCGCTCCCCAGTGAATTTCAGCTTTCATATACGCACAATGGCCGGCATCCGGAAAGAACTTTCAACTTGACGACGACATAAATGTTTTGTTTGTATATGAATGAAGCGCCGCAGATCGGATCGATAGGAGTCGCCGACGCAGGCCTTTGGGAGGAACCAAATGATCAGATTGTTTTACGGCCTGTCGGCCGGCGTGGCGCTGCTTGCGCTTGGTGCAGGCACTGCTTTTGCTGCCGAACTGCCCGGCAAGTTCGACGGCGTCACCATCGACGCCAAGCTGATCGGCGGCCAGCAATATGAAGGGCTCTACGCGCGCATCGGCGAATGGGAAAAACTGACCGGCGCCAAGGTCAACGTGATCTCGAAGAAGAACCACTTCGAGCTCGACAAGGAAATCAAGTCGGACATCGCGTCCGGCAGCATCAACTGGTGCGTCGGCTCGAACCATTCGTCGTTCGCGGCGCAATATCCTGACATCTACACCGATCTCAACTCGCTGCTGCCGAAGGAGGAGGTCGCCGCCTTCGTGCCGTCGACGATCAAGGCCTCGACGCTCGACGGAAAGCTGGTGATGCTGCCGCGCGCGCAGTTCGATGTCTCGGCGCTCTATTACCAGAAGAGTCTCTATCAGGACGAAGCCAAGAAGGCCGCCTACAAGGCCAAGTACGGTGCGGAGTTGGTGCCGCCAGATACCTGGGACGAGGTTGCTCAGCAGGCGGAATTCTTCGCCAGCCCACCAGATTTCTACGGCACCCAGTTCGCCGGCAAGGAAGAGGCGATCAACGGCCGCTTCTACGAGATGCTCATCGCCGATGGCGGCGAATATCTCGACAAGGACGGCAAGCCCGCCTTCAACTCGGATGCAGGCGTGCAGGCGCTCGACTGGTTCGTCAATCTCTACAAGGCCAAGGCGGTGCCGGCCGGCACCACCAATTATCTCTGGGACGATCTTGGCCAGGGCTTTGCCTCGGGCACCGTCGCCATCAATCTCGACTGGCCGGGCTGGGCAGGGTTCTTCAACGATCCGAAGTCGTCGAAGGTTGCCGGCAATGTCGGGGTGAAGGTGGCGCCGAAAGGCTCGGCCGGTATTCGCACCGGCTGGTCGGGACATCACGGGTTTTCGGTCACCGAAAACTGTGCCAGCAAGGAAGCCGCGGCATCGCTGGTATGGTTCCTGACCAACGAGGACAGTCAGAAGCTTGAAGCAGCAAGCGGACCACTGCCGACCCGCACGGCGGTGTGGGACTGGGACATCCAGCAAGCGGCCGGAGATCCTTACAAGACGGAAGTGCTGGCGGCTTTCCAGGAACAGGCAAAACACGCATTCGCCGTACCGCAGACGCCTGAATGGATCGAAATTTCCAACGCCGTCTATCCCGAGTTGCAGGCGGCCATCCTCGGCGACAAGACTTCCAAGCAGGCGCTGGACGACGCTGCCGCCAAGGCCACCCAGATCCTCGAAGACGCTGGCAAACTTTGACATCTTTCCACGGGGCGCTGCGCTCATCGAAGAGCGGCGCCCCGACTTTTTTTGAACCATGCGCAACACGCTTTGTCTTGATCCCAGCTCGCCGATGGCGGCCTTCGGTGTCCGGGCACCAACCAGAACCGGATCGACATGAAAGGCTGGAGACCCTCGCCGCCATTGCTGCTCCTGCTTCCGGCGGTCATCGTGCTGGCGGCGGTGGTGGTCTTGCCGCTGCTGCTTTCGCTCTACTCCAGCTTCACGCCGTTCCGGCTGACCAAGCCGGAGACACTCTGGGTCTTCATCGGCGCGCGCAACTATGTCAACATCCTGAGCAACGGGGATTTCTGGATTGCCTTCGCCCGCACCGTGGTGCTGCTGACGGTCGCGCTCAACCTGGAAATGCTGATCGGGCTGGGGCTGGCGCTGCTGGTGGAGAAGGCGTCGCGCGGACAGCGTATCCTGCGCACCATCATGATGTTTCCGATGATGTTTTCGCCGATCCTGGTCGGCTTCCAGTTCAAATTCATGTTCAACGACAATATCGGCCTGGTGAACAACGCCCTGCAGGCGCTCGGCCTGACCGACCGCGCCATCCCGTGGCTGATCGACGGCAACCTCGCCTTCATCGCCATCCTCACCGCCGAGATCTGGTCGTCGACTTCGGTGTTCGCGATCCTGATCCTTGCCGGGTTGCTGGCGATGCCGCGCGAGCCGGTCGAGGCGGCCCGCGTCGACGGCTGCACACCATGGCAGACATTCCGCTATGTCACCTGGCCGTTCATCATGCCGTTTGCCTTCATCGCCATGACCATCCGTTCGCTCGACGTGGCGCGCGCCTATGACATCGTCAAGATCATGACCGACGGCGGCCCTGCCGGCCGCACCGAGCTCGTCTGGACGCTGGTCGCCCGCACCGCCTACAGCGATGCCAGGATGGGCATGGCCAACGCCATGGCCTATTTCTCGATCCTGCTGTCGATCCTGTTCACCGTTTATTTCTACCGCAAGCTCGCCGCGGCGCGCACGCAGATCGCGGCGGAGTGGTGAGGATGGACCAGAACAGCCTGCATCGCGTCCGCAACAAGGCGCTCGGCATAGCTCATGGCATCGGGCTGTTCCTGGCCATGTTGGTCATCTGCCTGCCCGGCATCTGGATCGTGCTGTCATCGCTGCGGCCGACCGTCGAGATCATGGCCAAGCCGCCGGTGTGGATCCCGCAGGAGCTCTCACTCGATGCCTACGTCGCCATGTTCAGCGGCGTCGGCAAGGGCGGCATCCCGGTGCTCGACTATTTCCGCAATTCGCTGATCATCTCGGTGACCTCGACGGTGATCGCGATCGCCATCGGCATGGCCGGCGGCTATGCCTTTGCCCGTTATCGCTTCCGTGCCAAGTCGGCGATGTTCCTCGGCCTGATGCTGACACGCACAGTGCCCGGCATTGCGCTGTCGCTGCCACTGTTCTTCGTCTTTGCGCGGCTCGGTATCATCGACACGCATTTCGGGCTGATCCTGGTCTATGTCGCACTCAACGTGCCCTTCACCATCTGGCTGATCGACGGCTTTTTCCGCCAGGTGCCGAAAGATCTCGCCGAGGCCGCGCAGATCGATGGCTGCACGCGCTGGCAGGCCTTCTGGCAGGTCGAGTTTCCGCTTGCCGGGCCTGGCATCGCCTCAGCCGGCATCTTTGCCTTCCTCACCTCGTGGAACGAGTTCGCGCTGGCCTCGCAGCTGACGCGCTCGATCAACTCCAAGACGCTGCCGGTCGGCCTGCTCGACTATACGGCCGAGTTCACCATCGACTGGCGCGGCATGTGCGCGCTGGCCGTGGTCATGATCATACCGGCTCTCACGCTTACCTTCATCGTCCAGAAACATCTCGTCGGCGGTCTCACCTCCGGCGCGGTGAAAGGCTGACATGGCAACCGTATCCCTGAAGAAACTCACCAAAAACTACGGCCCGATGGCGGTCGTGCACGGCATCGACCTCGAGGTCGCCGACCGCGAGTTCATCGCGCTGGTCGGTCCGTCCGGCTGCGGCAAGTCGACAACCCTACGCATGATCGCCGGCCTCGAGGCGATCAGCGACGGCGTCATCGAGATCGGCGGCCGCATGGTCAACGATCTGCCGCCGCGTTCGCGCAACATCTCGATGGTGTTCCAGTCCTATGCGCTCTACCCGCACATGACCGTGCGCGAAAACCTCGGCTTCTCGCTGAAAATCGCTGGCGCGGCGAAAGAGGAAATGGACCGCCGTGTCGCCGAGGCATCAGGCATTCTCGGCCTCGACCAATTGCTTAACCGCCGCCCGTCACAGCTGTCGGGCGGACAGCGCCAACGCGTCGCCATGGGTCGCGCCATCGTGCGCGATCCCGACGTCTTCCTGTTCGACGAGCCGCTTTCCAATCTCGACGCCAAGCTTCGGACGCAGATGCGCACCGAGATCAAGAAGCTGCACGCCAAGGTCAAATCGACGGTGATCTACGTCACCCATGACCAGGTCGAGGCGATGACGCTCGCCGACCGCATCGTCATCATGCGCGACGGTTTCATCGAGCAGGTCGGCACCCCCGACGAGGTCTTCCGCCGGCCCCAGACGCGCTTCGTGGCGGGCTTCATCGGCTCGCCGCCGATGAATCTGCATGAGGCAGCGATCGACGACGAACAGCTGCTGTTCGCCAGTGGCGAGAGACTGCCTCTGCCCAGCCAGTTCAAAGCCAATGTCGGAACCGGCGACAAAGTGGTGTTCGGCTTGAGGCCCGACGATATCTATCCGACGGGACACGGCATCAGTTCCGGCGAGGACGCCGATGTCCACCAGTTGGAATTGCCGGTGACCGTCACCGAGCCGCTCGGCAACGAGACGCTGGTGTTCGCCGAATTCAACGGCAGTGACTGGGTATCCCGCATGCTCAATCCGAAACCGCTGAAGGCCGGCGACCGGGTGAAAATGAGCCTGGACCTGTCGCAGGCCCATCTGTTTTCTGCCGATACCGGCAAGACATTGCGAGGTTGACGTCATGGCCAAGATCGAGAAAGTCGAACTGCGCATGGTCGACCTGGTGCCGAAGGTCAAGCGCACCGATGCGATCCAGAGTTTTGTCAGCCAGGAAACGCCGATCGTCACAATCACCGATGCCGACGGTGCGGTCGGCACCGGCTACAGCTACACGATCGGCACCGGCGGCTCCTCGGTGATGCGGCTGTTGGCCGATCACCTTGCGCCGCGGCTGATCGGGCTCGATGCAGACATGATCGAGGCGATCTGGCACGAGCTCGAATTCGCCACCCACGCCACGACGATCGGCGCCATAACGGCAATCGCGCTGGCGGCTATCGATACCGCGCTTTGGGACCTGCGGGCGAAGAAACAGGGGCTACCGCTGTGGAAGCTGGCCGGCGGCGCCAAGGACCGCTGCCCGCTCTACACGACCGAAGGCGGCTGGCTGCATATCGAGACCGAGGCGTTGGTCGAGGACGCGCTGGCCGCCAAGGCAAAGGGTTTTCGCGGCTCCAAGGTCAAGATCGGCAGGCCGCACGGCTCCGAGGATCTTGCCAGGCTTGGTGCGGTGCGCCAGGCAGTCGGCGATGCTTACGAGATCATGACCGACTGCAACCAGGGCTTTTCGGTCGACGAGGCGATCCGTCGGGCGGAGCGGCTGCGCGACCTCGACCTCGCCTGGATCGAGGAGCCGCTGCCGGCAGACGACATAGACGGCCATGTGCGGCTGTCGAATGCGACGTCGACGCCGATTGCCATAGGCGAGTCGCTCTATTCGATCCGGCATTTCCGCGAATATATGCAAAAAGGCGGCTGCTCGATCGTGCAGGTCGATGTCGGCCGCATCGGCGGCATCACGCCCTGGCTGAAGGTGGCGCATGCGGCCGAGGCGTTCGATATCCCGGTCTGCCCGCATTTCCTGATGGAACTGCATGTCAGCCTGACCTGCGCGGTTCAGAACGGCCGATATGTCGAGTATATTCCCCAGCTTGACGATCTGACCGGCAAGAAAATGCGCATCGAGAACGGGCACGCATTGGCGCCGGACGAGCCCGGCATCGGCATCGACTGGGATTGGGACGCGGTCAAAGCGAAGAGCATTGCGGAATTCACGACCGACATAACGAAATAGGGAGCCGGACATGCAGCGGATGGGAATGGTGCTCGGCCTCAAGCCGGAAAAGGTCGCAGAGTATGTGCGGCTTCACGCAGCCGTCTGGCCCGATGTGCTGGCCATGATCTCCGCCTGCAACATCAAGAATTATTCGATCTACCTCAAGGAGCCGGAGCACCTGTTGTTCAGCACTTTCGAATATCACGGCACCGACTATGCCGCCGACATGGCGAAAATGGCCGCCGATCCCAAGACGCAGGAATGGTGGGCGCTGTGCATGCCTTGCCAGGAGCCGCTGCCGACACGCAAGGACGGCGAATGGTGGGCCTCGATGGACGAAGTCTTCCATCATGACTGATGGCGTTTTCGATCCTGCCTCGCTCGCCCAGGCCTGGGCGCAGCCATCGAAGCCGAGACCGATCGTGATTTTCGGCGCCGGCTCGATCGTCGGCGATGCGCATTTCCCGGCCTATGCGAAAGCCGGCTTTCCGGTCGCCGGACTCTTCGATCCCGATCACGACAAGGCGGAAGAACTCGCGGCAAAATGGGGCGTCACCGCTTACCGGTCGGTCGAGGAAGCCGCGGCGATCGAGGATGTCGTCTTCGATCTGGCGACGCCGCCGGCTCATCATGCCGGCGTGCTCAGGGCGTTGCCCGACGGCGCCGTAGCGCTGATCCAGAAGCCGATGGGCAGCGATCTTACCGAGGCCACCGAAATCCTTGAAATCTGCCGCTCCAAAGATCTGAAGGCTGCGGTGAATTTCCAGCTCCGTTTCGCGCCGATGATGCTGGCGCTGAAGGATGCGATCGCCAAGGGCTGGCTTGGCGACGTGGTCGATTTCGACGCTTGGCTGGCCCTGGCAACGCCCTGGCAACTCTGGGAGTTCCTGCTGAAGGCGCCGCGCGTCGAGATCGCCATGCATTCGATCCATTATCTCGACCTGATCCGGCAATTGCTCGGCGATCCCCGGGGCGTTCACGCCAAGACGCTCGGCCATCCCGGCCACAAGGTTGCGCAAACGCGCACCAGTGCCATCCTCGACTACGGCGACGCGGTGCGCTGCGCGCTGTCGATCAATCACGATCATAAATTTGGCCGCCGCCACCAGGCCTGCGAGTTCCGCATCTGCGGCACCGAGGGCGCCGCCTATCTCAAGCTCGGGCTCAATCTCGACTATCCGCGCGGCGAGCCTGACATCCTTGAAATCTATCCGAAAGGCGGCTCCGACTGGGTTACGGTGCCGCTCGTCGGCGAATGGTTTCCGGACGCCTTTGTCGGCCGCATGACCAATGTCCAGCGCTACGCTTGCGGTGAAGACGCCGAACTGGTCAGTTCCGTTGAGGACGGCTGGAAAACCATGGCGCTGGTCGAGGCCGCCTACCAATCGAGCGCGGCGCCGGCGACACCGATCGCGGCGAGGCCCTGACATGGAGCAGACTATCTTTTTCGAAGATTATCAGATTGGCTCGTCGCGCATGACCAGCGGACGCACTATCACAGAGACCGACTTCGTCGTGCATGCCGGCCATACCGGCGATTTCTTCCCCCACCATATGGACGCCGAGTTCATGAAGACGACGCCGTTCGGCCAGCGCATCGCCCATGGCACGCTGGTCTTCTCGGTCGGCGTCGGGCTGACGGCAAACGTCATCAACCCGGTCGCCTTCTCCTATGGCTACGACAGGTTGCGCTTTATCAAGCCGGTGTTCATCGGCGATACGATCAAGACCCGCACCACCATCTCGGCCAAGGAAGACGACCCGAAGCGGCCGGGTTCGGGCCGGGTCATCGAGCGCTGCGAGGTGATCAACCAGCATGGCGATGTGGTCCTGGCGGCCGACCACATCTACATCGTCGAGCGCCGCGACAAGCCCAAGCGGGGCTAAGCTATTTGCAGCCGCGAGCAGTCATATCCGGTTGACCGGATAGACCGGCTTCCCGCCGCGCAGGACCGATGCGACATCGGCAAACACCTTGTTGCGAACCTCGGCGTAGGACTGGGTCGAGTAGTGCGCCGCGTGTGGACTGATCAGCACGGTGTCCAGCGCCAGCAGCGGATTGTCAGGCGAAGGCGGCTCCTGCTCGAATGTGTCGATGCCGGCGCCTGCCAAATGGCGACGCCGGATCAAATCCGCCAACGCGACTTCGTCGACTAGCCCGCCACGGGATACGTTGATGAGCATTGCCCCTTCCTTCATGCGCGACAGGGCTTCAGCCGACATGATGTTTCTGGTCTCCGGTGTAGCAGGAACGTGCAATGACACGATGTCGGCTCTGGCGAGCAGCTCGTCGAAACCGACCGGTTCGGCACCACCGGCCGTAATGCGTTCCGCCGGCATGTGCGGATCGTACGCGATGACATGATAGCCGAAGACCCGCGCCCGCTCGGCAGTCAGGCGTCCGATCTGGCCGAAGCCGATCAGGCCGAGAATCTGCCTGTCCGGCCGCGTGATGCCGGCGCCGTCGGTCATTGCCGCCCAGCGGCCGGCGCGCACTGCGCTGTCGAACTGTTTCAGCCTGCGCGTCAGGGCCAGGATCAGGGCCATGGCATGGGTGCTGACCTCTACCAGATTGGCGTCCGGCACATAGGTTACCTGAACACCGGCACGGCTGGCGGCCTCGATATCGATCGAGTCGAGCCCGACGCCGAACCGTCCGATGACCTTGAGGTTCTTCAGTTCGGCCAGCACGCGAGCCGTGATCGGCTCCCGCAATACCATCAATGCATCGGCGTCACGGCACTGCTCGATCAGGGCGTCCTCTGTGAGAAGCGTCTTTTCGATGAACTCGGCGTTCAAGCCGTCGAGGTAGCGCAGCTGCTCTTCCTCGACTGACAACACGCCGTCGGTCTTGATTATCTTCATGCCAATCTCTTGCTATCAGGCGCTGCGCGCGGAGGCCGCACCGGCGGCAAGGCCGGCGCCGAGAAACATCGTGTCGCTGGCCAGCATGTAGAAGCTGATGCCGTGCTTCGACCATTTGCCGACATCGTCTGCCGAGGGACGGAAGATGCCGACGGCCTTGTGGGCCGCGCGCGCCGCAGCCGCGATCTTGATAATCGCGGCATTGAGCTTGTCCTGGCCGGCTGGCCCCATGGCATCGATCGAGACCGACAGGTCGCCGGGACCAATGAAGATCACGTCGACGCCGTCGACCTGGACAATGTCGTCGATGTTGGCGAGGCCCTCGGCCGTCTCGACCTGGATCGCGACCGTCAGGGCCTCGTTGGCCGACTTGAGGTAGTCCGGAATCCTGTACCCATAACCGGCGGCACGGCCTGGACCAACGCCGCGTGCACCGACAGGCGGGTAACGGCAGGCCATGACCGCCATGCGCGCCTGCTCGGCCGTCGAGACGCGCGGCACCAGGACGCCTGAGGCGCCGGCGTCGAGCGCGGCCGCAATCCACTCCGGCGTGTGGCCCGGCACACGCACCATCGCAGGAACCTTGTGAACGTCGGCGGCGCGGACCAGATCCTCAAGCCGTTCGCGGCCAATCTGCGAATGCTCCCAGTCGATGCACAGGAAGTCGACCCCGCTGGCGGCCGCCACTTCGACCGCCACCGGATGCGGGATGGCGCAGAAGGTGCCTATAAGGCGATCGAGAGAGACGCATTTTTTTCGAAAGTCGTACATGAGATCTCCAGAGGTTTTTCGGCGTCGGCGAAAAACAGTTCGCGCTTACTTGGCGACGATCCGCGGCTAAGGATGCACGGCTTCCGTCGACATCGGAAAGTGCAGGCTGCCGCCTGAAAACGGCGGGAAGGTCTTGTAGTCGGCGCGCATCTCCAGCCGCGCCGACGATTGCAGTGCGTGCGTCAGCGCCGCAGGACTGTCGAACATAACCCGGTTGCGCTGCATGTAATCGACCCGCGGCCAAGGCAGCGAGCCGCACCAGTCCAGTCGCGACAGAACCTCGATGTGGCGAATGCCGGGGAAGCCCCGCATCAATTGCGGATGATGCGTCACATAGTGGTAGAGCCAGGCATTCATGTCTTCGGCCGGCCCGGGATAGTGGACAAGATAGCTGCAGGGCAGCCCAGACGTCTTCACGGCAGCGTCATCGACGGGGAACGGACGCACGCACATTGCCTGCTGCGTCGGCCTCGAACGAGCGATGCTCGACAGCACACCCGGTGCGGTGAGCGCCTGCAGATGGCCGGACGGCGCGAGCGCCGCCTCCGTGTCCGCCAGCTCGTCGAAATAGAGCTGGAAACCAAAGACCGGCGGTGGGCCGTCCTTGTTGAACATGTCCGTCGCCACTTCGGGCAGATAGATGCTTGCAAGCGCAAGACCCGGCGTTGTCGCGATTACGCGCCGCACCGCGTCAACGTCTTCACGGGCGATGGCCAGGTTTGCCTGACGGTCATCGTGAAAGAAAGCGAGATAGGCAAAGCGCATGTGGACACCTGCGGGATCGAGTTCGGCTAGATCAAATTCGGAAGGAAGAGAGCGATCTGCGGGAAGAGGACAATCAGCAGGATCAGCAGGAGCGTCAGCGCGATGTAGGGCGCCGCGGACATGGCCACCGTTTTGAGCGATGTGCCTTTTGGCGCAACGCCGATCATGATGAACAGCAGCAGACCAAACGGCGGCGTGGTGAAGCCGACTTCGTAGGCGAGTAGCAGGATCAGCCCGAACCACACAGGATCGTACCCGAATTGCTGGGCGATCGGCAGGAAGATCGGCAGCGTGATCAGCATCATCGAGACCTGATCCATGAACATGCCGAGCAGCAGGATGACGAGCACCATCATGAGCAGCATGGAATACGGCCCAAGATCGTAGCCCACGATGAACTGGATAAAGCCGTTCGACGCGCCGGAGAAGGCGAATATCTGCGAGAACGTCGTCGAAGCCGAGATGATCAGGAAGGTCATGCCCGTGACCTTCATCGCATCGTCCAGCGACTTCCAGACAACCGACCAGCTGAACCTTCGGTAGACAAACAACAACGCGAAGACGGCGGCACATCCGAGCCCTGCCGACTCCGTCGGCGTCGCTATTCCAAGGATGATCGTGCCTACCACCATGAACACGATGACGCTCATCGGAATGATGTTGACGGCAACCGCCCTCACCTTCTCGGCCGCACGAACGGCGGGCACCGGATAGTGCGGAGCGGCGTCAGGGTCGATCTTCGTCTGTGCGAAGATCAGCATCGCGTACATGACGACGAGAAGCAGCCCAGGCAGAGCCCCTGCTATGAGCAGCGCGCCAACGTCGATCTGGGCCAGCGAGCCGAGCAAGACAGCCAGCGAGGATGGCGGGATGATG
The DNA here is from genome assembly GCF_004022765.1 of Mesorhizobium sp. M6A.T.Cr.TU.014.01.1.1. Classification (NCBI taxonomy): domain Bacteria; kingdom Pseudomonadati; phylum Pseudomonadota; class Alphaproteobacteria; order Hyphomicrobiales; family Phyllobacteriaceae; genus Mesorhizobium; species Mesorhizobium sp. M6A.T.Cr.TU.014.01.1.1. The sequence continues at coordinate 101,209 of NZ_RZPG01000006.1, forward strand.
ACCGCAAGGCTTCCGGCACCAAGCACCGGTCCGTAGGCCATGTGCGGCTTGTAGCCCCGCTTCAGCATCTCGGGCACCATCAGCGAGCCCATCATGCCGGTATTGGCGAGGCTCGAGCCTGACAGCGCAGAAAAGATCGTGCCGGCGGCGAGCACGACATAGGCAAGACGTCCCCGCAGATTGCCGATGCACAGGTCGAGCGCGTAGATGACTTTCTCGCCAAGACCGGAGCGGAAGAACAGGCTGCCCATGACGAGGAACATCGGCAGCGGGGCGAGCGCATAGGTCGAGACGGCGTCGGAGAAGTTGGCGATCATCTGCGTCACGCCGATCGAGCCGCCGAAGAACAAATACAGCCCGATCACATTGGTGACGAAGAACGCGAAGGCGACCGGCAGCCCAAGGCCCATCAAAACAAGGATGGCGCCAACAAGCACGGCGAATGGAAACAGCCAGGCCATCGATCAGAGCCCTTCCATTTCCAGAGGATCGAGCGTGTACAGCGTGTCATGGCCCAGCAGATATCTGAGCCATTCCAGCGCCGAGAGGTAGAAGGCGAGTGTGATGGGCAGAAAGACCAGCCATTTCGGCATGTCGAAGCTGCGCGTCTCATATTCGCCGCCCGACACGGCGCTTATCAGGGAAGAGAGCGCGACGCTGCCAAGGTAGAGGCAGACGCCGATGCAGGCGAGATAGACCAGCTTTTCAAGCACAGCCCGGGCCCGTGCAGGCAGAGCCTTGCGCAGGAACTCGACGAAGACATGGCCCTTGCTGTGGACCAGCCAGGGCATCGGCAGAAATGCCGCGTAGAGCAGACCATATTCCGTCGCAGACACCGCCCAGGCAAGCGGTCTCAGGCCCAGATTGCGGACGCATACATCGGCGACCACCGCGACAATGATGAGGCCAAGCACCACCTTTGCCGCCGCCGCCAGCGCAAGGCTCAGCTTCCCGATCGCTGCAAACAACTTGTCCATTCCTGACGGCCCTCATGCCCACCTTGATAAAGGGCGCACGAAGGCGCCCTCCTATCGGACTATTGAAAGAATTTCTTCAACTGCTCGATGTTGCTGGGATCGCGTTTGGTCATTCTTGCCCAGCTCGCCTGCGTGGCAGCCGCCAGGAATTTGTCGCGGCCAGCGCCCGTCAGGCTGATCACCTTCTGCCCGCCGTCGATCATCGCCTGTGCCTGCTTTTCAGACTCGGCAAGATTGGCGTCGTAGCTCTCTCGCTCGTATTCGACGGCCGTGTCGGCAAGCAGCTTCTGCGCCTCGGGCGACAGCGCATCCCATTTCGCCTTGTTGATCGAGACCAGCACATCGGTTTTGAAGAATTGCGGGTCGACGCGGTATTTGGTGAACTTGTCCCAGCCGAACGATGAATAGCCAAACACGGTATAGGCGTTGGCATTGACGACGCCGCGCTCAAGCGAGGTGTAGACGTCTCCCGGCGCTTGCACGATGACGGTTGCGCCCAGGGATTCGAGGAAATCACGATAGAGCGGCGACGAACGTATCTTCAGGCTGCTCCAGTCGATGCTGCCTTCATCATTGAGCTTTGGTTCGTCGATGGTGAAGATGTTGAAACCCGAGCCCGCGTCGACGTGGGCCAGCAGATGGGCATTGGCCTTCTTCTCGAAAATTCCGCTGATGAAATCCCAGCCGCCATTCTCGCGAACCTCCCAGGGCGTCTTCGTCGATGCAGAGAAAACCTCGCCTTCGGGAACGAGCTCCAGGAACTGACCTGCCGGCGTGTCGATCACGTCGATCAGGCCGCTCTTGAGCGCCGCACCCTGCTGAATCGGCGGAACGACCTCCGGCCCGCCACGCACATTGATCTGAACCACGCCCTTGCCTTTTTCGTTCACCTTCTGAACGAATTTTAGGAAACTCTGTGCGTAGCCGTTCTGCGTAGGCGTAAAATGCACGGCGTTGAGGACAACTTCTTCGGCCGTGGCGAGACCCGCCACACCCGACATGAGTGCAGCCAGAACAAGGGACTTCCAAATGCGCATTGCCGTACTCCCTCTGATAGATCACTTCGCTTATGTTGGGCCCGCGATCGGGCCGATCTGAAATTGCGATCGCTGCTCCGCTGCGCGAACGGCATCTAGTTGGCCTCATCTCCTACCGTCAGGAACCGTCCATGCGCGTAGAAGACCGGCGATCGGTCAGCGCGATCCAGCGCCACCCCCGAGACGATGCCGATGACGATCATGTGCGATGCCCGAACGATGATTTCGGCTACCCGGCACTCGAACATTGCCCGCGCGCCGACAAGCAAGGGCGCGCCGGTTCCGCCGCGCACCCATGATCCGGACGAGAACCGCGCCACGCCCTTGGCTTTGGTCATGCCGCCAAAGGCACGCGCAACATTCTCCTGGTCGCCGGCCGGAAGATTGACGGAAAAGGGCACGCCTTCGCGAATGGCCGAGGCAAAGGTGCTGCCGCGGTTGACGCAGGCCAGCAGCGAAGGCGGCTCGGCGCTGAATGAGCAGACGGCTGTCGCCGTGATGCCGCAAAAGCCGATCTCGTCATGCTCCGCCGCGAGGATGGCGACCGAGCCCGCCACGGCCCGCATTGCCTGCTTGAAGGCGCGCGGATTGATGGCGTCGTGCCCATGCACCCATGGCGTCGGAATGGCGGCCGCCGGCATCAATTTACGCGAAGCCCGGCCTGGCGCATCAGCGGCAGCACGCGGTCACAGAAGAAGGGCAATTCGTAGGTGTAGTTGACGAATGTGAGGGCGGCGCCGGAATATCCCTGGTCCATGATCTTAGTGAGATCGTCGACGATCTTTTCCGGTGTGCCGATGAGCGGGAACGTTCCAGCACCGCCGGCGAACCTTTGCCGATATTCGGTGAAGGCTTTTGCGTCATGCGAGTTCGCGAATTCCTTCTTCTTGCGCATATGCTCGTCGACCGCGCCCTCGTCCGCGCATTCAAGCGCGTAGTGCCGGTAATAATCCTCGGCTTCCTGCTGGGTCTCCCGGCAGACGACATGGCAAACCGTGTAGACGCCGACCTCGCGTCCGACTTCAGCCGCCCGGTTGGTGATGTCGACCACATGCGCGCGGCCATCGGCAATTTCGGAAAAAGTAGAAAAGAGGTAGTCGCAGTGGCGCGCCGCATAGTTGCGCCCCGGCGCGCCGAAAGCGGCGTTCATGGTCACCGGGCGCGGCGCCTGCAGGCTTGGCGGACGGCTGACGACCCCCTTCAGATCATAGAATTCGCCGCCAAAGTCGAACGGCTCCCTGGACTGGTAGGCACGCTCGATGATGTTGATCCATTCTTCGGCCTGATCGTAGGTCCGGTCCCCGACCGTCTGCCCGAACATGGCGAACTCGTCCGGGTTCCAGCCGCAGACAATGTTCAAGCCGGCACGCCCGTTAGAGATGTGGTCGACCGTCGCCAGCGCTTTTGCAGCCTGCAGCGGATGAACCAGCGGCACATGCACGGTCATGAACAGGCCGATGTTCTCCGTGGCGACGGCGAGACCCGCCGCCCAGGTGAAAGTCTCGAACGACCACTCCCGCACATGCGTCAGACCGCCGAAGCCGCGCCAACGCGCGATCGGCAGCAGAAACTCCAGGCCGGCCCGATCGGCGATGCAGGCAGAATTGAGGTTGTCTTCCCAGCGGGCGCGCCAGCGCTCGGGAACGGTGGTCATTGCCAGGCCGCCATCGGCATTCATCGAAAAGACGCCGAGCTTGAATCTGTTCGGCCCTTTCAGCGGATGCTGCTTTCTGATCATGATTTTCCCTGGCGCGGAATGCTCGCAGCTTCGTCGTCGAACTGTTGCAACGGCGGGCTCAGCTTCATGAAACGCTCCTCGGCGTTCTGAATGAAGTGGGTCATGCGGTCGTAAGCCGCGACGGCGTCGCGCTTGGCGAACGCCTTGTAGATTGCGCGCATGCCGGCCACGATGACGGCCTGCGTCGGCTGGTGCGACAGCGTCTTCAACCGGACGACGAGCACGTGGTCGGCGAAGCGGGCAATCGTTTGGGAAAGGCGATCGTTCTCGACAGCGCCGAGCCAGCAACTCCTGAATGCCGAATTGGCCTGGAAAAAGAGGGCGGCATCGCCGGCGGCGGCGGCTGCCTCTGCCTCCTGAAGCGCGGCTGCCAGCGTCTTGAGGCCAGCGGCGTCAAGTGTGCGTGCGGCGTGCGCTGCGGCCCGCGGTTCGAGCAGGCGGCGGACCTCGAAGATGTCAGCGACATCCGTCGCGGTAAGCGTAGGCAGTGTGAAGCCGCGTGTCGTGCCGACGAGATAGCCTTCATGCACCAACTGCATCAACGCGTCGCGGACAGGCATTCTGGAGATGCCGAGTTGGGTGGCGATATCGACATCGACGAGCTTCTGGCCAGGCGCCAGTTCGCCGCGCTGTATCGTCAAGCGGACCTGCTGATAGACCTGGGCACGCAGATTGCCCTCGCCAACCCGTTTGAACTCTATCGCTTCCGCCATCCACGCCTTCCCATGCGAAGATTTCGTATATGGTTGCGGCTGTGCTCTCGCGGTCATCCCGTTTGAAGTGCAGCCATATGTCGGCTGAATTTGACCTGTCAGCCATGTTCCCGGCCCAAGTGGAGCATAGGCTGGATCACCTGGCAAGATATTTTAAGTCTATAATGTATACTGTTTTGATTTGGCGAGCCGGAGGACGGCCGCGGAACGGCGAAACCGCGATGAAAAGCAGAGGCGCGGTGACATGCAATCGGCGGGCAAGGGCTCCCGCGATCCAGTCCGCCATGTCGATGGCCAACCGACCTGCTGGCGGTCCCAGCAGACGGTTCGTCGAAGCTCGCCCGCGAGGGCCGCTTCGGTCACTCTGCTCACTGAGTCGATCGGGATTTAGGAGCCGGAGCCTCGCCTGGGCCGGCGGACGGCTCTCACCTTGCCGCTGTTTCCACCGCCGCAGAAAAACTGATCGCCGCCATCGGATTCGAGCCCTGACACGCCTGTTCCAGGCGGCATATCAAGCTTCTCCAGGACCTTTCCCGTCTCAGGATCTATCCGCCTGATGTCGCTCTCGTCACCTTCCCAGGTGCCGTGCCAGAGTTCGCCGTCGATCCAGGTGACCCCTGTGACGATACGGTTTGAATCGATTGTGCGAAGAACTGCCCCTGTCTGGGGATCGATCTGATGGATTTTGCGACCGCGATTCTGCCCCACCCAAAGTGTCCCTTCGGCCCAGGCGAGCCCCGAGTCGCCGCCGCCACCAGGCGCCGGGATCGTGGCCAGCACCTGGCCGGTCTTCGGATCGATCTTCTGGATGCGGTCTTCGGCGATCTGGAACAGGTGCTGACCGTCGAAGGCCGTTCCTGCGTGGGCGGCGACGTCGATCGAGCGTACCGCCTCGCCGCTCGCGGGATCGAAGGCGTTCAGCCTGTCTCCCGACGCAAACCAGACGTGCTGACCGTCGAACGTAACCCCAGCCACCTGGTCGACACCCGGGAAGGGTCCATATTCACGGAGGATTTCGGCTGCAGATCGTTCCATGCTTCTATCCTAGTAGCCCGACAGTGAACCGGGGAGTAACAAGATTGTCGGGAATCCCGGCACCGGTGGGGTCATCCAACGGCGCGCTCGCCCGCGGCCGAACGACTGCACCTTGCCTGCTGCAGCAAGCTGCTCGAGCGATCGCTGCACGGTGCGCGAGCTGGCTCCGAGCGCAATCGCCAGCGCCGAGCTCGACCACGACTCGCCGTCCGCGAGAAAGGCGAGCATCCCCGCATGCTGCTCTTCGACGGGCGGCGCCAACACGACGATCTCGGGGGCGCGACGCGGCTTAAGCGCAAAGCCTCGCTTGGTCGCGCTCAAATCCGCCAGCGACCGCAGTTCCACGCGAAGCCGCCCGATTTCGACTCGCAACCGGGCGCGATGCGATTCATCGGCGTGCTTGCCGCCGAAGGCGCGGGCGACGAGCGTGCTCCTCGGCACGTCTGCGGGCCAGGCTTCGCCCAGCGTGCGCGCAAGCGCGAACAAGACCGGGCGCGTCGCGAGCGAGACGATCATGCCGGCGCCCCGCACGACATTGCGGCACGCGTCCACGACGAGCGCCTCCGACGCCAGCAGCGCTTCGACCTCTTCAAGCAGAAGCGGGCGCTCCTCGCCACGCGCGATCAGGCGCGCCGCGGGCGTGTTCATCACGAGGGATGTGCCTTCGACCTCTGCCGTTAGTGCCGGGATATCCGCCTCGCGCGCTGCATGCTCGGCGCGAGCGAGCGCAGCGCGCGCCGCCCTGGTCTGGAGGCGTCGGATCGCGATTCCCGCAACCACCATCTCGTGGGCGGCCCTCGACGCGGGTGGGAACGGTGTGGGGTCGAACCCGGCGAGCCTGCGCTCGGCCTCGTCGAGCCGTCCGATCAGGAGCAGGCGCCGGACCTCGAGATTGAGCGCATGCGCGGCATTGACGTGGTCGCCGTGCTTTTCAAGCGTCGACCGCGCGGCGTCGAGTGCCTTCGCCGGCCAGCCCAGGTCGCGCGAGACGAGTGCGATCTCGGCTTCGGCGACGACGCACCTCGCGCGGGCCACGGCCTCTTTCGGGCCGAAGGCGCGCGCAGCACTTTTGAGGAGAGCCTTTGCTCGAACGAAATCGCCGAGCTGCGCCATCGCAATGCCGCGCAGCGCGAGCGCAGGCGCATCGTCACGCAGGGCGACCCGCTTCAATGCGCCGAGGGGATCACCCGTCGCGAGGGCGCGCGCCGCAGCGGTGATCAGCGAGTCCATCGGAATCCCGTCACACTTGTAACTCTCACCATTCGATATCCGGTCCTAATCTATCTCAAGACCAACAGCCAGCGCGCCGCATGGAAAACGGTGCGAACGACGCAGGATACAGAGGAGAAGAACGATGCCGACACACAAGACCGGAACACGTGAGCAGTGGCTGGCAGCGCGGCTTGATCTGCTCGATGCGGAGAAGGAGCTCACGCGGCAAAGTGACGAGCTGGCGCAGCGGCGGCAAGAGCTGCCTTGGGTTCGGATCGACAAAGACTACCGATTTGAGACCGACGAAGGCAGCGCCTCACTGGCGGACCTTTTCAGAGGGCGCTCGCAGCTCCTCGTCTACCATTTCATGTTCGGGCCCGACTACACGGCGGGGTGTCCGGCCTGCTCGGCGATCGCGGACGGGTTCGACGGCTTCGTCGTCCACCTCGCCAACCACGACGTCACGCTTTCGGCGGTATCGCGGGCGCCGTTGGCGAAACTGCAGGCGTACAAGCGGCGGATGGGATGGACTTTCCCTTGGGCGTCCTCGCACGGCAGCGACTTCAATTTCGACTTCGACGTCTCGTTCACCGAGGAGCAGCAACGCGAGGAGGGCATCGAATACAACTATGTGCGCGAGACGCCTCTCGCCGAGATACCCTCGCGCACGACTGCCGACGGCTCCACGACGTTCGCTGCGATGAGCGGAACAGACACGGCCACCTACACGCGCGAGAGGCCGGGCATGAGCACGTTCGTGCTCGAGGACGGCGTCGTCTACCACGCCTATTCCACCTATGCGCGCGGATTGGACGGCCTCTGGGGCATGTATCAGTGGCTCGACCGCGCGCCTCGAGGGCGCAACGAGAAGGGCGTCTGGTGGCGGCGCCACGACGAGTACGGCCAGGGCTGACGTCTCGATGACACTCCACCCCGACCACGCGCTGAAGACGCCGCCCGCACGCAGCGGATCTGCCGCTTTCCCAAGCGACAACGTCGCCGCCCGCGGCGCGGCCGACTGGCTGTCCCTGGCCGCCGCGCCAACCTTCGCAATCATGGCGCTGCTGACGGCCGTTACCGGTGATGCGGACATGGTCTGCACGGCTGCGGAAGATGCCTCGCCGCTGAGCGGAATGGTCATCATGTACTTGCTGATGAGCGCCTTCCATTTGGCGCCTTGGCTGAAGCTGGTTGCCAGCCGACGAAGCGCTGCCCACCGGTCGTGATCCGGCGTTCGCCGGATCAAACGGCAACTAGAGCAATTCTAGGAAAAGTGTGAAACGGTTTTCCGTCCGGAATTGCGCAAAAACAAAGAGCGGTTCGGCGTTTCCCTGGAACGATGAACCGATCTAGCGCGCGACCTCGCGTAGCCCTACGTGGCGATGTTGGCCTCGCCTGCATGACGCATCATGCGGCGAAAGCTCATTGAGATATGAGCGCGTCTTATGTGCCCGATGGACTCCCAGTCGCCGATTTCGGCGGCGGCAAGGACCTCTTCCATTTCGCGACGGAACGCAGTGAACTCCTCGACAAGGCCCAACTGCGGCATCAACTTCAGCACGACGCGCGCGACTTGAAAATACAGGCGCTCACTGATCTCACGCAGCGGCTGGTTACCGGTCATCGCCGTGAGCTCATAGAAAAAATCCATGTTGAGGCGCAGGAAAGCGCGCTGGTCGGGATTGAGCACATCGGAATCGCAGCGCGCGATGAGCGCCCGGATCCGGTCGAGGTCGTCCGCCGTGCGCGGGATCGGTGAAAGCTTGCCGACGAGGAGCGCCAGTTCCAGGCGCAAGTGATAGACCTGCTGCAATTCCTCGATGTCGACGTCGGTGACGATCGTGCCGACGCCATGGACTGACTGAACCAGCCCCTCGGATTCGAGGCGCGCCAGGACACGCCGAACCGGCGTGCGGCTGATCTGGAATTCCTGGGCAAGTTCTTCCTCGGAGAGATGGCTACCCGGCGCGTAGTCGAGCAGGCAGATGCGGTCGCGCAGTATCCGGTAGATACGCTCGAACCGCTCCCGCGCCGAGAGCGGGCGCGTCGGCGCGGCAGTCACGGCTATGGGCGTGGCATCTGTCTCAAGCGTCATCCAGCCTCCAGGACAGCGTGCAGGAACTGCCGTGTCCGCTCGTTCTTGGGGGCGCCGAACAACTCGGCTGGCGGCCCCTGCTCGCAGATCTTGCCCGCATGGAAGAAGCAGACGCGATCGGAGAACTCCTTGGCAAATCCCATCTGGTGGGTGACCATCAGCATGGTGAGGTCATGTTCCCTACCGAGTTTTCGGATAACTTCAAGCACTTCGCCGACGAGCTCGGGGTCGAGAGCCGAGGTCACTTCGTCGAACAGCATGATCTTGGGCCGCATGGCGCAAGCGCGGGCGATGGCGACACGCTGCTGCTGGCCGCCGGAAAGCTGCGAGGGATAGTGGTCCTTCTTCTCCGACAAGCCGACCATGTCGAGCAGTTCGGCCGCACGCGCCTCGGCATCGGCCCGCTTCATGCCGAGCACGGTTATCGGGGCCTCGATGCAGTTCTGCATCGCCGTCATGTGCGGGAACAGGTTGAAGGATTGGAACACCATGCCGATCTTGGCGCGGATCTTGCGGATATGTGCGAGATCGGCGGGAACAAGCTTGCCGTTCCTCTCCATGTGGGTGAGCGGCTGACCTTCGACCCAGATGACGCCGTCATTGATCGTCTCCAGCGTCATCAGCATGCGCAGCACCGTGGTCTTGCCGGAACCCGACGGGCCGATGATGGAGACCTTCTCGCCGCGTGCAATTTCCAGGTTGAGCCCGTCGAGAACGGTCAGCGCGCCGTAGCGCTTCGAAACATTGTCGAAGCGGACCATCGGTTGTTCCGTCATCGCATGGTCCTCCGGTTGAGCAGGCGTTCCAGGGAACGGATGAGCACGGCCGAAACCAGGCTCATGGCAAGGAAGAACAGGCCGACCAGCGTCATCGGCTCGGTGTAGCGGAAGGTATCGGAGCCGATGATCTTGGCGGTCTGCATCAGTTCCATCACGGCGATCGCGGAAAGCAATGGCGTCTCCTTGAACAAGGCGACCAGATAGTTGCCGAGCGCCGGAACGATCGGCGGAATCGCCTGCGGGATGATGATGTCGCGGAACGTCGTCCAGGACGACAGGTTGAGCGCGATCGAGGCTTCCCATTGGCCGCGATGGATGTTGTCGAAACCGGCGCGATAGACCTCGGAGCAATAGGCGGCATAGTGGATGCCGATGGCAAGCACCCCGGCGGTGAAGGCGTCGAGCACGACACCGAATTTCGGAAAGACGAAATAGAGAAAGAATATCTGGATCAGCAGCGGGGTAGAACGGATCAGCTCGACCAGCACCGAAATCGTCCAGCCGGTCCAAGGCACGGCAATGCGGACGACCGCCAGCACCAGGCCAAGCGAGGCGGCAAGCGCAAAGCCGATCAGCGTCGCTTCGATGGAGACGATGGCGGCGCGGGCGAGCACCGGCAGGATTTCAAAAGCAAATGCCCAATCCCAGATCATGCTGCCTTCCCCCGCGCCAGCCCAAGCGAAGCTCGCCTTTCGAGAAGCCGCATGCCGATGGTCACAACCAGCGACATTGCCAAATACATCAGCAGGACGAGGGTGAAAATCGGAATGGTCTTGAACGTGTTCTGGTTCATCTGCTGCGCCTTGAAGGCGAGGTCCGAGAGCGTGATCAGCGAGACCAGCGCCGTCGATTTCAAAAGCTCGATGAACAAATTGCCCCAAGGTGGGATCATGGCGACGAAAGCCTGTGGCAGTATGATCCGGCGCAGCATCTGAGGGCGGCTCATGTTCAGCGCAGTACACGCCTCCCACTGTGCGCGAGCGACGGACTGGATCGCGCCGCGCACGACTTCCGATCCGTAAGCACCAACGTTCAGGCCGAGCGCCAGAACGGCAACCAGAAATGCGTTGAGGGTGACACCGAATTGCGGCAGCACGAAAAACAACCAGAACAATTGCACCAGCGCCGACGTGCCGCGGAAGATCTCGACATAGACCGTGGCCAGCCATTTGAGCGGCGCCGGGCCGTACATCCGCGCCAGCGCTGCCAGCACACCCATGACAATTGCCAGCAGGCTGCCGAGGATGGCGATCTCGATCGTCAGGACCGCGCCTTGCAGCAGCCCCGGTAGAAACAGGCTATAGGCTTCCTGCGTAGCCAAGGCGGCGATCACGCCAAGCGCGACGATCAGCAGGGTGACAAGGGTACGGATTCCCATGCGATTCCCCTAGAAAAAAAGGGCGGCGCTTTCGCGCCGCCAGCAGTTGGGAACCTACTCGCCCGCGCAAAGCTGCGCGGTGGTCTTGTTGGGGAGATAGTCCTTGCCGAAGCCGAGCGGCTCGACCAGCGCGATGTGCTCCGGTGAACCGAGGAACGTCTTCAGCTCGGCGTTGAACGCCTCCTGCAGATCGGTATCTTCCTTGCGGAAGCCGAAGCCGCCATGGCCTTTCACCGACTTGCCGGCAACCTCGCCGAACGGCTTGGTCGATTCGACGCCGTCGGCCTTCTTGGCCATGTCGGCGATCGAAAGGGCGGTCAGTGCGGCAGCGTCCGCGCGGCCAGCCTGAACAGCGGCCACAAGGCTGGACTGGTCGGGCAAAGCGACAATCTGCCCTGCGGCGACGCCGGCGTCCTTGGCATAGCCGCCCTCGACGGCGCCGGCCATCACGGCGAGCTTGAGATCCGGATTGTCCTTGATGCTGGAATAATCCTTCACGCCCTTCGGATTGCCTTTTGCCACCAGCATGGCCTGACCGATGCCGTAGGACGGCTCGGAGAAATTGATCTCGGCGCAGCGCTTCGGATTGATGAACATGCCAGCGGCGATGATGTCGAAGCGGCCGGCCTTGAGACCCGGAATGAGCGAACCGAATTCGGTGAGCACGCCGTCGACCTGCGCGATACCCATCTTGGCGAGCACCGCCTTGGCGACTTCCGGCGCCTCACCGGTCAGCTTGCCGTCAGGCGTGGCGAAACCGAACGGCGCCTCGTTGGCGAAGCCGACGCGAATGTAGCCGTCCTTCTTGGCCCGTTCGAGAGTGGTTTCCGCATGAGCGGGCAACGACGCCAACGACGTGGCGGCGAGCGCGAGGCAGGCGGCGGCTTTGACGACCATCCGGCGCGATATCGATGATTTGAACATGCTTTTCTCCCATTGAACAACTGATGAATGGTTCCCAGGGCGCAGCCTTCTTCGAGGTCGACACCCGCCTGATAAGACGTATACAACTGCCCTAGACATTGCGCAAGTGAAGATATAAAAACGTTAGAAATTCGGCGATAATTCGCAGTCAAACGACAAATTATTGTCTAGTTGTGCACAATTTAGGCAAGTTGCCCGTGTGAAAAGGGCAAAACAGCGCATCCGTAAAGGCAGGATTTCGGTGGCGAGCGCGAGCGGTTTCGGGACATTCACGCAAGCGGAATATACGCAGCGCCTAGCTGGCGTGAAGAGACGCATGGAGAAGGCCGGCTTCGACCTCATCGTCTGTCAGGATCCCGCCAATATGTGCTGGCTGACCGGTTATAACGGATGGTCGTTCTACGTTCCGCAGTGCGTCCTCGTCCATCTGGAAGAGGACCGGCCGATCTGGTTCGGCAGGGCGCAGGACGCCAGGAGCGCACGCCTGACCACCGGCCTGCCGGAGAAAAACATCGTGCCGTTCTCGGAACGGCTGGTGCAGCAGCCCGTCGAACACCCCTATGACGAACTCGCCCAGCTGATCCGATCGCGTGGCTGGGGAAAGGCCCGCATCGGCGTCGAGATGGACGCGCATTATTACACCGCGCGCTGCCACGCCCATCTCGTCAGCGGGCTGCCTGACGCGCACTTCGCCAACAACCATGATCTCGTCAACTGGGCGCGACTGGTCAAATCCGAAGCCGAGCTGGTGCTGATCCGCGAGGCCGGTGCGATCTGCACGCACGCCATGAACCGCGCCATCGAAAAGATGCGACCTGGCGTGCCTCAGAACCACGTCATTGCGGAAATCTATCACGCGCAGATCATGGGCGTGCCCGGAGCGGGCGGCGACTATGCTGCAATCTGTCCGCTGATGCCCGTCGGCGAGGGCACCAGCACGCCGCATCTGACGTGGTCCGATGCGCCGTTGCCGGACAGCGGCCTCGCCATTCTGGAGATCGCCGGGGTGCGGCGGCGCTATCATGCGGCGCTGACGCGGACCGTGCATTTCGGCAAGCCGCCGCAAGCCATCCTCGACATGGCTAAGGCGATCGTCGAGGGCGTCGACGCCGGCCTTGAGAAGGCGCGCCCCGGCACCACCGCCGAAGAGGTGGAAGCCGCCTGGCAGGCGGTCCTGCGGAGGAACGGGCTGAAGAAGGAAAGCCGCGTCGGCTATCCGGTCGGGCTCGCCTACCCGCCCGATTGGGGCGAGCGCACCGCAAGTCTCCGTCCCGGCGACACCACCCAGATGCAGTCCGGGATGTGCTTCCATTTCATGGCCGGCGTTTGGCTCGACGATTTCGGCATCGCCATCTCGGAATCCTTCGTTGTCACGGATCGCGGCGGCGAACGCCTCTGCGATGTGGCGCGCGAACTCATCGTCATCGACTGACCATGAGGACGGGAACCCGGAACTGACGAAAGATCATGCCGGCAACGAAACCGGCACCCAGCACGAGGACGCCTGATGGACCGTAATCCGTTTTCCGAAGCCGAAATCGCCGGCCGCCTTGCCAAGGTCCGCACGGCGCTGGCCGAGCGTGAGCTCGACGCGGCGGTCTTTGCGTCGCCGGAGAACGTCTTCTACCTCACAGGGCTCGATCACTGGGGTTATTTTGCCCCTCACCTGCTGATCGTCCCGCTCGAAGGAAAACCTGTTCTGATCACCCGCTCGATGGAAAAGGTGACGATCGAGAAACAGGTGACCGCAGCGGAATTCCGCGGCCATTCCGACAGCGAAACGGCGGCCGATCTTGCCGCGCGCGTGCTTGCGGAGCTCGGCCTGTCCGGCGAGCGGATCGGCCTCGAATACTGGACGGCTGGCCTAAGCCATGGGCTTGCCATCGCACTCCAAACGCAGGCTGATGCCAGATGGAGCGATGTCTCCGGTCTGGTCGACAAAATGCGGCGGGTGAAGAGCGCCGAGGAACAGGCGCTGATGCGTCAGGCGGCACAAGTGACTGACGCTGCCGCCGGCGCCGCGATCGCGGCGATCTCGGACGGCGCCTCCGAACCGGAGGTCGCGGCCCAATGCGTTGCGGCGATGATCCGCGCCGGCGGTCATGCTCCGGGCTTCGGCCCGTTCATCCGCCCGGCCGCGCGCCTGGGCGAAGAGCATACGACCTGGGGTGACGGGATCTATCGCAAGGGCGAGCCGGTCTTCGTCGAACTGTCCGGCTGCATCGCGCGTTATCACGCGCCGCTCGGCCGGCTCGTTCGCATCGGCCACATCAGCGACGAAGATGCCGCGATGGCGGAAGTGACCGCCAAGGCCTTCAACGCGGTCGTCGAGGCGCTGCGGCCCGGCGCCAGAGCGCGCGACCTCTACGCCGCCTGGCAAGCCGTCGCCGATGAGGCCGGTCTTTCTCACTATCGCCGCCATCACTGCGGCTACCTCGTCGGCGTCGGGCAGCCGCCATCATGGACCGGCGGCAACTCGGTGACCGGCTTGAGGCACGATTCCGATCTCGAGATCGAGACCGGGATGAGCTTCCACATCCTGTCGTGGCTGATGGGCACCGGTCGCGGTGATGACTTCGTTTCCAACACGGTGCTTCTGACCGATGCGGGTGCCGAAGTGCTTACCCGCACGCCGGCCGGCCCGATCGTTCGATAGGCCCGCACGCATGGCGCGCTACTCGGCATTCTCGATTTTCCGCAACGCGCTGTCAGGCCAGAAGAACTGGCAACGCGCCTGGCGGGCAGCGGAGCCAAAACCGTCCTACGATGTGATTGTCATCGGCGGCGGTGGACACGGCCTCGCTACCGCGTTCTACCTCGCCGAGAACCACGGCATCCGCAATGTCGTTGTTCTCGAAAAGGGCTATATCGGCGGCGGCAATGTCGGCCGCAACACCACCGTCATCCGCTCCAACTACCTGCTCGACGGCAACACCCAGTTCTACGAATTCTCGATGAAGCTCTGGGAGAACATGTCGCGGGCGCTGAATTTCAACGTCATGTTCTCGCAGCGCGGCCAGCTCGTCACGGCGCATTCGGCCGACCAGCTCGATAGCTTTAGCCACCGCGCCAACATCATGCGGCTGAACGGCATCGATGCCGATATCCTCGACCGCGACGAGGTGCGACGTCTGGTGCCCTATCTCGACTTTTCCGACACCGCCCGCTTTCCGATGCATGGCGCTATCTTCCAGGGCCGGGCGGGCACGGCGCGCCACGACGCCGTCGCCTGGGGCTATGCGCGCGCCGCCGACGGCCATGGCGTCGACATCATCCAGAACTGCGAGGTGACCGGCTTCCTCCGCGACGGCGACAGTATCGTCGGCGTCGAAACGACGAAAGGCCGGATCGGCGCCGGCAAGGTCGGCCTCGCTGTTGCCGGTCATACCTCCGTGCTCGGTGCCAAGGCCGGCCTTGAACTGCCGATCGAAAGCCACGTCCTGCAGGCCTTTGTCACCGAACCGCTGAAGCCGTTGGTAGACCAAGTCGTCGCCTATGGCGCCGACCATTTCTACGTCAGCCAGTCGGACAAGGGCGGGCTGGTCTTCGGCGGCAATCTCGACGGCTACAATTCCTACGCTCAGCGCGGCAATCTCGGCGTCGTGCGCGAAGTGGCGGAGGCGGCGATTGCGCTGATGCCTTGCATTTCGCGCGTCCGTCTGCTGCGCCATTGGGGCGGCGTCATGGACATGACCCCCGATGCCAGCCCGATCATCTGCCCGACGCCGATCGGGGGCCTCTATCTCAACGGCGGCTGGTGCTATGGCGGCTTCAAGGCGACGCCGGCTTCCGGCTGGTGTTTCGCGCACACGATCGCCACCGGCAAGCCGCACCCCTTGATCGCGGCCTACGGGCTCGATCGTTTCCGCACCGGCCACACGCTCGATGAGGCTGGCGCCGGCCCCTCCGCCTGGCTGCAATAGGAGGCGCAAGACAATGCTGCGCATCGAATGCCCCTGCTGCGGTCCGCGCGACCATGACGAGTTCCGCTACGGCGGCGATGCTTCCGTCACGCGTCCGGCCCACGACGATCCCGATCCGGAGGCCTGGTACCGTTACGTGTATGTCAGGACAAATCCGGCGGGCCTGCACCGCGAATTCTGGCAGCACGTGATCGGCTGCCGCCAATGGCTGGTGGTCGAACGCGACACGCGCAACCACGCCATCGCATCCGTCGACCTCGCCCGGAAATTGTCGGCCAGGAAATCACCAGCCAGGAAACCACCGGCATGAGTTCGAACCACAAGCGGCTGTCGATGGGTGGCCGTATCGACCGCGAGCAGCCGGTCGATTTTACCTTCGACGGCCGCAAGCTGGCTGGATATCGCGGCGACACGCTCGCGTCCGCGCTGCTCGCCAACGGCGTCACCCTGGTTGGGCGCAGCTTCAAATATCATCGTCCGCGCGGCATCTTTTCCGCCGGGCCCGAGGAGCCGAACGCGCTGGTTACGCTCGGAATCGCAGGCAGGCGCGAGCCGAACCTGCCGGCGACGACACTCGAACTCGCAGACGGCATGGTCGCGGAGAGCCAGAACCGCTGGCCCTCGCTTGCCTTTGACGTGCAAAGCGCCAACGGCCTGCTGGCGCCGTTCCTTTCGGCCGGCTTCTACTACAAGACCTTCATGGGCCCGACGCGCCGTGCCTGGATGTTCTACGAGCATTTTATCCGCAAGGCGGCCGGGCTGGGCAGAGCCGGCACCGACCCTGACCCCGACCGTTACGAGGTTCGTCATGCGTTTGCCGATGTCGCGATCATCGGCGGCGGTCCGGCGGGATTGTCGGCGGCGCGTGCTGCCGCGGCCGCCGGCGCGCGGGTCGCGCTGATCGAGCAGGATTTCCTGCTCGGCGGCCAACTCCTGGCGGAACCGTCCGACAGCGCGGCGGCCGCATGGTTGAGACAGACCGAAGCCGAGCTGGAGAGCTCCGAAACCGTCGCCTTGATGAAGCGGACGACCGCTTTCGGTATCTATGACGGCAATGTCATCGGACTGGTCGAGCAACGCGACCCAACCAATCGCCAGCCGGTCGGCGAGGCGCGGCAGACGTTCACCATGCTTCGCGCCCGCTCGATCGTTTTCGCCACCGGCGCCATCGAGCGACCAATGGTATTCTCGAACAACGACCGGCCCGGCGTCATGCTTGCCTCGGCCGCCCGGACCTATCTCAACCGTTTCGCCGTCCTGCCCGGCAAAAAAATCATCGTCGCCACCAGCAATGACGGCGCCTGGCGCACCGCCTTCGACCTTGCCGCAGCCGGCGCAGAGGTGACGGTTGCCGATCTGCGCGCATCACTTCCCGCAGCACTTGTCGCGGAGGCCGCACAGTTCGGCGTGGTTGTGCGGGCCGCAACGCACATCGTCGACCTGCGCGGCGGCCATGCCGTCAGGCGTGCAACGCTCAACGGGCCGGACGGCCAATCCGAGGCCGCCTGCGACCTGGTCTGCGTGTCCGGTGGCTGGTCGCCAACCGTGCATCTCACCTCGCACCTGGGCATCAAACCTGCCTACCGCGACGACATCGGCGGCTTCGTGCCGGGCGCGTTTGCGGCGGACCGGTTCGGCGCCGGCTCGATGATGGGAGCTTATTCGACCGCCGGTGCCATCGAGGACGGTCACCGCGCCGGCACCCAGGCGGCATCGTTTTGCGGCAAGTCGGGACCGGCGCCCACTCCATCGAAACTCGATCTTGGCGAGACCGCCGCAGCCCAGCTTCGCGAGGTCCTGCCCGCTGGGCGTGGAAAGGCCTTCGTCGATTTCCAGATGGACGTGACGACCGGGGATATCGAGCTCGCCCATCGCGAGGGCTATGAATCGGTCGAGCACCTGAAGCGCTACACCACCCTCGGCATGGGCACCGACCAGGGCAAGACAAGCAATTTTCCGGCGCTTGCCGCGATGGCCACCCTGCGCAACGCAACGATCCCCGAGACCGGCGCCACGACCTTTCGCCCGCCCTACACGCCGGTCGCCATCGGTACGCTTGCCGGACGCGCCATCGGTCATCATTTCAAGCCGATCCGCCGCACGCCGATGCACGATTGGCACATGACGAACGGCGCCGAGATGCTGGAGGTCGGGCTCTGGATGCGGCCCTATTTCTATAAGCAGTCCGGACGTGACGTGAACGAAGCCTACGTCGCCGAAATGCGGAATGCGCGCCAGGCCGCGAGCCTGATGGACATTTCCACCCTCGGCAAGATCGACGTCCAAGGCCCGGATGCCGCGATTTTCCTGGATCGCGTCTACGCCAACGGCTTTGCCAAACTGCCGGTCGGCCGCGCCCGCTACGGCGTCATGCTGCGCGACGACGGCATCGTCTTCGACGACGGCACCACGACGCGGCTGGCGGAGAACCGGTTCTTCATGACCACCTCGACCGCCAAGGCCGCCGATGTGCTGTCGCGTCTCGAATTCCTGCTCGACACGGCCTGGCCGGATTTGCGCGTAGCCGTGACCTCGGTGAGCGATGAATGGGCGGCGATGTCGGTTGCCGGACCGAAAAGCCGCGCAATTCTGAGTGCGGCGTTTCCCGCTCTCGACGTTTCCGACGCGGCACTTGCGCATATGGGGTTGCTCGAAAGCGAATGGCGAGGCCGTGCGCTCCGCATCCTGCGTCTCAGTTATTCCGGCGAGCGCGCCTACGAAATCTATGTCGGCGCAACCGCCGGTGAACAGCTCTGGAGCCGCCTGCTCGAAGCTGGCAGGCCGTTCGATCTGAAGCCTTATGGCGTCGAGGCGCTCGGTGCGCTGCGCGTCGAAAAGGGCCATGTCGCCGGACCTGAAATCGATGGGCGCACGACGCTCGACGATCTTGGCCTCGGCCGCATGGCCGGCAAGCGCACCGGCTTCGTCGGCGACGTGTTGCGACGGCGCCCCGCCTTCCAGGCGCCAGACCGGCAGCGCCTGGTCGGGCTGGAATGCATCGAGGAGGGAAAACGCCTTCGCGGTGGCGCCATCCTGTTCCTGCCGGGTGAGAAACCTTACGGCCACGGGCGCGGCCGCGTGACCTCCGTCACCTTCAGCCCTGAACGCGGTCGCTATGTCGGGCTGGCCTTGCTTGCTGGCGATGTCGCTAGCGAAGGAAGCGAGATCGTGGCCGTCTATCCGATGAAGACCGAAACGGTGCGCGCCCGCATCGTCTCGCCGGTATTTCTCGATCCGCAGGGAGAGCGGCTACATGGCTAGCCCGGATTTCAGCCTGTCCGTGGCCGATTGCCCGCTCATCCAGGTCGAGGGCTGGGACGGCACGCTGGGGCAATTCGAATCGAGCCTCTCGACGTCGCTCGGCACCAAGCTTCCTGCCTCGGTTGGAGAGACTGTTCGCCACAAGGGTTTCCTTGTCATCCGCGTTGCCCCTCGCCGTCTCTGGCTGGCTCTTGACGACGGCGCGCAGGCACCTTCGCTTGCCGTCGACCCGGATCTCGGCTGTTCAGTTTCTCTCGACGAAGGTCGCGTGCGTTTCAGAATGGCTGGGGCTGACATCGCGCGGGTTCTCTCCAAATGCATCGCCGTCGACTGGCGCGCGTCGGCGGCCGCCCCGGGCCGGGCCGTGCTGACGTCCTTGCATCATGTGCCCGTGCTTTTCCTGCGCACCGGTGAGACCGCGTGCGAACTCATGGTGCCGCGAAGCTTTTCGCGAAGCCTCTCGGACTGGATTGCTGACGCCGCGAAATAGGGAAAGGACCAGGCGCGAACGCTCTCCTCAGGAGCCGCTCCACGGCCTTGCTCCTTGGATGATCTCTTGGGCACGCACGGCAAAGCGGCCGGCGAGAGGCCACTTCCCGGCGGCATCGGCCGACGCCGCGCTGCCTGCCCGCGCCCGGTCGGCGATGCCGACGAAGATCACCGCGAAACGAAACAGCGAAAAAACCAGGTGGAAGCGTTCCAGGGGCGCAGTGGGCACGGCATGCGCGAAATAATGGTCGAGGAATTCGCGCTGGCTCGGGATGCCGAGTGCGGCATGATCGAGGCCGAGGATGCCGCCATACTCGTCCGGGGTCGAATGCCAGGTCATCGAGCAAAAGCCGAGATCGGCGAGCGGATGGCCGATCGTCGACAGCTCCCAATCGAGAATGCCGATCACCTCCGGCTTGCCGGGATGGAACAGCAGATTTCCGAGGCGGAAGTCGCCATGGGCGATCGCCACGCGCCCATCATCCGCGGGCAGGTGCTGCGGCAGCCAGTCGGCGACCACTTCGAGTGCCGGAATTCTGTCACTCGGCGATTCCCTGAGCTGCCTGGTCCAGCGGCCAATCTGGCGCTCGAAATAGTTGCCGGGCCGGCCGTAGTCGCCGAGACCGACCTCGTCGGGACGGACAGCATGCAATTTGGCCATCGCTTCGGCCATGCCGAAATAGATGCCGCGTCGCTGCGCGGGCGAAAGGCCGGGCAGCGAACAGTCGTGGAAGACGCGACCATCAAGCCGCTCCATCAGGTAGAAGGGCGTGCCGAGCGGCTCGACGCCGTCGTGATAGAGCACCGGCCCGGCCACCGGCACATCGGTCGGTGCAAGCGCTTCAAGCACGCGGAATTCGCGGTCGACGGCATGCGCCCCGCGCAGGATCGGCCCGGCCGGCTTCTTGCGCAGCACCATGCGATGCGCACCATAGTCGACGAAGTAGGTTGGGTTGGACTGTCCGCCGCCAATCCGCTCAAGCGTCATGGCGGCGTCGCCGAAGCGGTTCGAGAGAAAAGCCTTCAATGCCGCAGGATCGAAATCCGCATTCGACGGCTGCGCCATCTTTTCCTCCTGAGATGCCACCGCGCGTCGCTTACGCCTCGCCTTCGACCGTCCAGCGCCAGAAGCCTCTCTCTTCCTCGTTGAGGAAACGGTTCAGCACCATCTTGTGGACCTCATCGGCACCGTCGACCAGCCGCGCCTGGCGAGCATAGCGGTAGATCCATTCGAGCACCGTGTCCTTGGAATAGCCACGCGCGCCATTGATCTGGATCGCCACATCGGCTGCGTCATGCAGCACATTGGCGACCTGGATCTTGGCCATCGATACTTCCTTGCGGGCAAAGCCGCCGCGGTCCAGCTCCCACGCAGCCTTCATCACCAGGATGCGGCCGATCTCGATGCGCATGGCGAGGTCACCGAGCTTCAGCTGGACGCTTTCGCGGTCGGCGAGGCGCTGGCCGAAACCATAGCGCTCGGCGGCGTAGGCGCGCGCGATCTCAACGCAGCGCTTGGACAGTCCGAGCCATCGCATGCAGTGGGTAAGCCGCGCTGGGCCGAGCCGCACCTGCGTCACCTTCATGCCCCTACCCTCGCCGACCAGCATGTCTTCGACAGGGATTTCGAGCCCATCGAACTCCAGCTCGCAATGCCCGCCATGCTCCTCCGGGCCCATGATCTCGATGCGGCGCATGATACGCCAGCCTGGCTGGTCCTTGTGGAACATCAGGGCCGACAGACCATGGCGCGGGTCGTCCGAGGTTCGCGCGATCAAAATGAAATGGCTGGCCTCCTCAGCGCCGGTGATGAACCATTTGCGGCCGGTCACGACATATTTGTCGCCGCGCCGCTCCGCACGCGTCATGATCATCGAAGGATCCGAGCCGCCGCCGGGGTGCGGTTCGGTCATGGCAAAGGCCGAGCGCACCTTGCCCTCGACAATCGGCTTCAGCCATTTTTCCTTTTGCGCTGGCGTGCCGAGCGCCTCCAGAACCATCATGTTGCCATCGTCGGGCGCTGCCGAATTGAACACCACGGGTCCGAAAATCGACCGGTTCATCTCCTCGTAGCAGACCGCCATGTCCATCTTGCCGAGACCGGCGCCGCCGGTTTCGGGCTTGAGTTGCAGGCACCACAGGCCCGCCATCCGCGCCTTGGCGCGAAGCCCCTCCAGCAGCGGCAAGGCGATATTTCCATGCGCGTCATAGGACGTCTTGTCGGCTTCGAGCGGCAGGATCTCACGCTCGACGAAGTCGGCAATG
Source organism: Mesorhizobium sp. M6A.T.Cr.TU.014.01.1.1 (assembly GCF_004022765.1). Taxonomy (NCBI): domain Bacteria; kingdom Pseudomonadati; phylum Pseudomonadota; class Alphaproteobacteria; order Hyphomicrobiales; family Phyllobacteriaceae; genus Mesorhizobium; species Mesorhizobium sp. M6A.T.Cr.TU.014.01.1.1. The sequence goes on from NZ_RZPG01000006.1 coordinate 123,035, forward strand.
CGGACGCGGTAATCTTCCGTGCGAGTGGGAATATCGAAATGCATGGGCAAACTCTCAGCGATGAAACGAGGTGGCCGCCATGGTCTAGGAATCGAGCAAGCGCTCGTTTCCTTATTCGCCTCTATCCCCTTTTGCCGCCGCCGTCATCCGGCGAAGCGTGGTTCCGCAACGCCTTTGATGCCAAGGCCGGTTATTGCGAACAGGCTGCCGCAGCGCCACCCCGGCCGGTGTCGACGCGGGCGAAAGTGCGCCGGTTGCTGGCAGCACCAGTCGCGATGTCATAGTCATAAGCCCAGATCTCGCGATCCGCCTCAGAACGCGACCTTGTCGCCGCCCTTCAATGACAGGATCTCGCGCGCCTCGTCGGGCGTCGCCACCTCCATGCCGAGGCCTTCGATGATCTTGCGGGCAAGCACCACCTGTTCGACGTTCGATTTGGCAAGCTTACCCTTGCCGGCCCATAGGCTGTCCTCCAGGCCAACCCTGATGTTGCCGCCAAGGGCCGCCGACTGCGCGGCAATGCGAAGCTGGCTGGCGCCGGCACCGAGCACCGACCAGCGGAACTGGTCGCCGAACAGCCGGTCGGCGGTGCGCTTCATATGGGCGACGTCTTCAGGATGCGTGCCGATGCCGCCGAGCAGCCCGAATACCGACTGCACGAAGAACGGTGGCTTCACCAGCCCACGGTCGGCAAAGTGCGAGAGATTGTAGAGATGGGCAATGTCGTAGCACTCGAACTCGAAGCGCGTGCCGTTGTCGTAGCAGGTCGCAAGAATGTATTCGATGTCTTTGAACGAATTGCGGAAGACCAGGTCGCGCGTCGCTTCCAGATGCGGCTTTTCCCAGTCGAACTTGAAGGTCTCGTATTTGTCCGCGAGGCGATAGAGCCCGAAATTGATCGAGCCCATGTTGAGCGACGCGACTTCCGGCTTGAACTCAGCGGCTGGGCGCACGCGCTCCTTGACCTTCATGTAGGGGCTGCCGCCAGTGGTGATGTTAATGGCGGCGTTGGTGCCTTGCTTGACGCGCGGCAGGAAACGCGCGAACGCCTCCGGCGTCTGGTCGGGCTTGCCGGTCTCAGGGTCGCGGGCATGCAGGTGCAGGATCGCGGCACCCGCCTCTGCCGCCGCGATCGCCTCGGACGCGATCTGGTCCGGCGTGATCGGCAGATAGGGCGACATGGTCGGCGTGTGGATCGCCCCCGTCACTGCACAAGTGATGATAACCTTGCCCTTGGCCTGCTGAGCGCTGGGCTTGCGGTTCGTTTCCGTCATCGTCCGAACTCCTGATCCGATTTTCTCTTGTGCGCCGCCAGCGCCATCAGCCGGCGGTCGCGCCACACCTGCCGTTCGCCGAGCTCTTCCCGCGGCAGCCGCTTGCGGCGGTCGGCCTCTACTGTCTCGATGACCTCGCCGGCCCAGTCGACGCGGCGCAGCGTCTGCGGAAAAATGTTGGCATAGATCGTCTGATAGCGCTCGACATAGTCGCGCACGCCGCCCGGTGCATTGAGGTCGATCGTCTCGAACGGACCCATGAACGACCAGCGTAGCGCCAGCCCGTCGCGAATGCCGATATCGACGTCCTCGACGCTGGCATAGCCGTCGGCGACAAGGCGAAAAGCCTCCTCCAGCAGCGCGCCCTGCAGGCGGTTCATGATGAAGCCGTCGAGCTCGTGCTTCATCACCAGCGGCGCGTGGCCTGCGGCGACGAGTAAGGCGCGGGTCCTTTCGACCGTTTCGGGCGAGGTCCATGGCGCCGGCACGATTTCCGCAGCCGGAATGAGATAGGGCGGATTGATCGGATGCACGACCAGGCAGCGGTGCCGCCCTTGCAGATGATCGGTGAATTTCGACGGCAGCAGCGCCGAGGTGGAACTGGCGATCACCGCTTGCGGACCGGCCAACGCATCAATCAGAGAGAACACCTCGCGCTTCACGTCGAGGCTTTCGGGCGTGTTCTCCTGGATATGGACCGCATCGGCCAGCGCCTCTTCCAGCTCCGCAACGACGGCGATGCGGCCACGCACGGCATCGATTGCCTGTCCGCGCAGCAGATCGTTCGCGGCGAGGTCACCCAGCACGCCGGCGACGTAATCATGCGCACCGCCCGCCGCGGCCGGCGACTGATCCCACATCCGCACATCGTGGCCGGCGCGGGCGAAGCTGATCGCCCAGGCCCGTCCGATGAACCCGCTGCCGACAATTGCGACCTTTGTCATGATCGGTTCCTCAAAGCGTTTCGACGTTGCCGTCGACGCCGAGCGACTGGCCGGAAATGTTGATCCCCGCATTGGACAGCAGGAAGGCGACCATCGAGGCGACGTCATAAGGGCTGGTCATGCGGCGCAGCGAGATGTTCTGGAGATAGCGCTCCGTCATCGCCTCATTCGACACACCGAGCTGCTTGGCCCGGTCGGCGATGACCTTGTCGATGCGTGGTCCCTCGATGATGCCGGGCAGGATGGCGTTGACCCTTATGCCGTGCGGCCCGAGTTCCTTGGCGAGGCTCTGCGTGAAACCGATGACGCCAAACTTGGCCGCCGAATAGGGTGTGCGGAAAGCGTAGCCGTAGCGGCCGGCCGCCGACGACATCGAGACGATCGAGCCGCCGCCCGCCGCCTTGATCAGCGGCACGGCACGTCGGGCGCAGAGGAACTGGCCGGTCAGGCAGATGTCGATGCAGCGCCGCCACTCCGCCGGATCGATCTCATCGACGCCGCCGGTCGGCCCGGCAACGCCGGCATTGTTGATCAGCGCGTCGAGGCCGCCGAGCTTTTCCTTGGCGGTCTCGAACAGCCGGTCGACGTCGTCTTCGCGCGAGACATCGGCCTTGACCGCGGCGACGAGCGCTATCCTGTCCGGAGCAGCGGCCAGCGCCTCGTCGGAGACGTCGCAAACGACGATGCGCGCGCCGAGCCGCGACAACGTGTCGGCAATGGCAAAGCCTATACCGCCGGCGCCTGCCGTCACCAGCACGCGCTGCCCCTTCAACCCGGTCAGAAAATCGTCCGCCGATGACGGTGCCCCTTTACTCATCGCCGTCGCGCTCATCGTGTTGTCCTTTCTCATTGCAGCCGCCGTTCGCGCAGCGCCATGACAGCGCCCAGAACGACCAAGCCGTACAGAATTGCCCTTGTGGCATAGGGCAGCTGAAATAGTGGCGAAAGCATTGCCCGCTGGTGGCTAGGCGAGCAAAGGCAGCTGCTCGGGCACGCCAGACTTTCGAATTTCCGGTAAGCCGCCCTGGGTTTGCATTGATCTCCACGACCAAGCCATGGCGCTGGCTTGCTCGCGTAGCCCCTAAGGCCGTCCTGGGGGCTGCTCCTGCGGAAATTTGTTTTCGTCTATGATTGCCACGGCCTGCTCGATGCTGTCTCTCACCTCGAAACCGATCCAATGTCCGTCCATCAGATGCGTTTGCCTCCCGCAGGCGAGGAAATAGCTCCCGGCCTGCTGCGCAACAAAGTTGAGTTGCCTCCTCTCATTGATTTTAATCCCCTCTGGCGGATCGGTGTACACCCCCCAGATCGCATCCTCGGCCGTCAACTTCACGGGCATCTCTGACTGAGCGTAGACCCTGGTCAGCATCAGGCTGTGCCGGAAAGACGAGGAGCCATTGATGAACTCGATCTTTACCGACCATTCTGCTGGCACGACGATGGTAAGATTGCCGCCCCAGTAACCGTTGAAGTCGATAATGTCGGTCCGGATGTTGTCCCTGCGATACCGCTCGACTTGGTTCCAATCGGCAACAATCTCTATGGCCACTGTCTCGGCTGCAGGATCGTTCTTGATCCAGCTCGGGACGAAAGGCTCCCCAGCCAGTGCAATTCCAGGCAAAAATCCCAAGGCAACGGCGAGAAGGGCGAGGTGAGCAAGGCGCGCCATCGCAATCAGAGGCTCCTCCCGAGCGGGGCGGCCGAGCGCAAGCGACCGCCAATCGAAGTCGACCTGGCTTGTTCCCTAAGGAAGAGAATACGCTTGAAATGGCATCCACACCAGCAAACCCAGAGTGCGCTATCGTCAGCCGTCAGAAACAACGCCATTGCTGCTATATCATCGGGATGCGCGTTGGAATTGCCTGCAGTGCGTCAGTGCGAGAGCGACGGGCGATTCCGTAATGTGAAGTTTCTGCTTCAGCTGTTGCGAAGGGTCTGTTGCGCAATTCGCCACGCCTGCTCCACATGTCGCCGGGCCGCGGCTTCGGCGTCATCGCCGTTGCGCGACTTGATCGCGTTCATGATGTCGGTCATTTCGGCAATTGCGGCATCGCGGCGGTCCACCGAAGCGATGGTCATGGAACGCAGCTGGTTGATGCGGACGTTCAGACCCTGGACGATTTCCCAGGCGATGCGCTTGTCGGCGGCATCGAAAAGCACTTCATAGAATTTTGTCGTCGCCCGCATCACCTCGATCGGATTGGCTGAGGCCCACGCCGTGAGCAGCACATCGAATGCGCGCTCAAGCGCAGCGATCTGGTCCTCAGTCGCCGTCAGCGCGCAGGCGCGCGCCGCGATGCCCTCCATCAAAGCGCGGAGTTCATAAATCTCATCGGTGCGGCTGAGATCCGGCCTGGCCACCGCGGGTCCGTGGCCTGGTATCATCTGAACAAGGCCCTCAGTCTCCAACTGCCGCAGAACTTCGCGCACCACCGAGCGACTGACGCCGAGCTGGTCGCAAAGCGGCCGCTCGACCAGCCGTTCGCCGGGCTGGAAGTGAAACCCCATGATCGCGTCGCGCATGCGCTCCAGCGCCAGCGTTCTCAGCGTCTTGGTGGATCGTTCGATCCTCAGTGTGTCGTCGGCCAATTCATCTACTCCCAGCATCCGCAAACAAACAGATTCGACGATCCGTTGACAAGGGATTTGGTCTTCAATAGTATGGTATACCATAAGATGACCGGGGCGGAAGGGAGCTTTTCCGGATGCCTCGGCCGACGACCACCGAGGATTCGATGAAGCCGGCCATCCGAAAGATCGTCACCTATGTCGAGAACACGCTGATTGAAGGCGGCAAGGTGGCCCCCCGGCCGCTGCGCCTGATCGGCGTGGCGGCGGTGCTCGACAATCCTTGGGCCGAGCGCGGTTTCACTGAGGACCTTTCTCCCGAGATCCGCGCCTATGCGCCGGTTTTGGGAGAGATGCTCACCCGCGAAATCCTCGCAGTCGCGGGATCGGGCGAAGCCATCGAAGGCTACGGCAAGGCCGCAATCTGCGGCACGTCGGGCGAGATCGAGCATGCCTCGGCGCTCATCCACACGCTGCATTTCGGCAACCACTATCGGCGTGCCGTCGGCGCCAAGACCTATCTCGCCTTCACCAACCTGCGTGGCGGGCCGAACACGCCGATCATGATCCCGCTCATGGACAAGCACGATGAAGGCCGACGTTCGCACTACCTGACTGTGCATTTCCAGATCGGCGACGCGCCGGCGCCGGACGAGCTGGTGGTGGCGCTTGGCGCCTCGATCGGCGGACGACCGCATCATCGCATCGGCGACCGCTACCAGGATCTGAAGGAGGTCGGCGACCTGCATGGCTGAGCTGACGGAGCCTGCCTGGCATCGCGAAACGGCGCCTGACGGCACCGGCTTCATCCGGGCCGGATCCGGCGCGCCGGTCCTCCTCATCCACGGCGTCGGCATGAACGCGGCGATCTGGGGGCCCCAGATCGAGCTGATGCGGGACAGATGGGATGTGATCGCGATCGACATGCTGGGGCATGGCCGGTCGCCGCTACCGCCCGAGGACGCCAGCCTTGCCGACTATGCAGGACAGGCAATCCGGCTTCTTGATCACGTTGGCCTGGATGCCGTCTCGATCGTTGGCCATTCAATGGGAGCGCTGGTCGGGCAGGAAATCGCTCTCAACGCACCAGAACGGGTCCGCCGCATGGTGTCGCTCAACGCGGTCTTTCGCCGCCCGGCGGACCTTGCGCAGGCAGTGCGCGAGCGCGCCGCCGAATTGAATGGCGCGGAAAACCCGTCAGGGACGGACGCAACGATCGCACGCTGGTTCGGCAACCCCGTCCCCGACAGCCTGGCCGAGGCGGCGAGGACAACGCGCGCGGCACTGCAGAGCGTCAACCCGGAAGGCTATGCGCGCACATATCGTCTTTTCGCCCATGCCGACGCGGCGCATGGCGATCGTCTTTCCGGTCTCGCGGCGCCGGCCCTGTTCATGACCGGCTCGCAGGACAGGAATTCCTCGCCTGCGATGTCGGCGGCGATGGCGCGCCTCGCGCCGCGCGGTCGCTGCGCCGTTCTGGAGGGCGAAAGACATATGATGGCCGTAGCCTCGCCTGACACGGTCACACGGCGCATTGTCGATTTTCTCGAGAGCAATGACGGCGCAAGCGCATCGGCGCGACCGGCGATGGACACAGCCTTCGACGCAGGCGAATTCAGGCGGGCGCTCGGTTCCTTCCTGACCGGCGTTACCATCGTCACCGCGATCGGGCCGGAAGGAGAGCCTCGAGGCTTTACTGCCAATTCGTTTACATCCGTTTCGCTCGATCCGCCGCTTGTGCTGGTCTGCATCGCCAAGAAAGCGCTGGGTCATCCGGTGTTTTCGACCTCGAAGTGCTTTGCCATCAATGTGCTCTCGGAGGAACAGCGAGCCGCGTCCGGCGTCTTCGCTTCGAAATCGCAGGACAAGTTCTCGGCTGTCGAGTGGCGCTTCGGCCAGACCGGCAGCCCGCTGCTCGCTGGATCAGTGGCGACGTTCGACTGTAACATGGAGCAATTGGTCGACGCCGGCGACCATTCGATCCTCATCGGCCGCGTTCGCGAATTCTCCCACAATTCATCGCAGCCCCTCGGCTATTGCCGTGGGGCGTATGTCTCGCCCGGTCTCAGCCAGGAAGCGTTGGCGGCCGCGCCTCCGGACATGGAAGTCGGCGCCATCCTCGAAGATGAAGGCCGCGTGCTGTTCTTCGAAACCGCCGACGGCTTTTTCGAACTGCCGGCGGGCCGAGGGCTCGGAACGCCCGGCGACACGCGAAGCCTCAAGGGATGCCTCGCTGCGAAAGCCATCGAGGCTCATCTCGGATTCCTGTTTGCGGTCTGGGACGACGCCGCAAACCCATCGCGAACGCATGTCTACTACCGCGGCACGGTGGACGCGCCCCACTCCAGCAATCGCCAGGTCCGGCTCGTCGACATCGACAGGATTGCCGGACTGAACATCGCCGACGCTGCTGTGCGCTCTATGCTCGCCCGCTATGTTCTTGAATGTAGGGAGGATGCGTTTGGAGTCTATGTCGGCAACGAGGTCGAAGGTGAAGTCCGTCCGCTCGCCAAGCCGGTATCCATGAACACTTCGGGGTGAACAGGTATGAAGTTCTCGCTCTTCGTCCATATGGAACGCTCGGACCCGGCAAAGCCGCATGCCGAGCTCATCGACGAGCTTGAGGAACTGGTCCTGATGGCCGAGGCGGCAGGCTTCGAGACAGCCTGGATCGGCGAGCACCACGGCATGGAGTTCACCATCTCGCCAAACCCGTTCATCAACATCGCCTATCTCGGCGCCAGGACGAAGCGCATCCGGCTCGGCACAGGAACGGTCATCGCGCCGTTCTGGCATCCGATCAAGCTCGCCGGCGAGGCAGCAATGACCGATGTCGTCACGGCTGGCCGGCTCGACATCGGCATCGCGCGCGGCGCCTACAGCTACGAATACCAGCGCCTGTTCCCGGGGCTCGATGCCTGGGGCGCGGGCCAGCGCATGCGCGAGATCATCCCCACTATCAAGGGCCTCTGGGAGGGCGACTTCGAGATGTCCGGGGAGTTCTGGTCGTTTCCCTCGACCACCTCGTCGCCCAAGCCGGTGCAAAAACCGCACCCGCCGATCTGGGTGGCGGCGCGCGATCCGAACTCGCACGACTTCGCCGTGTCCAACGGCTGCAACGTCCAGGTGACGCCGCTCGCCTCGGGCGATGATGAGGTAACCAGCCTGATGGAGCGCTTCAACGCGGCGTGCGCGGCGCATCCAGACATCGCCCGCCCCGAGATCATGCTGCTGATGCACACATTCGTTGCCGAAGACGCCGCCGATGCAGAGCAGCTGACGAAGGACCTGTCGCTGTTCTACTGCCAGTTCGGCGCGTGGTTCCAGAACAAGAAGCCTGTTCGCCAAGGCATATTGGAAGCGCTCACCGGCGACGAGATCGCGGCCATGCCGCAATACGCGCCCGACAAAATGCGACAGAACCTGGTTATCGGCGAAGCCGAAGAGGTGATCGCCCGGCTGAAGGCATACGAGGCGCTCGGCTACGACCAATATTCGATCTGGATCGACAGCGGCCTACCGCACGAACGCAAGAAGAAGTCGCTGCAGCTGTTTGTCGACAAGGTGATGCCGGCGTTCGGGCATGGGAGGCCGCAATGACCCTTGTGGCATTCAGCAACTTCATAGATGGAGCGTTCGATACGCCGACGGCCACCTTCGAAAGCATCGATCCGTCCACCGGAGCGCCCTGGGCGACGATGCCCGCTGCAACCGAAGCCGATGTCGACCGCGCCGTCGAAGCGGCGCACCGGACTTTGCACTCCGCCGCGTGGGCATCGCTGACGGCGACGGCGCGAGGCAAGCTGCTGGCGCGCCTCGGCGACCTAGTCGTCGCCAATGCCGGCCGCCTGGCGGAACTGGAGACGCGCGATACCGGCAAGATCATCCGCGAGACCCGCGCCCAGATCGCCTATGTCGGCGACTATTACCGCTACTATGGCGGGCTTGCCGACAAGCATGAAGGCTCGCATCTGCCTATCGACAAGGCCGATATGGACGTCACCATCAGGCGCGAGCCGATCGGCGTCGTCGCTGCCGTCGTGCCGTGGAATTCGCAGCTCTTCCTTTCGGCCGTCAAGCTCGGTCCGGCACTGGCGGCCGGCTGCACGGTCGTCTTGAAAGCCTCGGAAGACGGCCCAGCGCCGTTGCTGGCCTTCGCCGAACTCGTTCACGAGGCCGGATTTCCCGCCGGAAGCGTCAACATACTGGCCGGGTTCGGGCACGATTGCGGCCGGCGCCTGACAAGTCATCCGCTGGTTTCACGCGTCGCCTTCACCGGCGGACCTTCGACCGCTCGCGCGATTATCCGCAACACGGCGGAAAATCTCGCCTACACGACGCTGGAGCTGGGCGGGAAAAGCCCGGTTGTCGTTTTCGCCGACGCAGACCTGGACAGTGCGGCAAACGCGGTCGTGGCCGGGATTTTCGCGGCGTCTGGACAAAGCTGTGTCGCCGGCTCCCGGCTGCTGGTCGAGCGTTCGATAAAGGCCGAGTTCCTCGTCAGGCTGAAGCACAAGGCCGAGGCCATCAAAATCGGTGATCCGCAGGATCCGGCCACCGAAATGGGACCACTGGCAACACTACGTCAGCGGGAATGGATCGAGAGGATCGTTGCCGAGAGCCTCGCCAGTGGCGGGACGTTGATCACCGGCGGAAAACGGCCCGACGAGCATCCGCGCGGCTTCTACTACGCACCGACCATTATCGACACCGAGGATACAGCGCTGCCCTGCGTGCGGGAGGAATTGTTCGGTCCGGTGCTCAGCGTTCTCACCTTCGACACGGAAGCCGAAGCCCTGGCGCTTGCCAACGATACGCCGTTCGGCCTGGCCTCGGGCGTGTTCACCACCAATCTCGCCAAGGCGCACCGCATGGCGCGCGACATCCATGCCGGTGTCGTCTGGGTCAACACATACCGCGCCGTTTCGCCGCTCGTGCCGTTCGGCGGATACGGTCAGTCGGGGCTCGGCCGTGAGGGCGGGCTCGACGCCATCCGCGATTACACGCGCTCGAAATCCGTCTGGATACGGATATCCGACGAGCCGATCCCGGATCCGTTCGTCATGCGATGAGGGCAGCGCCAATCGCGCAATTTCATAAAAACAAGAAACCAGCAACCAACAGAGGAGAATGACATGAAACTGATTTTGACCGGCATTTTGGCCGGACTCTTGGCAACCACCGCCGCACGGGCCGATGAAATGGTGTTCACCAGCTGGGGCGGAACCACCCAGGAGGCGCAGACCAAATCCTGGGCTGCTCCGTTCGAAGCCAATTCCGGCATCAAGGTCCTGCAGGACGGCCCGACGGACTACGGCAAGCTGAAGGCCATGGTGGAAGGCGGCAGCGTCGCCTGGGATGTCGTCGATGTCGAAATGGATTTCGCCATCAAGGCGGCTAAGGATGGCCTGCTGGAGCCGATCGATTTCAATGTCGTGCCGAAAGCCGATCTCGATCCTCGCTTCACCACCGAGCATGCGGTCGGCAGCTTCTACTATTCCTTCGTTCTTGCCTGGAACAAAGGGGCGGTGTCGGGCGAGCCAACCAGCTGGGCCGACATGTTCGACCTGACGAAATTTCCCGGCAAGCGCACGTTCTATAAATGGTCGGCGCCAGGCGTCATCGAGATCGCATTGCTGGCCGACGGCGTGCCGGCAGACAAGCTCTATCCCCTCGACCTCGACCGGGCGTTCAAGAAACTCGATACGATCAAGTCGGAAATCGTCTGGTGGGACAGCGGCGCGCAGTCGCAACAGCTGATCGCCTCCGGTGAGGCAGCCTTCGGGCAACTCTGGAACGGGCGTGTCTTCGCCCTCCAGCAGGACGGCGCCGATGTAGGGGCATCCTGGAAACAGAACATGACTGCCGCCGACGTGCTCGTCATCCCCAAGGGCTCGAAGAACAAGGCTAGCGCGATGAAATTCCTGGCCACAGCGACAAGCGCGAAAAGCCAGGCAATGTTTGCTGAAGCAAGCGGCTACGCGCCGATCAACACGGCAGCCAAGGCCGAAATGCCGGCCGATGTCGTCAAGTCATTGCCGGACGCCTATGTCGACGGGCAGATCAACCTCGACATGAACTACTGGGCTGAAAACCGCGACGCGATCGCGGAGCGTTGGTACGCCTGGCAGGCCAAATAGCCGCCGACCTCACCCATGAACCGGCGGGGCGCCGCTAGGCGTCCCGCCTGAGCTGCCGGGATCATCGCCATGTCGGGCAATTTGCTTCATCGACAGCCAATCCTCCGAAGGCCACACGGCGTCGGCGGCGCCTTGCCGGCGCTGACCCTCATCACCCTGTTCTTCGTGGTGCCGGTCGTCGCGTTGCTGTTGCGCAGCGTGACCGAGCCCGTACCGGGCCTGCAGAACTACGCCATCCTGTTTGGCGACGGCACTTATGCGCGGGTCTTCTTCAACACCTTTCTGGTCGCCACCGTCGTCACCGCCGTCACCGTGATCGTGGCGTTTCCGGTCGCCTGGATGCTGGCGATCATGCCGCCTGCCCTCGGCTCGATCGTCTTCGGCATCATCATCCTGTCGATGTGGACCAATCTGCTCACCCGCACCTATGCCTGGATGGTGCTGCTTCAACGCACCGGCGTCATCAACCGGACGCTGATGGATATTGGCCTGATCAGCGAGCCGCTGCCGCTGATCAACAACCTGACCGGCGTCACCATCGGCATGGTCTACATCATGCTGCCCTTCATGATACTGCCACTGGTCGGAACCCTGCGCGCCATTGATCCGATGACGCTGCGCGCCGCCGCCCTGTGCGGTGCGAGCCCCTTCGACGCCTTCCGCCGCATCCTGCTGCCATTGTCGCTTCCCGGAATCGCTGCAGGCGGCCTGATGGTTTTCGTCATGTCGCTCGGCTATTTCGTGACGCCGACGCTGCTCGGCGGCACCTCCAACATGATGCTCGCCGCAATGATCGCCCAGATGATCCAATCCTTGCTCAACTGGGGGCTCGGAAGCGCGGCGGCTTTCATCCTGCTTTTGGTGACCATGGCCCTCTACGCGCTGCAACTGCGCCTCGTCGGCGCCAAGCGCATGACAGGAGGCATCTGAGATGCTGCTCGACTACGACCGGCTGGGCTGGCTGCGCGCAGCACTTCTGGGTTTCACCGGCCTGGTTGCCGCGTTTCTGCTGCTGCCGGTGGTCTTCATCGTGCTTTTGTCGTTCGGATCGTCGCGGTGGCTGGCTTTTCCGCCGCCCGGCTGGACGCTGAAATGGTATGAGGAGCTCTTCGCCGATCCGGCCTGGCTCGAAGCAGCGCTGACCAGCGCGCACATTGCCACCATGGTCGCGATTCTTGCCGTCGTCATCGGGCTCCTGGCTTCTTTCGCCCTGGTCAGGGGACAGTTTCGCGGGCGCAACACGCTTCGCGGCCTGCTGCTGACGCCAATGGTGCTGCCGGTCGTGGTCTTCGCCATCGCCATCTATGCATTCTTCCTGCGGATCGGGCTCGGCGGCACCACGGCAGGCTTCGTCATCGCACACACAGTCCTGGCACTCCCCTTCGCCATCATTCCCATCACCGCGGCACTCGAAGGTTTTGACAAATCCATCGAGGATGCGGCGATCGTCTGCGGCGCAAGCCCATTCGAGGCAAAACTCCGGGTCACCTTGCCGGCGATCAAGATCGGGATTTTTTCGGCGGCGATCTTTGCCTTCCTCGCCTCGTGGGACGAGGTGGTGGTCGCGATCTTCATGGCCAGCCCAAGCTTGCAGACCTTGCCGGTCAAGATCTGGGGCAGCCTGCGCCAGGATCTCAGCCCGGTCATCGCCGCCGCCTCCAGCCTTCTGGTACTTCTGACCTTGAGCCTGATGATCGTAACCGCACTCATTCGGCGGAAACTGTCGAAATGACCGAACCGTTTCTCTCCATTCGCTACCTGCGCAAGACATTCGGCAGCTTCGTCGCCGTGCACGATGTCACGATCGATATACCCAAGGGCGAGTTCCTGACCTTCCTCGGCCCTTCCGGCTCCGGCAAATCGACGACGCTCTACGCGGTCGCCGGCTTTCAGCAGCCGACATCCGGCGACGTTCTTCTCGAAGGCAGGTCGCTGCTGTCGGTGCCGTCGCACAAGCGCAATATCGGCATGGTGTTCCAGCGCTACACGCTGTTCCAGCATCTCACCGTCGCCGAGAACGTTGCCTTTCCGTTGCGCGTGCGCCGCCGGCCGGACGCCGAGGTGAACCGAAAAGTCGCCGAGATGCTGTCGCTGGTCCGGCTCGAGAGTTTCGGCGGCCGATATCCCGGCGCGCTATCCGGTGGACAGCAGCAGCGCGTGGCGCTTGCCCGGGCGCTGGCCTACGATCCGCCGATCCTTCTGATGGACGAGCCGCTTTCGGCGCTCGACAAGAAGCTGCGCGAGGAAATCCAGGCCGAGATACGACGCATCCACCGCGAAACCGGCGTAACGATCCTTTACGTCACCCACGATCAGGACGAGGCCCTGCATCTTTCGGATCGCATCGCCCTGTTTCGGGACGGGCGCATCGAGCAGATCGGCACCGGTGAGGACCTCTATCTGAGACCTGCGAGCGAATTCGTGGCCAGCTTCATCGGAAATTCCAATTTCCTGCCGGCTGAGCATCTTGAAACCGTCAACGGCTCCGCCACGATCCGCCTGGCCGATGGCTCGGTCGTCTCCGGCGTCAGGATCGATCAGGACTTCAGCCATGGCCAGAAGACCCGGCTGATGGTGCGGCCGGAAGCGTTTCGGCTGAGGCCCGGCCCGGCCACTGCCGGGCTTGCGGTCGAATTCATCGACACCGCCTTCTTCGGCGAGCGGCGGCGAGTCATCGCGCGCACGGCCGCCGGCCAGGAGATCGACGTCAGGCCGACATCCGACATGGCAGAAGCACATGAAGGCTTCGCCTCGAGCAGACAGATTTTTTTCGATCCCGCCGCCGCATTTCTGTTTCCCGCCTGACGGGCGCGCTGGCGGTCTGGAACGAGATCTCAGGCAGCTGGCGGCTCGATGGTGACGCCGTATTTGGCGGCGATGGCCATGAGCTTTGCCATTTCCGGCATGCCGGCGGCGGTCGCGGCGTCCAATTCGCCAAACATCTGATCAAGGCCGCAACTCGGCGCGCAAAGGACGAGCACGCGAGCCGGCTTGTCGCCGACATTGCGGATGGCATGGCGCCGGCCGCGTGGGCCGAAGAAGAAGCCGCCGGGCACAATGCGATGGGGCGCGGATTCGCCCTCGAATTCGATGACGAGTTCGCCGCTCAGCGCGTAGAAGGCTTCATCCTCACGGGCATGGGTGTGCGGTGGCGTTCCCGCGCCCGGTGGAACCACGGACTCCCAGAGCGAGAAGGACCCCGCAGTCTCAGCGCCGGTGGCTTTGTAGATATGGGTGATGCCCAGAACGTTGAGCGTCGATCCGGCCGCCGGTTCGCGAACGAACGGTTCGGCTGCTGTAACTTTGGCATCCATCGTCGATCTCCTTTGTGGCTCAGGTGGCTCACCAAGAGACATAGGTCCGTTCTCGCCCGTCGATTAGCCGGAATTGTATGGACATGCTGTCCGGATTTCAGGACAATCCGACGATGGATCCGCTCGATGGAATCGCTGCGTTCGCTCGTGTCGTTGATAGCGGCAGCTTCTCAGCGGCGGCACGGCACCTTAAAATCTCCAAATCCGCTGTCAGCGCCCATGTGCAGCGGCTTGAGGAGCGCCTGGGCATTCGCCTCCTCAACCGCACCACGCGTCGGCTCTCGATGACCGAAGCGGGCGCAGCCTATTACCGCCACTGTGCGCGGATTCTCGCCGAAGCCGAAGCTGCCGAACAGGCGGCGAGCGCGCTGCAGCGCGAGCCGCGCGGCACCCTTCGCATTTCGGCGCCCGACAGCTTCGGCTGGATGCATGTGGCGCCGGCCGTCCCCGAGTTCCTGAGGCGCTATCCGGAACTTTCCGTCGATATTGCTTTGAGCCCGACGCATGTGAGTCTGGTCGATGAGGGGCTCGATCTGGCGATCCGCATCGGCGTGATTGAGGATTCGCCGCTTGTCGTGCGCAAGCTCGCACCATCCCGGCTCGTCGCCTGTGCTGCGCCCGCTTATCTCACGGAGCGTGGAGCGCCGCGCGAGCCGGGCGACCTTGCCAAGCACAACTGCCTCTGCACCAGCCTCCTGCCTTGGGGCGATGAATGGCGCCTTGCCGGCAAACGAGGCGAGGTGCGGGTGGCCGTGGGCGGCGGCTTCCGCAGCAACAATGCGGAGATGCTGCGCGTTGCGGCGCTCGACGGCATCGGCATCGCCCTACTGCCCACGTGGGCGGTAGCGGAGCCGCTGCGTACTGGCGCGCTGCGACGCGTGCTTGACGCCTGGGAGCCTCCAGCCAGCACGATTTATGCCGTCTATCCCAGCAACAGGCTCATGTCGATGAAGGTCCGTGCCTTCGTCGACCACCTTGCGCGATGCATCGGGCGCACGCCGTATTGGGATGAAGGCCTTTGAGAAGAGCGCCCGTTTTGGATCGTTTTGAGCTACGACACCCATTGATCCAGCCTCGCAACTTTCTCTCAGAACGCAGTCAAGAACAGTCTCCATATCGGTCAGAAAACTTGCGATCTTGACTTCAAAAGGGACTTGGGCGGGTTGAAATTTCCTCGGTTTTGCCCACTTTCGCTATCAATTGGCCGAGTGGTGCGATTTCCGGCGAAAACAGCGCGATCGAATTGACGAGAAAAATACCGTCAGCGGTGCTGGTCGAAGAGCGTGGCGGCCTGAAGAGCAATTTGGGATCTTGCGTACCGAGGCTGCCTTGGGCGCGCAGCGCTCAGTGGCAGAGACCGCCGGCGCTGCGCCGGTTCTCACTCGCGATACCTGGGAGCATCTGATGCCGACCCGCCCCTATGCCATTCTTGAAGCGCCGTCCGCGCTGGGTCTGGCGACCGACGGCGTGGAGGACTTGCCCAGTCGGCTGCTGGAACTGGGCCTCGCCGACCGCATCCATGCGCGCCGTGCCGGGCGGCTGGCCGTCCCGCCGAAAGACCCGAAGCCCGACCCTGCCACCCTGACGCTCAATGCCAACGCGATCGCGGCGTGGTCGCCCAAGCTCGCCAACGCGGTGGAGGAGGTGCTGGACGCAGGGGAATTCCCGGTGGTGCTGGGCGGCGACTGTACGATCGTGCTGGGCCCGATGCTCGCGCTGCGCCGGCGCGGTCGCTGCGGCCTGCTCTTCATCGACGGCCACGCCGATTTCTTCCAGCCCGAGGCCGAGCCCAACGGCGAAGGCGCGTCCATGGACCTGGCCTTCGTCACCGGCTACGGGCCGGCGCTGCTGACCGACCTGGAGGGTCGCCGCCCGTTGGTGCGCTCCGAGGACGCTGTCGCCTTCGCTTTTCGCGACCACGAGGACCAGGCCGAATTCGGCAGCCAGCCTTTGCCGGCGGAGCTCATGGCCTACGATCTCCATGCCATCCGCCACCTGGGCGTCGAAGCCGCCGCCCGGGCGGCCGTTGGCCACCTGACGCGGCCTGAGCTCGACGGCTTCTTCATCCATTTAGACGCCGATTGTCTCGACGATGCGATCATGCCGGCGGTCGATTTCCGCGTACCGGGCGGGCTGTCGTGGGACGAGCTATCGGCAGCGCTCCGAATCATCCTGGCAAGCGGCAAGGCGGTCGGGCTCGAGGTCGCCATCTACAATCCGCGCCTCGACGTCGACGGCAGCGCCGGCCGTGGCCTTGTTGATGTCCTGGCCGTAGCTCTCGGCACTTCCGCGCCCGCTTAAGGGGGCCGGGCTGCCCCGATGAGCTGCCAACTCATCAGTCGCCGCAGAGGTCGGACTCCCTGCCGTATTGTCCATCACGATGGACGGGTAAGGAGCCCCCGCAAGACCGTCTCCGTGATCGTCTTCGCAGCCAAATTGTAGTCAGCCACCTTTAGCTGGCTGACATGTAGCGCATCGCAGGCGAGAGCCTCGAACTCGGCATAAAACTGCGTCGCGGACCACAACAGAATAAACAGATGGCGCGCGTCGACTTTCTCGATCTTTCCGGCCATGGCCCAAATATCGATCACCCGGGCCTTCTCGGACGTGACGGTTCGCATGTGATCGCGAGCCTCGGTCGAGAGATGTACAGCTCCCTGCAGTATCTCGTTTGCGAAAAGGCGCGTCTCTGCGGCATTCTCCCGGGCATGGTCCAGCTTCGCTCGAATGTAAGCCTCGATTGCCTCGCCGGGCTCACGATCGGCCGATATATGCCGAAACGCGTCGTCCCAACTATGGATGAGGCGATCGATGGCGGCGTTGTAGATCTCCTCTTTCGACGAGAAGTAATAGTAGACATTGCCCTTCGGCAGCCCTGAGGCCTTCGCGATCTCAACGATGCGGGCACCATCAAGGCCCTTCCGCGAGAAGATCTCGACAGCCGCTGTCAGGATCTTGAGCACGTTCCTCGCTCTGATCGGCTCATCCGACGCGGCTTGCGACGGGTGCCCTTTTTCAGCGGAAGCACGGGGCGCGTTCAGTTCTTCTGCCATTGGTTATTCCGTTATTTTCATTGATTTTTTGCGCCTGGATGATCACCCGGGTCAACAGTTCGTTTTTGCTCAGAGACCTTTCAACCGGATTGTATGAGGCCTCGAGAATCGAAGCACCACTAAAAAAGAAGTTGACAATCTGGTCAAGTTTTTTCATGAAAAGCTGACAAAACGGTCAGGTTCCTGAAGGAGCTGCCGCAGTCGACCACCTTGGAGAGGGTGCGAATGGCAATGTTGCTAAAGACCGCCATGGAGGAATTCCTTTCAGATTGGTCCGCCGATCTGAACGGACCCTGGCGTGCACTGATCAGGCATGCGGGGCCGGATATTGACGGGATCGCGGCCGAACTAGAGCTCGAGGTCTGGGAACCGATCTTTCCCGTCCGTCGCGGCAAGCACTTTCCGGGAATGCCTGCGGGCGCGCATTGCCTGAGAGCTTTCGACGGAATCGCCCCGGATGAGGTTCACTGTGTCGTTCTGGGCCAGGACCCCTACCCCGAACCCGGGTTTGCCACCGGACGGGCATTTGAAGCTGGAAATCTGGCGGGATGGCACGAGCTCGACAAGATGTTTTCAAAGAGCATCCGTGCCTACATGCAGATGATCCTGGCAGCGCGCACCGGTGACCTGTCCTATGCCCGCAGCTTCGATGATTGGCCGAAGACACTTGCAGCCATGAAGAGCGGTGCAGCCGACATCGAGCAGCCGTCCGATATCGCGGACCGCTGGGTCTCGAAAGGCGTTCTCCTACTGAATGCCTCGCTGACGCTCACTCGCTTCAAGGTGGATGTGGATCCGCATCAGTCCAAGGGCCATCTCCGGCTCTGGCGTCCGCTGATCGTGGAAACCTTGCGCGCCCTTGCCTCGCGGGAAAAGCCGCTGGTATTCCTCGGGTTCGGCGACGCCGCCGCGGAAGCACTGGCAGAAGCGGGAATCGACGAGAACGCGGGCGGGCATCTTCGCTGCGTTCTGCGCGATCATCCCGCCCGCGCCGAAGCCGTCCTTTCCAGACCCAATCCATTCATTCTTTGCAACCGCTACCTGGAGGAGATGGGCTCTCGTCCCATCGCGTGGTGACCATGGCGGCAACGAAGACATTCGATTTCATCATCATCGGCGCCGGTTCGGCAGGCTGCGTTCTGGCAAACCGCCTGTCCGCCGATCCCGCCAACAAGGTGCTTCTGCTCGAGGCCGGCGGCAGAGACCTCAACCCGCTGTTCCGGCTGCCCATGCTGATGGGCAAGCTTTTCCATTCGGGCATCTACAACTGGCACTATCACACAGAGCCCGAGCCGCATCTGAACGGACGGTCGCTCTACTGGCCTCGTGGCAAGGTGCTCGGCGGCACATCCACCATCAACGGCATGATCTATGTTCGCGGAAACCGGCACGACTACGATCGCTGGGCGCAGATGGGCGCCACAGGATGGTCCTACGATGAGGTGTTGCCGGCTTTCCTCCGCTCGGAGACCCATGTGCAGCGCAATGGCGCCTATCACAACGCCGAAGGCGAACTGACCGTCTGCCGGGCGCGCGGCTGGAACAGCCTGCTCGATGTCTTTCACGAGGCAGGCGGACAGGCGGGATATCCTCACAACGACGATTTCAACGGCGAAGAGCAGGAAGGCTTCGGCCGTTATGACTTCACCATCGCGAAGGGCAAACGCTGCTCGGCAGCCTATGCGTTCCTGCGGCCGGCAAAGAAACGCCCGAATCTGACGATCATCACCCGCGCCCATACGAGGCGCATCCTCATCGAGAGCGGCCAGGCTGTCGGCGTCGAGTTCAGCCAAAAAGGCAACATTTCGAAAGCCTATGCAGACCGCCAGGTGATCCTGTCGGCCGGCGTCGTCAACTCGCCGCAGATCCTCATGCTTTCGGGGATCGGCGCTGCCGACGAGCTCGCACAGCATGACATCCCGGTCGTCCAGGATCTTCCTGGTGTCGGCAAGAACCTTCAGGATCATGTCGATTGCGTCATGGCCTATGAATGCCGGGAGCCGGTCACGCTCTATTCGGACCTGCGCGCCGACAAGCTCACCTGGTCGGTGATCCAGGGCATGCTGTTCGGTGAAGGCATCGCCACGACTTTCCCCTACGAAGCCGGGGCCTTCGTCAAGTCGCGCACCGATCTGGCCGCACCTGACATCCAGCTTCACTTCATGCCGGCGCTCGAAAAGACGGCAAACCTGCATTTTCCAAACCCGTTCAAGAAAGAGCGGGTGGAGGCCAACCATGGCTTCTCGTTGCGCGTCGGCCCGGTCAATCCCGAGAGCCGCGGCGAGATCAGGCTGCGCTCGGCCGATCCGATGGACCGGCCGAGCATCAACGCGAACTACCTGCAAACCGAGTTTGACGTTCGCACGATGATCAACGCGATCCGCATGACGCGCGACATCATCAAGCAGAAGGCTTTCGAGAAATATCGCGGCAAGGAACTCGCTCCGGGTCCGGCCGTCGAAAGCGATGCCGAAATGGTCAAGTGGCTGCGTAGCAATGCCATGACGACCTTCCATCCGGTCGGCACCTGCAAGATGGGCAACGACCCGATGGCCGTGGTCGACGCTCGACTGAAAGTTCACGGCATCGAGGGCCTGCGCGTAGCGGACGCCTCGATCATGCCAATCATTTCCAGCGGCAACACGAACGCGCCGTCGATCATGATCGGGGAGCGAGCCGCCGAATTCATTCTCGACGAGGCATCCAGATGATCGTGGAACACCGCACGTACACCTTTCGACCGGGAACAGTCGATGGCTGGCTGAAGAGATACGAGACCGAAGGTCTGCCGATCCAGAAGCGGCATCTCAACACCTTCCTCGGGCTCTATGTCAGCGAGATCGGCCGCCTGCACACGACGGTCCTGATGTGGCGTTATGACAGCCTCGCCGACCGCGAGAGGCGGCGGGCAGCCATGTATGCCGACCCGGAATGGCAGGCGTTCATCTCCGGCGTCTGGTCCCTCGGCGCCATTCAGAGCCAGGACGTGATGATCATGAATCCGGCGCCGTTTTCTCCCGGCGCCTGAGGAAGAAGGGTGCAAACCTTGCACCCCAATGACGACCGGGCGGCGAAAGAAGCCACCCCAATAAGAAGTTGCAGATATCGAACCTCTAGAGCAAGGAAAAGGGAACATGACCAACAAGACTTCAAATGAAATGAATGTGCTGCACCGGCCGGTCGGCCGCCGCAGCCTCCTCAAGGCCTCGGCGGGATTGGCTGCCTTTACAATGGCGGGCGGCCTGCTGACAGCTGCCGCGCACGCTTCGGGCGGCCTCGTGGCGCTGGTTCACACGCAGGCGGCAGGCGATGCCGGTCCGGTGGACTCGATGATTGCCAAGCTCAAGCAGCTCTCCGAGGAGCAAGGCTTCCAGTATCGCGCGGTATACGCTCAGGACCCGGCGACCTACGAGACCATTTTCCGTACGCTGGGCGATGCTGGTGCGGCAGTGATCGTCTCGACCTTCAACGAGGTCGCGGAACCCTTCAAGGCGCTCGCTCCCTCCTATCCCAATACCAAGTGGATCCAGCTGTTTGCAGATCCCTTCGAGCCGGCGATCCCGAATGTCGTCACCGTTTCCTATGATTACTATCTGGGCTGCTATCTCTCCGGCATTTTCGCCGCGCGTGTGAGCAAAGCAGGAAAGCTCGGCTTCATCGGTGGTGTTTCCATTCCGCCGATCAATGCCGACTACAATGCGTTCAAGGCAGGCGCCCAGTCCGTACGTCCAGACGTATCCGTCGCCATTGCATTCGCGGGCTCTTTCCAGGACCCGGCCAAGGGCCAGGAAATCGCCACGCAGATGTACTCGAGCGGTATCGACTTCATCCAGACCGACGCCGCGGCAACCGACTTCGGCATCATCGCCGCCGCAAACGAGGCGGAAGGCCGCCTGGTGAGCGTGCTCGACCCGGCCCAGTTCCCGCAGGGGCCAAAGTCCGTGATCTCGATCGTCGGCCTCGACTTCGGCACCTCGCTTTACAACGAGGTCACGAAGGCACTCGGCAGCGATTTTTCCGGTGGCACACATGAGCATACCGGCCTTGGAACAGGCGTCATCGACTTCATTCCGTCGCCCCTCTTCACGCAGCAGGGACCGGCTGACATCATCGCCAAAGGCAAGGAGGCAGGGGCAGAAATAGCGGCGGCGCGCGCAGCGATCCTCGATGGGTCGCTGAAGGTGCCGTTCAATACGAGCCTCTGACCTTCGACTGGATTCATGCTGCGGTGACCGAGGACAGATCCCCCATATTTGAATGCCGCAATGTGACCGTGCGCTACGGTCACATTGTCGCGCTCTCCGATGTCGGAGCAGTCTTCGAACGTGGCATGATCCACGCCGTGGTCGGCCAAAACGGCGCGGGCAAGACGACTTTTGCCCGAGTCCTGGCCGGTCTCGTGCGCCCTGCATCGGGCGAGCTCAAAATCGACGGCCGCCCGCTTGCGGGTGGAAACGTGAGGGATGCCCGGCGTTCGGGCGTCGAACTCGTCCACCAGAGTTTTGCCCTTCCCCCCTCTTTCACGGTTGCCGAAGCCATGCAGTTCGGTGCGGAAGGTGGAGGGCTATTCACAAAGGCAGCCCTCGAAAAGCGGTGGCAGCATCATCTCGATGCGCTCCATGTGAAGGTGAAGGCCAAGCAGCGTATCCGCGACCTGCCGGTGGAAACCCAGCAGAGTGTTGAAATCGCCAGAGCCCTCGTCTCGGATGCGAAGCTCCTCATCCTGGATGAGCCGACCGCGGTCCTGTCTCCCGAAGGCGCTGAGAAGCTTTTCGATCGGGTCCGACGTCTCAAGGAGCGCGGCGTCACGGTCATCCTCATCCTGCACAAGATACGGGAGGTTCTGGCGATTGCGGATACGGTGACGGTTCTGCGCGGTGGAAAGCTCGTCGACGGGCCACTATCCTGCGACGGGATTGATGCGGATCGGCTGGCCGAGCTCATCATCGGGCCAGCCGCCGCCCGCAATCTCAGCTCGGACGACAAGGCGGCTTTGACAGGCGCAGCAGTGATCACCCATGCCGAACAGCATGTTGCGGACACCGGTGCCGCCCCAGTCCTCAAGATGCGCGCCATTTCCACGCGACGCGATCCCGAAGGCCCGGCGCTCGACGAGGTCAGCCTCGAGGTTCGCCCCGGGGAAATCGTCGGCGTGGCCGGCGTCGAGGGCAACGGGCAGAGAACGCTTGTGCGCGCGATCTCGGCACTGGCCGATATCGTCAGCGGCGATATCTCCATCGACAGGATGGACGTGACCCGCGCACCACTCGCTGCACGACGGGCGGCCGGACTGCGCGTCATTCCCTTCGAACGGAATGTCGAAGGCCTTAGCCTGACCAGCTCTCTTTGGGAAAACTGGTCGGCGCGCGGTCTCCTTCAGAGACCGCTCCTGTCCGCCATCAGCCCCTCTGCTCTGCGCAAGCAATGCGATACCGCCCTCAAGCAATGGGATGTCCGCTATTCCGATGTCGGTCAGCGGGCCGGCTCGCTGTCGGGCGGGAACGCCCAAAAGGTGATCCTGTCGCGTGAGATGGACGAAAACGCCCGTCTTATTCTTGCGGCGCAGCCCACGCGAGGTCTCGATATCGGCGCAACGTCGTTCGTATGGCAATCGATGCTCGATGCGCGGGCGCGCGGGTGCGGTCTGCTGTTCATCTCTTCGGATCTCGACGAGATCTTCGATATCTCGGACCGCGTCGTTGTCATGCTGTCCGGGCGCATCGTCGCCGAGTTCCGTCCACCCTATGACATCACAGCCGTCGGCGCAGCCATGACAGGAGTGCTCGGATGATCGATCGGTTCGTCTCCGTTTTCCGCGCGCTGATCTTCATCCTGATCGCCCTTGCACTTTGCGGGGTTATCTTTCAGGCCGCCGGCTATTCGGCGCCCCTGATGTTCCAGTCGATCGCCGATGGCGCTTTCCTCAGACCCGGCGCCCTGCAACAGGCACTTCGTTGGGGGCTTCCCCTGTTCATCACGGCTGTCGGCGTGGCCGTCTCCTTCCGGGCGGGCTACTTCAACATCGGCGCCCAGGGCCAGTTCTACATGGGAGCCATCGCGGCCGCGTTCATGGCCGAATGGCTTGACGGCGCACCGGCGCCGATCCTCATGACCGCCTGCTTCTTCGCCGGCATGTCGGGTGGTGCGTTGTGGGCTTTCTGGCCCGGACTCCTGCGGCTGAAATCCGGCGCGGATGAGGTGATCACCACGCTTATGAGCAATTTCATTGCCGGTCTGGTGCTGCTTTATGTGACGGCCGGACCGCTCAAAGACCCATCGGGCACCGGGCAGCAGGCGTCGAGCCGCCCGCTCGACAGCGCTTACCGGATCAGCGACTCGCTCGGATTGTCTCCGACGATCATCGCCATCGCCGTTCTGGTCGGCCTGGCAATGTGGTTTCTGGTCAATAGAACCGCCTTCGGCGTGCTCTCCGGCCTTGCCGGTCGCAATCCGACGATGGTCGAGTGGCAGGGCGCGAAGACATGGCGCATCGGGCTCGCAAGTTTCCTGCTCAGCGGCGCGCTCGCCGGTCTTGCCGGCACGATAGAGTTCATGGGGCCCAACGGACGGCTGACCGGCGGTTTCCTGCCGGGCCACGGCTTCACCGCAATCCTGATCGCACTCGTCGCCAACTTCTCGGTCGTCGGCACGGCTTTCGTATCGCTGTTCTTCGGCGGGCTAGCGTCCGCCGCCCTCTACCTGCCGATCATGGCCGGCCTGCCGTCGTCGGCAATCGACATCATCAACGCAGCCATTGCTCTGTTCATCACCGCGAAATCCAGCGCCGTCGACCGGATAGCAAAACTCGGAGGACGGATATGGAAGACTTCGTAATCGCCATCCTGCGGTCGGGCACTCCGCTGATCTACGTGACCCTTGCCGGCGTCATCGCCCAGCGAGCCGGCATCTGGCATCTCGGCCTCGAAGGCCTGATGATTACCGGCGCTTGCGCAACGATCCTCGGCATCGTGCTTACGCAATCGATCTGGATCGCGCTTCTCGGTGCGATCACGGCGTGCGTCCTCGGCTCAATCCTGTTCTGGTTCGTGGTGGAGAAGCTCAAGGCCAACCAGATCATTGCCGGCCTCGGGCTTACAGGGCTCGGCCTCGGAGGAACCGCGCTTGCCGTGCAGTCGATTTTTGGAACGCAGGCCGCAGTCAGCGCACCCTTCGGCCTGCCGCGCATAGGACCCGCCTTCGGGGCGTTCGGGTCGCTTTCGATCCTCGTCGTCATGATGCCGGTGATCGTCTTCGCGATGTGGGTTGTCTTGCGGCGAACCCGTTTCGGCCTGCGTCTGGCGGCGTCGGGCGAGCATCCCTTTGCCGCGCGCGGTGTGGGTGTCAATCCGGCGGCAATGCGCCTCGTCGCGCTGATGACCGGCGGCGTGCTTTGCGCGCTCGCCGGCGCTGAGCTTGCTGCGGGGAGCCTTCAGATCTTTGCGCAGAACATGACAGCCGGCCGCGGCTTCATGGGATTTGCCGCCGTCATATTCGGCGCGGGTCATCCAATCGGCGCGACTCTGGCAGCCGTGTTCTTCGCCGTCGTTGGTGCGCTCGGCATCAGGGCGCAGCTCGCCTTCGGCGACCGCGTCCCGCACGATCTGCTGCTCGCCTTGCCTTACATAGCCACCGTTCTCGGCATCTGGCTCAGCACGCAGCTGCGCGGCGGCACCAAGGCCGCCAGCGGCTTCGGTGAGCTGCGCGACCAATAGACACCAGGCTGGCATCGCACCGGACCGGCAGCCGGGCGCGTACAGCGCGACACGAGCAGGACATGCCCATGCCCCAGACACTGATCAAGAACGCCACCCTTTTGACGATGTGCGCCCGGAACGGAAGCAAGCCGTTCCAAGGCGACATTCTTATCGAGGACGGCCGCATCTCTGCCGTCGGACAGAACCTCGTGGCTGCGCCGGATGCCACCCTCATCGACGGCCAAAACCGGCTGGTAATGCCGGGCCTCGTCAATGCCCATGCCCATTCGGGCGAAACCTTCTTTCGCGGCCGATATGAAGGCATGCCGCTAGAGCTCTGGCTTCTCTACGCCTACCCCCTGCTGATGGGCCCTGTCGTCGACGAGCGACTTCTCTACCTGCGCAGCCTTCTCCTCGCGATGGAATCGCTGCGCAGCGGCGTCACGACGATATGCGACGACTTCTTCGATCCGCCTGCGCACGACCTCTCACGGCTGTCAGCCGTCTTCAGGGCCTATGAGGACGCGGGCATCCGCGCCAATGTGTCGAGCGCGGCCATGAACGTGCATGCGCTGGACGCCCTGCCCTACGCCCGCGAGGTGATGCCGCTCCACCTGCAGCAGAAGCTCGATTTCGGGCCGCCGATGTCGACCGACGTCTATATGGACTACTGCCGTTCCGCCTTCGCGTCGCTGCATGGCAGGGCCGGCCGGCTCAATTTCATGATCGCACCGTCAGCGCCGCAACGCTGTACCCCGGACTTGCTGCAAGCCTGCCATGCACTCGCCGTTGACATGGGCGTGCCGCTACACACGCATATCCTGGAAACCAAGACACAGGCCGTGACCGGCCATGAAGTCTACGGCAAGAGCCTGATCGGCTATATGAGCGATCTCGGCGTGCTGTCGCGCAACACGACGATCGCCCATTCCGTCTGGGTGAGCGAAAAGGACATCGCGACGATGGGCGAGGCAGGGTGCTCCGTTGCCCACAATGCCATTTCCAACCAGAAGCTCGGCGCCGGCATTGCTCCCATTCGCCGCCTGATGAATGCAGGCATAACCGTTGGTCTCGGGACCGATGGCATGTCGTCGAACGACACGGCGCGCATCTTCGACGTCATGCGGGTGGCCGGGCTGATCCACAGTGTTTCCGGCCCGGATTATGACCAGTGGATCCGTGCTGAGGAAATCCTGACCATGGCGACGATCGGCGGCGCACGCAGTGCCATGCTGGAGAATGTCACCGGTTCGCTCGAAGTCGGCAAGGCCGCTGATCTGCTGATCCTCGATCTCACCACCCTCAGCTTCACCCCGCTCAACGATATCGCCAAGCATCTCGTCTATGCCGAGAACGGTTCTTCCATCGAAACGGTGATGATAGCGGGGCAGATCGTCGTCCATGACGGCCGCCTGCAAACGATCGACGAAGCCGCCATACTGGCCGAGATCCGTGAGCTTGTCCCGGCGCACCTCGCCGCGCACGCCGAACTGGAGACACGGAACGCGGTGTTCCACTCCGCCATGGCGGAAATCCATCGGCGCGCCACGTCGAAGGACATCGGGATGAACCGCTATGCCGGAAATCATGGCGCATGAGCCTGCGTAGCGGGCACCATCATTCCGCCGGCGACATGCCTCAAGCACCGTCATTATGGTCGGCATGGGGGCTACAAGGCTGGCCCCAATCGGATCGGGCTGCCGTCGCTGAATCGCGAGATGCGGAACCGATTGAGGTTGTGGCCAACCTCATTACCCTGGATCAGGTCCGACACGACGCGGCCCATGCCGGGCCCGATGCCGAAACCGTGGCCGCTCATCCCGGTCGCAACGACGAGGCCTGGAATCTCGGCTACGCGGTCGACGATGGGCACCACGTCCGGCATCGCATCGATCATGCCCGCCCAGCTCGCCTTCAGCCGCACGTCCTTGACCTGAGGGAAAAGCTCCCTGAACCCGCGCTCGATCGAAAGGAGCCCGGAGGGTTCGGGAGCGGGGTTCAGGATGCGCATCCGCTCGAACGGACTTTCCTGGGTCGCGTCCCACTTGCGCGGCGTCGACCAGGCATCCGGATATCCCATTGGCGCCGCCGGCAGGTATCGCGTGCCCAGGGGATTTGCCCTCAAGGCGGGAACGTATTTGATCGCATGCCGGAATGCGTCCGGGCCGACATAGAGCTGGCTGGCACCGCCCGACGCGAGCGTATAGCCGCCATCCTGCCGCCGCCGGAAGGCGATGTGTTCGTCGGTGGCTGCCCCCGCATAGATCTCGGGCATCGGCTCGGTCGCGGCGACGGTCGACCTGACGCTGAGCTGCGGGATCGAGATGCCATGCGCGCGTAGGAAGAGCGATGTCCACGCGCCGCTGGCGACGAGAACATTCGAGGTAGCGATGCGGCCCTTCTCGGTCCAGACGCCGCTGATCCGACCGCCGGATCGGTCAAGCATCCGCGCCGCGCAATTCTCGATGATCGTGACGCCTTCCCGGGCGGCCAGGCGAGCGATCGCCGGCACGGCAACCCAAGGCTCGGCCCGCATGTCCGACGGGGTTATCATTCCGCCCTTGTAGCGCCGCGACATGGCGGGGATCAGATCCACGACCTCATTCGGGTCGAGGAGGCGTGTGTCGACACCGTGTGCGCCGGCGATCCGCACGAACGCAGCAAACGCGGCCATCTCCGTGTCGGTCCGCGCAAGGTATGTGATCCCGGTCTGCCTCAGACCGATATCCTCGTCGCACTCTTCGGCAAGTTGCTGCCAGAGTTGGCGCGCTTCGATCATGATCGGCAGTTCGTCAGCGTCGCGGCCTTGCTGCCGGATCCAACCCCAGTTGCGCGATGACTGCTCGGCCGCGATGCGGCCCTTCTCGACAAGCGTGACCGAGATGTTCCGTCGCGCCAGAAACAGTGCCGTCATCACGCCGATGATGCCTCCGCCAACGATCACGACGTCGGATGTCTTCGGCAACAGCGCCTGAAACTGCACCGGGGTGGCTTCGCTGAACGGGAAGGTTGTCAATGGCAGCCTGTCTTTCTCTTGGTCACATCGACACCTTATCCGCACACTTCTGCCGGCGGCATCGGTCGGCAGGACATCGCAGACGATCGCATTCAGCTGTTATCCAGACAGGCCGCCAGCGTCTCCGAGAATATCCGGATACCCACCGGAATCAGTTCGTCGCGGAAGTCATATTCAGGAGGACGGACCCGTGGCCAGTCGGGGCCGGACCCGAGAAAGAGCATCGCGGCCTTTGCGCCGCTCAGCCCGAACTGCCCGATCCTCCGAACCGACCGACGGCACTTCTGGTCGCGCCGCCCAATACCCGCACGCTCCAATCCGTTGGCGAAGATAGCCGTCGCCTCGGGCTCGTTGATGGAAGCGGCGAAGACGTCGTCATACTCGTGCGCGCAGAGGAGTCCGTGGTGATTGCGCTTGGTCTTCTTGGCGATCTGGGCCATCCAGCCCTCGATTTTTCAAACGGCTCTCAAGCCCGCAGATCGTCTTTTTACCGCAGTCGCCACCGGGTGGATCTAGAGAAGCGCGATCACCCGAGTCGGCCCGCCGGTCGCGCCTCTCACCTTCGGAATCCCAAGGAAGAGACGCGCCCCGACTTCAGGAATCGCGTCTAGATTTGCAAGGCACTCGACGCCCCAGCGACCGCTTCCAAGCCATTCGTAGTGGACGGGAAATGCCCCGCCCGAATTAAGCCCCGTGTCGAGGGAGAGGGTGTCGACTCCAATGCCCTTAACATTTCGCTCGCCTATCAGGAATTGCGCAGTCTCGACGTGAAAGCCGGGGGTATGATTTCTCTTCTCGCCGTCATTGCCGGTGAACTTTGGATCGTCCAGAAGCTTGTGCCATCCGGAATTCATCACCACACAGCATCCCTCCGGAAGAGGCCCGTTTTTTGCCTCCCACGCTTTGATATCGTCGGGGGTGAGAGATGTGTCCGCATTCTCGGCCGCCCGCGAAGCAATATTGATGACTGCGACAGGCACGATCAGGTCGGAGATGGGAATCAGATCGGCCGTCAAGCCATCGGCAGAAAAATGGATGGGCGCGTCCATATGGGTGCCACTGTGTTCGACGATCGTCCAGCGGTTCAGGTTCACCTTGTCCTTTGCGAAGGTGACCAAATGCTCGACGGTGAACCATTTCTCGCCGCTAAAGGTCGGAAACCCTTCATAGAGCGCGTGCGAAAGGTCGACCGTCTCGCTGAAGCTCGTTGGAGCGGCCTGGGCTTGTGGCGTGCCAGGAAACGCCGCGGCGGCGGCGCCGAGGCCCAAAGTGAAGCCGGTTTTGAGAAGACCTCTACGTGTGGCTTTCTCACAGATTGAATGCAGGCATCCCGGAGGGCACATGTTTTTTACTTCCCATTGGCGATCTTGACGAGACGCTTGTCGTACTATCCAGTTAGTATATTCCCGCTGCGGATTTCACGCCTTGCCTGTGGCCTTACCTAACCTTCCATCAGTTGCTTCAGCGAATTGACCGCGGTGGCGTATCCTCGCGGCCCCAAACCGGCGATGACCGCCGTCGCCACCGTCGAGACGAGCGATTTGTGATAGATTTCCTCGCGTCGGTGGATGTTGGAAATGTGGAGCTCAACGATCGGTCCAGGAAACATCTTGAGCGCGTCGAGGATGGCAATCGAGGTGAACGAGAAGCCGGCCGGGTTGATGATGATGCCGGCGCCGTCGTCGATCGCCTCGTGGATCCAGCCGACGATCTCGCCCTCGAAATTCGACTGGTGAAAGCGGACTGGAAGCCCGTCTGCGGCCTTCCGGCACATCGTCTCGATCTCGGCAAGCGTCGTCGTCCCGTAGATTTCCGGCTCGCGGCTGCCCAAGCGATTGAGGTTTGGGCCGTTGAGAACGAAGATTGGCTTGGTCATGGTCCTATCCTTGATAGCCCAGCAGGCGCGGCAGCCACAGCACCAGCGATGGGAAGAAGGTGATCAGCATCAGGGCGGCAATCATGGCGTAGAGAAACGGCATTACGTCGTGCACCAGGTCGCGCAGCGGCACCTCTGCGATGCGGGTCATGATGAACAGCAGCAACCCGTATGGTGGAGTGACAAGCCCGAGCATGATGTTGACGACGACCATCACGCCGAAATGCACCGTGTCGACGCCGAGCGCCTTCGCCGTCGGAATCAGCACCGGCACGATCACCAGCAGTATAGTCGTGCCCTCCAGCACGCAGCCCAGGAGCAGCAGCAGGATGTTGACGAGGATCAGGAAACCCATCGGCGAAAGATCCCAGGACTGCAGGATCACCGACAGGGACTGCGGAATGTTCTCAACCGTGACAACGTAGTTGAACACCAGGGCGCCGGCGATGAGCATGCCGATGGAGGCCGTGGTGCGGGCGCTGTTGAGAAGCGCATGGTAGATCTGGCCCAGCGTCACGCTGCGATAGATCGCGACCGAGATGAGCAGCGCGTAGCCGGCGGCGACCGCCGCGGCCTCGGTAGGGGTCATCACGCCACCCCTTATGCCGACCAGCAGAACGACCGGCAGCATCAGCGCCGGAAACGCTCGCAAGGTGATCCCCGGAAATTCCCTGAGCGGCACCGGCTTCTCGACCGGAAAGTTCTTCCGGCGCGCATCGATGGCGACGATGATCATCTGCGACAGGGCGAGAAGAAGGCCCGGCACGATACCCGCAATGAAGAGGTAGCCGATGGATGCATCCGAGATCAGCGCATAGATGACCAGCGGAATTGACGGAGGAATGATGGGGCCGATGACGGAGGTGACGGCTGTCAGCGCTGCGGCATAGCTCGCCGGATACTTGCCATCCTTGGTCATGAGCTGCTGCATCATCTTGCCGGTGCCCGCGGCGTCGGCAATGGCCGAGCCGGACATGCCGGCGAAGATGATCGACTGCAGCACGTTGACTTGCGCCAGGCCGCCGCGGAAACGGCCGACGACAGCGTTGCAGAATTGCAGCAGCCGGTCGGTCATTGTTCCGGCGTTCATCAACTCCGCGGCGAGAATGAACATCGGCACGGCAAGCAGAATGTAGCTCGTGTAGAGCCCGTTGAGGAGCTGCTCGGCGGACGTGCCCATGTCGAGCCCTGCTAGCCAGAGATAGAGGATCGACCCGGCGATCATCGAGTGACCGATCGGCAGGCCAAGCAGGGCCAGCGCTGTGATCGCAACGACCGACAGCGAAAAGGGACTCGCGAGGCTCATACGCCGGAACTCGCTTTCGTCGGGTCAAATTCCGCCGGCGCTTCGCCCCGGAGAGCACGCCACGCGAGCCATAGGTAGCGGGCAATCACGGCGACCACGAAGACGAGGTAGATCGAGAACAGCCAGTCGAAGCGTATCTTGAGGTAGGCGGTGCTCTCGACCTTCATGAAGGTCACATAGTCGAAGACGGCCGGAAAGGACCAGCCATAGAGCGCGACGAGAGCGATCGCGAAGGCGAGCGTCATCGCTCGCCTTATGTTCGGACCGACTGCGGCATAGAGGAGATCAAAACGGATTTCCTCTTCCTCACGAACGACGAACGCTGCGCCGAACAGCACAACCCAAATCCAGAGCACGACGGTGAGCTCGTTGCTCCAGCCGGTCGGCCAGTTGAGAAGGTAACGAAAAGCAACCTGCAGAAGAAACGCGGCGAACATGGCGCCGATTGCGATGGCGATGGCGTTCTCGGCGCGCCGGTATAGCCAGCCGCCGACCTTTTTCAATCCCGGGTTCATCATGCCTCCCTGGCGTCGTCTGGCTAAACGAGTTTGGGCCAGCCGGTCACAAGCGGACCGGCTGGCGAGTTTTGTCGCGTCAAAGCGCGTTGATCTTGTCGATCATCCCGGCCGGCCATTCCTTGGCGAGGTCAGAGGCAAGATATTGCTCCTGCACGTGCTTGCGGAATGCAGCGACGTCGGGCTCGTAGATCTTCAGGCCTTTGCCCTTGAATGTTTCAACGAGTTCCTTCTCGCGCGTCAGGTGTTTTTCTGTCGAGAAGTCGATCGCCTTGTCCGCCGCGGCCTGGATCTTTGCCTGCTTCTCGGCCCCCATCTCGTCCCACAATTTTTTCGAGATGCTGAGAAGGTCGAAACCGACAAGGTGCGAGGTGAGCACGATCTGCGACATGACCTCGTAGAACTTCATGTTCTCGACGTTGGGCAGAGGGTTGTCCTGCCCATCGATCGCTCCTGTCTGCAGGCCAGTATAGACCTCTGCGTAGGCCATCGGCGTAGGATTCGCGCCGAGCGCCTGGCCGAGGAATTGCCAGGCGTCGCCACCCGGCATGCGCAGCTTGACGCCGGCCAAGTCGGCGGGAGTCTTGATTTCCTTATCGGGCTTCAGGCCGACCTGACGCAGGCCGAAATAGGTGGGGCCGAGCACCCTCACGCCGAGTTGGTCCTCGGTCATCTTCTTCAGCTCCGCGCCGGCGTCGCTGGCAAAGAAGGCCTTGAGATGCGCGGCGTCGCGGAACAGGTAGCCGGCGGTGACGATAGACCAGGCCGGAATCTGCTTGGAGATGTCCTGCGGGGCGATGTTGCCCATTTCGAGGTTGCCGCGCTGGATGGCGACAAGCTCGGTGCCCTGCTTGAACAGGTTGCCGCCGTAGTAGCCCTCGAAGGCAAAGTCGTTCTTGATGTCGTCGGCGAACATTTTCATCATCTCGGCCCGGATGTCCTGTTCCGAGAACACGGCCGAGAAACGCAGCTTTGGTTTGTCCTGCGCGAAGGCGGGGACAGCGGTTCCGGCGGCAAATGCGCCGGCAGCGACCATAAACATGCGTCGGTTCATTTTAGCGCTCATGTCGATTTCCTCCCAGTGGTCTTCATGCGGTTATAGGCGTCATTGCCTTCATGCGGCGGCCTCGAAGTGATCTGCCATGGCGCGGCGGTCGGCCTTGCGCCCGGTGAAGAGCTCGAACGCGCGGACGGCCTGATAGATCGCCATGCCGATGCCCGGCAGCGTTCTGCAGCCGATCTTACGGGCCGCGATCAACAACTCCGTTTCCATCGGAAAATAGACTATGTCGGCGACCCATTTTTCGGCCGTCAGAAGAGCCGTGTCGAACGGTGTTCCGGGGTATTTCGCCATGCCCACCGGGGTCGTGTTGACGATGCCGTTTGCCATGCGCACCGCTGCGGCCGGGTCCGGCCACGCCTCGACGCGGCCGCCGAACAAGGCGCCCATGCGCAACGCAAGATCCGAGGCGCGATCGGGTTGGCTGTCGACGACGAACAGCCGGCCAACGCCCATCTCCATCAGCGCATTTGCGACTGCGGCGCCCGCTCCGCCGGCGCCGAACATGGCGACACTGCCCATCGATGCGCCTGTCATCGCTTCGCGAAAACTCTCCGCGAAACCCCAGCCGTCGGTGTTGTGGCCTTCCTTGCGTCCGCCAGCGAACACGATCGTATTCACCGCGCCTATCGCGCGCGCTTCGGGTGACAGCGCATCGAGGACGGGAATAACAGCCTGTTTAAACGGATGAGTGACGTTGAGGCCCTGAAAGCCCGCAATTTGCGCCGCCGCGATCAAGTCGCCGATCGCCGCGTCCGGAAATCCGAGCCTATCGAAATCGAGCAAAAGGTACGAATAGCCGATGCCAAGGCGCCGGGCTTCACGCTCATGCATGCCGGGAGTGCGCGAGGACTGAATGCCGCGTCCGACAAGGCCAATCACGACCTTTTCGCTGTCGCCGCTAGCAGCGCTCTTGTGCTCGTCCGCAAGACGGCAAAGGAGGTCGACAAGGCTGTCGCCCATCTCCCGAGATTCCTCCCTGTGCGGGCCGCCTCCTGGCCCAAATGCGGCAATTCTTGGATCGCCCTTGTGTTCACGTCAAACGCGCCGGTAAATAAGTCCGTCGCGATTTGCGAATGATGTACTAACTGGTTAGTTTAGTCAATTGCCGGCTGGCGCCGGGGCGGGAACTCAAACTGCATGGCCGTTATCAAGAAGGAACGAAAGCCGAAGCCGGACGCGAGCACGACGCGTATCCAGGACCCTGAGGGCACGCGCCGCAACATCCTGGAGATCGCCTCCAAGGAGTTTGCCCTGAACGGCTTGTCGGGCGCGCGCATAGACGAGATTGCGGCGCGCACACGCTTCAGCAAGCGCATGATCTACTACTACTTCGGCGACAAAGAGGGCCTCTACCTGCGCGCGCTCGAGAACGCGTATCGCCAGGTGCGCGAGGGCGAGGCCCAACTCGATATCGAAGGTTTGCCCCCCGTGGCGGCACTGACGCGCCTAGTGGAGTTCACGTTCGACCACCATCACCGACACGAGGAATTCATCCGCATGGTGATGATCGAGAACATCCATCACGGCCAATACCTCGAACAATCGGATGCGATCCGCGAACTGAACGTGGCTGCGATCGACCATATCTCTCGCATCTATTCACGCGGTGTCGAAGAGGGGGTCTTCCGGCCGGGGCTCGACGCGGTCGAACTCCATTGGCAGGTAAGCGCGCTGTGCTTCTTCAACGTTTCCAACCGCGCCACCTTTTCGATGATCTTCGGACGCGACTTTGGCGCGCCGGCACAACTCGAGCGGCTCAAGCGCAACAGCGTGGAGATGCTGTTGCGCTTTGTCGCGAAGGACGAAGCTCCCGCAGAACGCTGAGCGCGCCAAAACTTGCGGTGCTGCCAGCGTTGCCTTAATTATGTACGAACTGGTTCGTTCATAACAACCAGGGAGGAGGCGCGTTTGAAGACTTCGATCGCGACGGTGTCGATCGCCGGTGACCTGGCGGAGAAATTCGCGGCAATTTCCGCCGCGGGCTTCGACGGTGTTGAAATCTTCGAGAACGATTTCCTCGCCTTTGATGGCTCACCGCGGGACGTCGGCCGAATGGCTGATGACGCAGGTTTGACCATAACGCTCTTCCAGCCGTTCAGGGACTTCGAGGGTTTGCCGGAGCCCCAGCGTAGCCGCGCTTTCGACCGTGCCGAGCGCAAGTTCGACGTCATGCAGGAACTCGGCACCGACCTGATGCTGGTATGCTCGTCGGTGTCGCCGGTCTCGCTTGGCGGGATCGACCGGGCGGCCATGGACTTTCACGAGCTTGGCGAGCGCGCCGCCAAGCGCGGCCTGCGCGTCGGCTACGAGGCATTGGCCTGGGGGCGTCACGTCAACGATCATCGCGATGCGTGGGAAATCGTGCGCAGGACTGCGCATCCGAACATCGGGCTGGTTCTCGATTCTTTCCACACGCTAGCCCGCAGGATTGAGCTCGGCTCCATCCGTTCGATACCCGCCGACAAGATCTTCATTGTCCAACTCGCCGACGCGCCGTTGATCGAAATGGACTTGCTCTATTGGAGCCGGCACTTCCGCAACATGCCAGGCGAAGGCGATCTGCCGGTGCGACAGTTCATGCAGGCGGTCGCGGCAACCGGTTATGACGGCTATCTGTCGCTCGAGATTTTCAACGACCAGTTCCGTGGCGGGTCGGCAAAGGCGATCTCCGTCGACGGACGGCGTTCGCTCATATGGTTGATGGACCAGGTGCGGCGTGAAGAACCGGCACTTGACATGGCTATCCCGCCCATGCCCGACCGCATCGGGGTTGGAGGGGTCGAGTTCATCGAGTTCGCGGCCGATCGCCAGGACGCCGGACAGCTTGGATCGCTGTTGCGCATGCTCGGCTTTGTCGAGGCCGGTCGACACGTCTCGAAGGACGTCACGCTCTACCGCCAGGGCGAGATCAATATTGTCATCAATACGGAGCGGCAGGGCTTCGCCCATTCTTCCTTTGTTGTCCATGGCACATCGGCATATGCGATGGGCCTGAAGGTCGAGGACGCCGCCGCCACGGTTGCGCGCGCCGAGGCGCTGGGCGCGGAGATCTTTCAGCAGCGGGTCGGCCCTGGCGAGCTGTCGATCCCGGCGATCCGCGGCGTCGGTGGCGGACTGATCTACTTCCTCGACGCCAAGACCGACCTGGCGAAGGTCTGGGACATAGAGTTCACGCCGGTCATGCCGACAAGTTCCGGCAATGGCGTCGGCCTCACCCGCATCGATCATGTCGGGCAGACCATGGCACAGGAGGAGATGTCGAGCTGGCTGCTGTTCTATGTCTCGATCTTCAGGACGACCAAGACCCCTATGGTCGACATCGTCGATCCGGCCGGCCTCGTGCGCAGCCAGGTGATCGAAGGTCTGGACAAGCGCTTCCGCCTCACGCTGAACGGCGCCGAGAGTCACCGCACCCTGGCTGGCCATTTCATCGCCGAAACCTTTGGTTCCGGCGTCCAGCATTTCGCACTCGCGACCGATGACATCTTTGCGACGGCGGCGAAGCTGCAGGCCAACGGCTTCGAACCGCTTCAGATATCGATGAACTACTACGACGACGTAGAGGCGCGCTTCGGTTTGGATCCGGAGGTCGCCGATCGGTTGCGCTCAGCCAATATTCTTTATGACCGCGACGACAACGGCGAATTTTTTCAGCTCTATGCGCCGACATTCGGAGAGGGGTTCATTATCGAGTTTGTTGAACGGCGCGGCGCGTATGCAGGATATGGTGCGCCGAACGCACCATTCCGCATCGCCGCGCAAAAGCGGCTGATGCGGCCCAAAGGAATGCCAAAGATATGACCGGTATGAACTTTGCTCGCATCAACGACGCGACGATCCACTATCGGTATCGTCCCGCAGCTGGCAGGCCGACGGTCGTCTTCGCGAACTCGCTCGGCACGGATATGCGCATCTGGAACGAGGTCGAGCGAAGGCTCGCCAACGACTGCACGTTCGTTGCATTTGACAAGCGCGGACACGGTCTGAGCGAGCTGGGTGACGCGCCGCAAACAATCGAGACCCATGCGACGGACCTTGCAGGGCTGCTCGACCATCTTGGCGTAAAACGCGCTGTGATCTGCGGGCTTTCGATCGGCGGCGTCATTGCGCAATGCCTTTACAAGACGCGGCCGGATTTGATCGAGGGGTTGATCCTTTGCGATACGGCAGCGAAAATCGGCACGGCCGAGATGTGGAACGGGCGCATCAACGCGGCGCTGTCGGAGGGCATCGCGAGCTTTGCCGACGACGTGATGCGAAAATGGTTCACACCGGATTTCCATAAGAATCGCGGCGAGGAACTGGCAGGGTATAAAACGATGCTGACGCGCCAGGATCCGGCCGGCTACGCTGCTGCCTGCGCAGCTATCCGCGACGCCGATTTGACCGCTACGACCGCCGCGATTAATGTGCCGACACTCTGCATTGTCGGCGATCAAGACGGATCGACGCCGCCTGAACTGGTGGAATCGCTGGCCCTCTCAATCCCCGCCTCACGGTTCGAGGTCATCGCCGGTGCGGGCCACATCCCATGCGTCGAGCAGCCGGGAAGGCTCGCAGGGCTGATCCGTGGCTTCCTGAACGACATGCGAAGGGAGCGCGAATGAACAAGCCACAACACGGCGCCCGATACGTCGAAGGGATGACGACGCGCCGTTCGGTGCTGGGTGACGCCCATGTCGACCGCGCAGAGGCGGCCAAGACCGAATTTGACATTCCTTTCCAGGAACTGATCACGGAGGCTGCATGGAGCCACGTCTGGTCACGGCCGAACATCACCAAGCGCGAGCGTTCTATGATCACCATCGCGCTGCTCGCCGCGCTGAAGCAGGATGAAGAAGTCGCGATGCATATCCGCGCCAGCGTCAATACCGGAGCGACGCGCGACGACATACGCGAGGCGCTGCTGCATGTGGCAATCTATGCCGGCGTGCCGGCGGCAAATCACGCGATGAAGATCGCCAGGAAGACGTTCGACGAAATGGACGCTCAAGCCGGCAAATCATGACCAAGTCGCGCTTTCCCGCCAACCGCACGCCGGAAATCGGCGCCTTCTTTCAGCGCGACCGCAACTGGCATCCGCCGGCTTTCACGCCAGCCTACAAGACTTCGGTGCTGCGCTCGCCGCAGCGGCCGCTTCTTTCCCTCGACAACACCCTGTCGGAGCTTACGGGGCCGGTCTTCGGCCACAATATTCTCGGTGAGCTGGACAGTGACCTCATATACAATTTTGCCGGGCCGGGCGAAAGCGCGATCGGGCCGCGCATCCTCGTCTATGGCCGCGTACTCGATGAGCGCGGCATCGGCGTCGCCGGTGCGCTGCTGGAGATATGGCAGGCCAACGCAGGCGGACGCTACCGACACAAGAAGGAAACCTATCTCGCGCCGCTCGATCCGAACTTCGGCGGCTGCGGCCGCACCATCACCGGCGAGGATGGCTCCTATTGTTTCCGCACGGTCCAGCCGGGGCCATATCCCTGGCCCAACGGACCCAACGACTGGCGTCCAGCTCACATCCATTTCTCGATCTTCGGGCACGGCTTCGCGCAGCGCTTGATCACCCAGATGTATTTCGAGGGCGACCCGATGATCTGGAGGTGCCCGATCGTGCGGACCATCAACGAGCGCCGCGCTATTGAAGGCCTCACCGCCGCGCTCGACATGGAGGCAACGATGCCGATGGATGCACGGGCATACAAATTCGACATCGTGCTGCGCGGCCGCCGCTCGACGCCGTTCGAAAACCGCATCGAGGGCAACTGATGGTCCAGGGTCTCAGCCGGCTGAAGGAAAGCGCCTCGCAGACTGCGGGACCTTACGTCCATATAGGGCTGACGCCCAATTTTGCCGGCATCTCGGGCATCTATGAACGCGACCTTGGCGCCGCGATGGTCAACGACAAGACCAAGGGCGAACGCATCAGGGTCAACATCCGGGTGATCGACGGCGCCGGCTCGCCGCTGAAAGACGCGCTTGTGGAGATCTGGCAGGCGGACGCCGCCGGCATCTACAATTCGCCCTCGGATCTGCGCGGCTCCGCCGACCCGAATTTTACCGGCTGGGGCCGGCTGCCCACCGACATGACGACGGGCGAATGCATGTTCGAGACCATCAAACCCGGTCGCGTGCCCTTTTTTGACGACCGCAAGATGGCGCCACATTTGACGGTCTGGATCGTCGCGCGTGGAATCAACATTGGCCTTCACACCCGCATGTATTTCGGCGACGAGGAAACGGCCAACGCCGAGGATCCCGTCCTGATGCGCATTGAACAAAGGGAGCGCGTGTCAACGCTGGTCGCGCCGCGCGCTGGCGACATCTATAAGTTCGTCATTCACCTCCAGGGCATGAACGAGACGGTCTTCTTCGACATATGATCGCAGCATTCGACAATCCCCTCCTGTCCGGGCTTCTCGGCGATGAGAAGATGGCGACGCTGCTCGGCGTCGAGACCGAACTTGCGACGATGCTGCAATTCGAGAAGGCGCTCGCCGACGCAGAAGGCGCACTCGGCATCGTCCCGGCGGCTGCAGCAAGCGCAATCGGACGCGTCCTCGACAACTTCCGGCCGGATATTTCGGCCCTGAGGGACGGGACGGCGCGCGACGGCGTCATGGTGCCGGAGCTCGTGCGGCAGATCAGGCATGCCGTGGGAGAGCCGCATTCGGAGCATGTGCATTTCGGTGCGACCAGCCAGGACGTGATCGACACGGCCATGATCCTGCGAATTCGCGCCTGTATCGACCTGTTGGAAGAACGGCTTTCGGCACTGGTGGTCGCCTTTGCCGATCTCGGCCATCGGTTTGGCGATCGCCCGCTGATGGCCCGAACCCGAATGCAGGCAGCGATCCCGATTTCCGTAGCCGACCGCGTCACAAGCTGGCGCGAACCGCTCGTGCGCCACCACGAGCGGCTTCAATCGATGCGAAGATCGGTTCTCGTCATCCAGTTCGGCGGCGCCGTCGGGACACTCGAGAAGTTCGCAGACAAGGGAGCCGCCGTCCGTGCCGCGGTGGCCGAGCGGCTGAGCCTCGGCGACGCGCCGCAATGGCACAGCCAGCGCGACCGCATCGCTGAGCTGGCCAACTGGCTGTCGCTTGTGACGGGCGGCCTCGGCAAGTTCGGGCAGGACATTGCGCTGATGGCGCAGGCAGGCGACGAGCTGCAACTGGCGGGCGGCGGTTCATCGTCGGCCATGGCGCACAAGCGCAATCCCATCGATGCCGAGATGCTGGTGACGCTCGCCCGCTACAACGCCGTCCAGCTCTCCGGGACGCATCATGCGCTCGTCCACGAGCAGGAGCGCTCTGGCGCCGCCTGGACGCTGGAATGGTTGATCCTGCCGCAGATGCTCATGGCGGCTGGAGCATCGACCTGTGTCGCGGACAGGCTGCTGAGCAACATTACGGCGATCGGAGCCTAGAGCGGGATGCATTCAAATTAAACTGGACATCCCGCTCTATCTATTTGTTTTGGCTGCATTTCTGCGACGCCAATTGATTCCACTTGGCTGCAAAATGCTCGCGCCACGTTGCGATTGTCTTCGCCCGCCTGATTGGCGCAGCCGAAGATTACATCGTCCACGGCCTCGCAATCGACGCCGCCGTTGCGCGCTAGCAACGCCTTGAGCGGAATGGCGCCGAGAACGTCGGCCCGTACCGAAGAGAGTGCCCCGCCAAAGCGGCCGATCGGCGTGCGGATATAGTCGCCAATGAAAACGTCCGTC
Organism: Mesorhizobium sp. M6A.T.Cr.TU.014.01.1.1; assembly: GCF_004022765.1. NCBI lineage: Bacteria > Pseudomonadati > Pseudomonadota > Alphaproteobacteria > Hyphomicrobiales > Phyllobacteriaceae > Mesorhizobium > Mesorhizobium sp. M6A.T.Cr.TU.014.01.1.1. Next base: position 163,524 of record NZ_RZPG01000006.1, read on the forward strand.
ATCCTAGAGTTCCGGGACGATCAGGTCGGCAACAGTGCCGGTCACCAGCAATTCGGCGCCAGTGACGGCCCGCAGGTCATCGAGGGACAATGCGGGCAGCTTCTCGCGCAGGACGAAGCGCCCGCCCTCGATGTCGATCACCGCAAGCGAGGTATAGACGCGCGTCACGCAGCCGACGCCGGTCAGAGGCAGGGTGCAGCGCCTCAGAAGCTTCGGCTTGCCGTCTTTCGTCACGTGATCGGTAATCACCGCAACGCGCCGGGCACCATGGACGAGGTCCATCGCGCCGCCTACCGCCGGCACCCCATTTGGCCCTGTCGACCAGTTGGCGAGGTCGCCACTCTCGGCTACCTCATAGGCGCCGAGGATCGCCACATCCAGATGGCCGCCCCGCACCATGGCGAAGCTGTCCGCGTGGTGGAAGAACGCGGCGCCAGGCTTCAGCGTCACCGCCTTCTTGCCGGCATTGATTAGATCCCAGTCCTCTTCGCCTTTCGGCGGAGGCTCGCCGAAGTTCAGGATGCCGTTTTCGGTGTGAAAGATCGCCTCCCGACCGGGCGGCTGATACTGCGCCACCTTCTCGGGAAAGCCGATGCCGAGATTGACATAGGCGCCGTCCTGAATGTCCTGCGCGGCGCGCCAGGCGATCTGGTTGTTGGTCAGCTTCACAATCATCTCAGGCAATTTCCGGATAGACGGCGTTCGCGCGGTTCAGATCTTCTTCCTGCCGCGGATGGGCGACCGCGACCACCTTCTGGACGAAGATGCCGGGGGTGATGACGATTTCGGGGTCGATCCCTCCCTCCGGCACGATCCGCGTCGCCTGCACGACGGTCTCCGCCGCCGCCATGCACATCAGCGGATTGAAGTTCCTCGCAGCCGCCCGATAGGTGAGATTGCCATGGGCGTCGGCAATCTCCGCCTTCACGAGCGCTACATCGCACTTCAGCCAGCGTTCCTGCACATAGCACCGTCCGTCGAATTCAGCGACCGGCTTGCCCTTCGCGAGATCCGTTCCGTAGGACGTCGGCGTATAGAAGGCCGGGATTCCTGCCCCACCCGCGCGGATGCGCTCGGCAAGCGTGCCCTGCGGCACCAGCTCCAGCTCGATCTTCCCGGACAGATAGAGATCGGTGAACACCACCGGATCAGCAGAGCGCGGGAAGGAGCAGATCAGCTTCTTCACCATCCCGGCCCCGATCAGCGCGGCGAGGCCGACATGGCCGTTGCCCGCATTGTTGTTGATGATCGTCAGGTCCTTCGGGTGCCCCGTGGTGCGGAAACGGTCGATGAGCGCGTGGATCAACTCGATGGGCGAACCCGCCCCCCCAAAGCCTCCGATCATCACGGTCATGCCGTCTCCGATCCCCGCCACCGCCGTGGCGGGGTCGGCGACTGTCTTGTCCATCCGAGTTCCTCTCAGTTCCGTGGCACAAAACGCCTGCGGCAAAGCGAGGGATAGGCCCGGCCCGAGCTTCCGTCCATTCAGCTTGTGCGATATGATGCATTTGTTCGCATATCGCTCAAGATTGAGGTAAGAAGCAGCATGACCGTCACCGAACGCGACCTGATGGGCGGCCTCGCCAAGGGCCTGGCTGTGATCGAGACGTTCAGCCCCAACCACCCGCGCCAGTCGATCTCCAAGGTCGCGGCGGCCACCGGGCTAGATCGGGCGACGACACGGCGGTGCCTGCTGACGCTCGCACATCTCGGCTATGCCGATTATGACGGGAAGTTCTTCACGCTGACCCCGCGCGTGCTGCGGCTGGGCACGGCTTGCCTCGCCACCATGCCGCTGCCGCAACTCGTGCAGCCGCTGCTCGACCAGTTGTCCGACGAGATCGGGGAAAGCTCCTCGGTCTCGATCCTCGATGGCGCCGAGATCGTCTATGTCGCCCGCGCGGCGCAGCGAAAGGTGATGTCGATCACGTTGATGCCCGGCTCGCGCCTGCCGGCCTATTGCACCTCGATGGGCCGTGTGCTGCTCGCCGCCCTGCCCGAGGCCCAGGCGCGGGAGCGGCTCGGTTCCGTCCCCCTGCCCCGCCGCACCCCGCATACGCTTACGGAGCCCGAGGCGGTCATGGCCGAGCTGGCTCGCGTTCGGGCAGAAGGCTATGCCGTCATCGACCAAGAGGTCGAGATCGGCCTCCGCTCCATCGCGGTTCCCCTGGTGACGGCACGCCGTGTCATCGTCGCTGCCGTCAATCTCGGGTTGCCGGCCCGCAGCGAGCCGATCGAAGAGCTCGCAGCGCGCTATCTCCCGGCGCTTCAGACCGTCAGCTCGAGAATGCAGGAAATCCTACGCTGAACATGGTCGCGCAATGGTTCAGCCCGGACGACCGCGCCGGCGGGCGCGGAACCAACTCGCGACGCCTGTAGCGTGGCTCGCCAGTGGGAAGCCGCTCCCAGAAGGACGCGATCGTCGCGGACTATTTCACGACCATCCGCTGTCCAACCAGCGAGCCTGAGGTAGAGCGTCTGTCTGACGGGCCGGCGGTTAGCCGCCGCCGCCCATGGTCACGGACATGAAGGCCCGGAAGGCCGCCGCCGCCGGGTCGATTGGTCTGTCACGCGACCAGGCCAGGCCGACATCCATAGTGGGGATCGGCTCGACAAGCCCGCGCACTTCGATGCGCTGCCCCTCCAAGGACCAGGGGCGGTAAACCATGTCGGACAGGACAGTGACCCCCATGCCGGCAGCCACGAGCGACCGCACGGCCTCGACCGAACTGGTGGTAAGGACGGCGCGGAGCGAAAGGCCCGCGGCATCCCAGTAACGGGCGGCCGTCGTGCGTGCCTCGTCCACCGTCAGCATGACATAATCTTCCGCCGCTACATCGGCGAGGCTGATTTCCTGCCGCGCGAGCAGATGATGATCAGCCGAAAGCCAGAGCCGGCGGTTCGACCGCATCAAGACCTCCTGCGCCAATTCCTCGGTGTGCTCCAGGTTGGATACCAGCATCACGGCCATGTCGATGTCCCCGCACATCAAGCCGCTTTCGAGAGCGTCTCGGGGCAGTTCCAGCACCTCGACCTCGATCTCGGGATAGGTCTTTCGAAACCGCGCGTAGTGGCGCGACATGTAGTAGCCGACGACCGTGTAGGTCATGCCCAGCCGCAGCTTGCCCGCCAGGCCTTTCCTATCGCGCAACGGGCTTCGGACGGCGGCTGCGACCGCCCCGGTGATAACACGCGCATGTTCAAGAAACCGCGCGCCCTCCATCGTCAATCTTACGCCAGCGTGGTTACGCTCCAAAAGCCGTACGCCCAGGTCAGCCTCAAGCGTCTTTATCGCCGCAGTGACCGCCGATTGTGAGATGTTGAGTTCCACCGCGGCATGACTGACCTGTCCGCTCTCGGCGGTCGCGATAAAATAATCAAGCTGTTTCAAGGTGATGGTCATGGTGCGCTCCGGCCCAGAACCATTATCTGTTTTTTTGATATGACAATCAATAAACTACTATTTCACAAATGCCCGCGCATGCGCAAAAAATGCTGCAACGCCGCAAAGACGGCAGCTTCGAGGGGTAACAATGCGATGGCGGTGACGCTAAACTGCGACATGGGCGAAAGCTTTGGCCTCTACAAGGTTGGTGATGATGTGGGCATGATGCCGATCATCGACGTTGCCAATGTCGCCTGTGGTTTTCACGCTTCCGATCCAGATCACATGCACGCCGCCGTCCGCAGCGCCAAGGCGAGTGGCGTAAAGATCGGCGCCCATCCAGGCTTACCGGACATTCAGGGTTTCGGACGGCGCGAGATGCGGATGACCCGCGACGAAGTCAGGAACACCATCGTTTACCAGGTGGGAGCGCTTGCCGGCTTCCTCAAGGCCGAGGGTGTGGAACTCCACCATATAAAGCCGCATGGCAGCCTTTACTTCATGGCCATGCAGCAGGAGGCCGTCGCCCATGGCGTGTGCGACGCGGCAGAGGTTTTCGGCGTACCCCTCTTCGGCATGACGGGCACCCTGCACGAGAAGATCTATCAAGAGCGCGGTATCCCATTCGTCGCCGAGTTCTATGCCGATCTCGACTACGATGCCTCCGGCAAGCTGATTCTGACACGCGTTCATGACGCCAAGGACCCCGCAGAGATGGCCGAGCGTTGCGTGCGCGCCATCAGCGAGGGTGAGGGCACGGCAGAGGACGGCAGTTTCTTCCCTGTGCGCTGCGAAACCATCTGCGTGCATTCCGATACGCCGAACGCCATCGAAATAGCCAGGGCCGTGCGCACTGCAATCGCCCCTTGGCACTGAAGTCGACCGAAACCGCCCGCGCAGGCGGTTACAAATTAGCCTGTCAGCAGTTTTCCGGAGCTTTTTATGGCCCAGATCCTTTCGCCTCTTCCCGGCACTTTTTATCGGAGCGCTTCGCCAGACCAGCCGCCCTACAAGGCGGATGGCGACGCGGTTTCTGCCGGAGACGTAATCGGTCTCATCGAAGTGATGAAGTCGTTCCACGAAGTGAGGGCCGAGACGGCCGGTACGAACATCCGCTTCATTGCCGACAATGAGGACCCCATCATGGCCGGCGCACCTATTGCGGATCTCGACTGATGCTGAAAAAGCTTCTGGTTGCCAACCGGGGCGAGATAGCGGTCAGGATCATCCGGGCCGCACAAGATCTGGGCATCGCCACCGTGGCGGTGTACTCGGCCGCAGACGCGGGATCGCTCCACGTCCAGCTTGCAGACGAAGCGGTCAACATCGGCCCACCGGCAGCAAAGAAGTCCTATCTCAACGTCGAAGCAATTCTGAAGGCTGCCCGCGACACCGGTTGCGACAGCGTTCATCCTGGCTATGGTTTCCTTGCCGAGAATGCCGCGTTTTCCGACGCGGTCACAGGCGCTGGATTGGTCTTCGTCGGCCCGTCGGGAGATGCGATCCGGATGATGGGAGACAAGGTCTCGGCGCGATCGGCCGCTGCCGCTGCAGGTGTCCCTGTGGTGCCTGGCTCGGCTGGCCGGGTCGAGGGCCTCAAGGCTGGCCACGAGGTGCTGACCGAAACCGGTTTTCCGGTGATGATCAAGGCTGCGGCGGGCGGCGGCGGGCGGGGCATCCGCATTGCGAACTCGCTCGCAGAGTTCGAACAAGCCTTTCCTCAGGCCGAAGCAGAAGCTCTCGCCGCCTTTGGCGACGGTGGTCTCTACATGGAAAAGGTGATCGGCAAGGCCCGCCATATCGAAGTGCAGGTACTGGCAGACGGAAGCGATGCCATCCACTGCTACGAGCGGGAGTGCTCGCTGCAGCGGCGACGCCAGAAGGTTTGGGAGGAGGCGCCGTCGCGCGCACTTTCCGACAGGCTGCGCGAGGAGCTCTGCGCTTCGGCGGTCGCTTTGGCCAAGGCGGTCAAATACTCTGGTGCCGGCACGGTGGAGTATCTTTATGACGATGAAGCAGACCGCTTTTACTTCATCGAGATGAACACCCGTATCCAGGTTGAGCACCCGGTCACCGAGGCGATCACCGGCATCGACCTCGTTGCGGAGATGCTTCGCATCGCCGGCGGCGAGAAGCTGCGGATTCGGCAAGGCGATGTCTCCGTCAAGGGGCATGCGATCGAAGTCCGGCTCAATGCCGAAGACCCGGCGAAGGAGTTCGCTCCATTCCCCGGGCAGGTGGTCGAGCTTCGCATTCCCGGCGGTCCGGGCGTACGCTTCGATTCGATGCTCTACCAAGGCTATCAGGTGCCGCCCTTTTATGACTCGCTGCTTGCCAAGCTGATCGTGCATGCAGAGACGCGCGAGGCGGCGATAGTGCGCCTGATCCGCGCGCTCAACGAGTTGAAGATCGGCGGGCTCAATACCACCAAGCCGCTGTTTCTTGCGCTGGCCGCCGATCCGGCGGTGCGGGCGGGAGACGTGCATACCCGCTGGCTGGAAGGCTGGCTCATCGAAAACGCCGCAGCATTGGCGGGTTAAGGAGGATCGATGTCGATACGATTCAACTTCGGCGGTGACGAACATATCTTCGGCGAGGTGTCCGAGGAAATGTCGCTCACCTCCTTCTTTACCGGCCTTTCGATGACCAACGCGGTGCGTACGGCAGGCATCCGAGGTGTCACCGAGATCTGCCCAGCCAACGCCAGCTTCCAGATTCGCTTCAACCCCGACATCGTCAAGCCCCAGGATTTGCTCAGCGAACTGAAGTCGATGGAAGAGGCGGCCTCAAAGGCGGACCCGGTGCTGAAGACCCGGATCATCGAACTGCCGGTTTATTTCCAGGATCCGTGGACGCGTGAAACCTGCTTGCGCTTCCGCGAGCGCCATCAGGACCCGTCCTCCACCGATCTTGAATATTCGGCACGCATCAACGGCTACGCCACGGTGGAAGAGTTTATCGCTGCCTATTCCGGCCAGCCCTGGTTCGTATCCATGGTCGGCTTCGTCGCTGGACTGCCCTTCCTGTACCAGATGGTTGAGCGCAAGAAACAGATTCAGGCGCCGAAATACTTGCGTCCACGCACCGACACTCCCAAGCTCACCATTGGCCATGGCGGCTGCTTTGCAGCGATCTATTCGGTGCGCGGCGCTGGCGGCTACCAGATGTATGGCATAACCCCGGCCCCGATCTACGACCCGACCAGGAAGGTGCGCTACCTCTCCGATGACATGTGCCTGTTCAAGCCAGGCGACATCGTCAAGTTCAAGGCCATTGGCCGCGATGACTACGACGCCACGCTGGAGGAAATCGAAGCCAATCGGTGGCAGCCGACGGTTCGCGATTGCACCTTCAGCCTAAAGGACTTCAACAGCGATATTTACGGCACCAATGCAAAGCTGATGGAGCTTATCAATGGCCGTTAAGGTAATCTCTCCCGGCCTCTCCACTTCCGTGCAGGACCTTGGCCGACCAGGCCACTATCATGTTGGCATTCCCGAAGGCGGCGGCATGGACCGCTTTGCCACACGCATCGCAAACCTGCTTGTCGGCAACGATCCGGATGCTGCGGTGCTCGAAGCCACCTTCATGGGTCCCGAACTCGAATTCACCCAATCCGCAATCATCGCCGTCACGGGAGGAGACCTCCCACCCAAACTTAATGGCGAGGAACGGCCGACCTGGGAAAGTTTTCCGGTGAAGGCGGGTGACCGGCTTTCCTTTGGCTTCCTCAAGGGCGGCGCGCGCGCTTATCTGGCCGTCTCCGGCGGCATCGACGTACCGGTGGTTCTCGGTTCGCGCTCAACTTACATTCTGGGCGCACTCGGCGGCCATCAGGGCCGCACGCTGAAGGCGGGCGATGAGCTTCCCGTCGGCGAAGGTTCCGGCAAAGCCGGTCTTTCGCTGCCTGCAAATCTGCGCCGCGCGCGGAGTAGTTTGGCGGAACTCAGAATGCTGCCCGGCATGTACTGGCATCGGATCACTGAAGCTGCCGGCAACCGGTTCTTTGAGGAAACCTGGAAGGTCGCGCCCGAAGCTGACCGCATCGGCTATCGCTTCCGTGGCGGAACGGCGCTGGAGTTCGTTGAGCGCGAGCAGCCTTTCGGTGCAGGCTCCGACCCCTCGAACATCGTCGATGCCTGCTATCCTTATGGATCCGTCCAGGTGCCGAGTGGCACAGAGCCGATCGTTCTTCACCGGGACGCAGTTTCGGGTGGCGGGTACATGATGCTGGGCGTGGTAATATCGGCCGACATGGACCTGATCGCCCAGCTCCAGCCGCACACCCCGGCGCGCTTCGTTCCGGTGACGCTGGAAGACGCGCTTGCCGCGCGAACCGAACAGCGCGCCGCGCTGGTGCGTGCTGAAGGGCATCTGGCCGGCTGACGTCAGCCGGGAAAATGCCGGCAGAGGAGCCGGAGGCGAGGAGATCGGTCGGCCAAAACCGACCGCGCGTGGCGGAAGACAAAATCCGGTGCGCGAAACGACAAGACGACGCCGGGCAACGGCGTGAATTTGGCATCCGAGCAGTCCGCTAGAGACCGCCGGAACCGACAGGGGAAGACATTTGCAACGTGACTGGCCGCAAGGCTGGATGCTTCGCGCCTTTCCGTCGGTAAAAAGAAGGAAAGGGACATGAGTCATCTGAGCGCGGAGAACGTCTCGGTATCGTTTGCGGGGCTGAAGGCCCTGTCATCGGTAGACCTCCAAATCACGCCCGGCCGCATCAGTGGCCTTATCGGCCCGAATGGCGCCGGCAAGACCACACTCGTCAACGTGCTGACCGGCTTCCAGGCACCAACGGAAGGCACCATCAAGCTCGACGGGGCAGCACTCACGGGTCTCAAGCCGCATCAGGTCCGGCGGCGCGGCATCGCCCGCACCTTCCAGGGTGGGCGGCTCTTCCGCGACCTGCCTGTGCTGGACAACCTGGAGGTAACCGGCGTTGGTCTGGGAATGAGCCGGCGCGCTGCCATCGCCGAAGCGGAAGCGATGCTCGACTGGATAGGCATCGGTGCGCTGGGCACCCGCATCGCCGGGACGTTGCCATATACGGACGAGCGCCGCGTCGCCATTGGCCGCGCCCTGATGGGACGGCCCGCATACATCCTGCTCGACGAACCCGCGGCTGGCATGAGCGCGTTGGAGGCGCGGGAGCTTTCGGCCCTGATAAGACACATCGCCGCCGATCTCGGCTGCGGTGTCCTGCTCATCGAGCACAATGTTGGGCTGGTGCTCGGCCTTTGCGAGCATATCGTCGTGCTCGATTCCGGAGCGATCATCGAGGAAGGCCCGCCTGCCGCGATCCGCGACAGCGAGAAGGTGCGCCACGCCTATATGGGCACGGCCGCGAACACCGACCTGCCTGTGCTGGAGGCGATGGAATGAGCCTGCTCGCCCTTTCCGATATCACCATCCGCTACAGCCGTCTCACGGCGGTCCGCAATGTCTCCTTCTCCATGGACGAGGGAGAAATCCTGTTCATCACCGGCCCGAACGGAGCCGGGAAGTCTTCACTGCTGCGCGCGATCGCCGGTGTTACGCCGGTTGCGGGCGGCCGAATCGATCTTGCAGGTCATGAGATCACCGGCCAGGCGCCGGAGAACATCGCCCGGCTCGGATTCTCCATGGTGCCGGAGGGGCGCGATGTCTTCGGCTCGCTGACGACCGAAGAGAACCTCCTGGTCGGAACTGGCATGCATGCCCGCGAACGCGGCTGGCGCAGCCGAGCTGCCGACGAGCTCGAGGCCGTCTACGCAACCTTCCCGATGCTGAAAGAGAGGCGGCACGGGCAGGCGGGATTGCTGTCCGGCGGGCAGCAGCAAATGCTGGTCATCGGACGCGCGCTGATGACCAATCCGCGGCTTGTAGCCATCGACGAGCCTTCGCTGGGCCTCGCCCCCAACATCAACGACCAGGTCTACGAGCGGCTGATCGCGCTGCGTGCGCAGCGCCAGCTCACGCTCCTGATCGTTGAGCAGAGCTCGGCCCGGGCGATGATGGTGGGCGGGCGGATGATCCTGATGCGTGGCGGACAGATCGTGCTCGATGGCGACGCCCGGACGCTCGGCAACGGCGAGGCGATCCAGGCTGCTTATTTCGGTTACGAGGACAATTGAGATGCTTCAGATCCTGTTCGACGCACTCTCGCTTGGTTCGCTCTACGCGCTCGGGGCGCTCGGCATTGCCCTCATCTTCGGCGTCATGCGGCTCGTGAACTTCGCGCATGGCGACGTCATCGCGTTCTGCGTCTTCGCCCTGTTGTGGCCGTCTACGGACGCAATGGCCATCGTCTTCGCTGGCCAATTGCCGTGGTACCTGCTGGTGCCCTTCGTGCTCCTCTGCGGGGCCGGGCTGTCGGTGCTGTGCGAAATCGTCGTTTTCAGGCGGTTCCGCCAGGCAAATCCGGCAACCATGATGATCGCCTCCTTCGCGCTCGGTTTCGTAATTCGCTACTTCCTGCTCATGCTTTTCTCCAGTCGGCCGAAATCGATCTCGCTGTTGCCCGAACTGTCCCAACCGGTGGAGATCCTTGGTGCCCGGCTTCCCCTCCTCCAGCTCATAACGATCGTCACTACGATGGTCATCCTGATCGGCCTGACACTGTTCCTGCGTCAAACCCGCTTCGGCCTGGAGATGCGGGCGGCGGCCGAGAACTTCTCGATGGCCCGCATGCTGGGTGTGCGTGCGAACCGGGTTATCATGGGAGCGTTCGCCCTCTCCGGCGCGTTGGCCGCAGCCATTGCGCTGATCTTTGGCGCCCAGACAGGCACGCTGGACATCCAGATGGGCGCCTCGATCATGTTGATGGCCTTCATCGCCACCGTCATTGGCGGCCTCGGCAGCCTCGGGGGGGCCGTGCTCGCCGGCTTCCTGCTGGGTGCCGCCTCGGTGATCATGCAGGTCATGCTGCCCATCGACGCCCGGCCATTCCGCGATGCCTTTGTCTATGGAGCGGTCATCCTCGTTCTCCTCTTCCGCCCGCAAGGGCTCATTGCCGCGCGCGGCACCAAGGAAAGGGTCTGATTTCATGGCTGTCGCCGCCTCCCTTGCCAACTCTACCGCTGCCGGTGCCGCGGCTGCCGAGCGAAAGCCCGCCCGCTTCGCGCTTGCCCGCCGCACAATCCTGACGCCGGTCCTGCTTTCTCTGCTGCTGCTGGCCATCGCGCTGATCACGGTGATGACCGGATCGCGGCCCTTCAACCAGACGGTGATCGACGTGTTCGTCCGTGTCATCCTCGTCGTGGGCCTATACATCTTTATCGGAAATTCGGGCGTTCTCAGCTTCGGGCATATCGGCTTCACCTGCCTTGGCGCCTACGCGGCCGCGTGGCTCACCATCAATCCGATGATGAAACGCGGTTCGTTGCCGGGACTGCCCGAATGGCTGCTGGCGACCCGTTTGCCGTACTGGCAATCGGCTGTGCTGGCGGCGTTGTTCGCCGCCCTCGCCGCTCTCATTTTCGGGCGGGTGCTGATGCGGCTATCGGGCATCGCAGCATCGATCGCGACCTTCGCGATGCTCGCCATGATCAACACAATTTATTCCAACTGGGAGAGCGTGACCGGAGCGACCTCATCGGTCGTCGGCATTCCGATCGTGCGCGTGATCTGGCCGTATCTCATCGGCGCCGTGGTCGCAATCTTCATCGCCTGGGCGCACGCGATCTCCCGGTCCGGCCTGGCCCTTCGTGCTGCCCGCGATGAGCCCACCGCCGCCGCGGCTTCCGGAGTCGACATTCCCAGGGAAAGACTGGTGGCGTTCGTCGTATCAGGCGCGGTGATGGGACTGGGCGGTGCGCTCATGGCTCATTCCATCGGCGTGGTCACACCCGATACATTCTATCTCGGTCTCACCTTCATCACCCTTTCCATGCTCGTCGTCGGCGGCATGGGCAGCCTGTCGGGGGGTGTAGTGGGTGTCGTCCTGCTGTCCGCCCTCATCCAGGCGCTGCGCTGGCTGGAGGCAGGCGTATCGCTCGGCGAGTCCACGTTCGCCCTCCCGAAAGGGGTTCAGGAAATAGCCCTCGGCGTCATCATGATCGTGATCCTCGCGCTTCGCCCGTCCGGACTCATGGGCAACCGCGAGCTCACCTTACCCCGCAGCAGTCGCAACAAGTGACCGGCGGCACAAGCCCGACCGGAAAACAAAAAAGGAGACGTGCATGACATACAAAATGAGAATTGTCGCAACCGCTCTGGCCTCGATGTCCATCGCATACCCGGCCCTGGCGGATGACGAGACTATCGTCATCGGCTTCGCCACTGCGGAGTCGGGCTTCATGGAAGCCTATGACAAGCCTGCCCAGGAGGCGGCCTTGATTCGCATCGACGAGATCAATGCGGCTGGCGGTCTGCTTGGAAAGCAGATCAAGGTTGTCAAGGCCGACACCAAGTCCGACCGGGCCGAAGGCGCCAAGGCGGGCCTCTCCGTGCTCGACCAGGACGCCGATCTCGTGGTCGTCTCCTGCGACTACGACTTCGGATCGCCGGCTGCGCTCGCGGCCGAGGACGCCGGCCATATCTCTTTCTTCCTGTGCGCGGAATCGGTCAAGGCCGGTATCCAGGGTGTCGGCCCACACAGCTTCTCTGCGTCGGTGCTGGCGGCCGTGCAGGGAGCGACCATGGCCGAGTGGGCATTCAAGGAAAAGGGCGCAAAGGACTTCTACCGTTTGCTCGATACCTGGACGGCCTACAACAAGGGCATCTGCGACGGCTTCGACTGGATGATGCCGAAGCTCGAAGCCCAGGGCGCCAAGCTTGTCGGTGAAGACACCTTCAAGAACGAGGACGCCTCCATCGCCGCGCAGATCACCCGCATCAAGTCTCTGCCGAAGGAGCCGGATGCGATCATGCTTTGCACGATGATGCCGGGCGCTGTCTCGGCCATCAAGCAGCTTCGCGCCGCGGGTATCAACTCCATGATCCTGAACGGCTCGGGCGTCGACGGTAGCTATTGGCTCTCGGCCGTGTCCGATCTGACGAACTTCTACGTCCCCGTTCAGGGATCGATCTATGGCGACGATCCCAATCCGGCCGTGTTGAAGTTCAATGCCTCATACAAGGAGAAGACAGGCGCCGATCCCTCGAGCCAGTATGTTTTTCCGGGTTACGTCATGGTCGACGTCTGGGCCAAGGCGGTCGAGCGTGCAGGCACGACCGATGCCGACGCGGTCGTCGCGGAACTGGAAAAGATGAAGAATGAGCCGACGCTGTTCGGGCCTCGCACCTTCACGCCCGAACTGCATCACCAGAACCAGACGCGGTACCTGATCGTCGAGACCAAGGCCGGCAAGCCGGGTGTTGTAGGCAACTGGACGATTTCCGAGCCGGTACCGATGGAAGCCTTGCTCAAGTAGGAGAAGATGGGGCGGATAATCCCGCCCTTGATATGCGAAAGGCCCTGTTGCTTTGGGACGACAGGGCCTTTCGTCTTTTGAGTATCTTGCCTTTGAACAAAAAAGGAGGGCGGCCCGCTTGGACCGCCCTCATTGCCGATGAATTCAGATTTTCGCTACCCTCGCGCTTTGCGGTAGGAATCCTTGAGCGCTATGAGCTCCCCCGAAAAAGCGAAGATATCGCAGCCGTCGACTTCGATTTGCTGCCCCGCTGCCGTGGTGCCGACGAAGCGCCATGATGAAAGCCCGGTGTCGCCCGTCACGACGTGTCGTCCCCTGGTCCACACGGCTTTCGGGAAGGCATCGAACAGCGCTGCATAGGCGACGCGCACGGCGTCACGCCCCATATGCTTGCGCCCTTCGGCATCGGGGCCGGCCGAGCCGTGGAAAGCGCAATTCTCAGCCATGCAGTCCATCAGCGCGCCCACGTCGCGGGCGTTCCAGGCCGCGAGGAACCGGTCGAGCACGGCGAGCCGCCTGGCTGTGAGGTCGCCAGCGTCCACGACCTCAACCTCCAAGAATGCGAGCGGCGCATTGCCGGTATTGATGACGTTGTGAGCCACACCTGTCCGCCGCGAATAGGGCACCCCTTGGGTGAGAGCGGCTTGCGATTGCGCGCCGTCCGGGCCTTCGAGACCGAGCTTGCCGTCCGTAAGCGGCACGATGACGTAGTCATAGCCATGGATGTGCCAGCCGGTCTCGGCCCCGGCGGCAAAGCGCCATTCGGTGACCCGGAAGCGTTCGTCGTCGATATGGACGACCGGTTCGGCTTTCATGCGAGTCATTCAAGTCCCTCCTTGGCGACCGCACCGGTCAGACGCTCAAGCGTCCGGCCCATGCGCGTCATGATTTCCTTCACATCGTCTTCTGTCGAGATCATCGGCGGACAGAGCGCGAGCTGGTCGCCGATGGCGCGGAAGATGAGGCCTTCCTCGTGGCCGATCCCTCCTGCGATAGTCCCTGCGCACCCAACCTTGGCGAAGGGGCGTTTCGTCGCCTTGTCTGCCACCAACTCAACGGCGCCGATAAGACCGGTGCCCCGCGCTTCGCCGACAAGTGGGTGATCGGCGAATGAGCGGATGCCGAGCTGGAACGACGTCTCAAGGCGGGCCGCGTTTCCGATCAAGTCCCGCTCCTCGAAGATGGCGAGGTTTTCGAGACCCACTGCCGTGGCGACCGGATGACCCGACGCCGTGAAGCCGTGGCCGAAATTGCCGATCGTTGCGGTGTTGTCGGCGATCGCCTGATAGATCGCCTCCGAGAACATCACCGCGGCCAGCGGCATGTAGGAGGAGGTAATTTGCTTGGAAAGCGTCATGATATCGGGCGTGAAGCTGAATTTCTGGCAGCCAAAGGGCGTGCCGAGCCGCCCGAAACCACAGATCACCTCGTCTGCTATCAGAATGATATCATTTGCCCGGCAGATTTTCTCCACGCCTTCCCAGTACCCGACCGGCGGTGGCAGAACGCCGCCGGCTGCCATAAGCGGCTCTCCTATGAAGGCTGCGATAGTGTCAGCCCCTTCTTCCGCGATCACAGCTTCCAGCTCGGCGAGCAGACGCGCCGTGAAGGCGGCTTCGTCTTCGCCTTCCAAGCCGAAACGATAGAAGTGCGGGCAGGTCAGGTGGCGAACGGGAATCGCCGGCAGATCGAAGTCGCGATGATTGATCGGCAGGCCCGTTAGGCTGCCGGAGGCGACGGTGATGCCGTGATAGCCCTTGGTCCGTGCCAGGAATTTCTTCTTTTTGGGCCGGCCCAGCGCGTTGTTCATGAACCACACCATCTTGACGATGGTGTCGTTGGCTTCCGAGCCCGACGACGTGAAGAAAACACGCGTCAGGTTTTCCGGCGTCATCTCCACGAGTTTCTCCGCGAGCCGGATGGACGGCTCATGCGCCTTGGAGGAGAAGATGTGGTAGTAAGGCAGCTTCAGCATTTGCTGATAGGCAGCGTCGGCCAACCGCTTTTCCGAAAAGCCGACGGCCACCGACCAGAGCCCGGCGAGCCCTTCGATATATTCCTTGCCGCGTTCGTCATACACACGGATGCCGTCGCCGCGGCTGATGATCAGCGGCCCGGCTTTTTCGTGCTGACGCAGGTTGGTGTAAGGATGCATGGTGGTAGCGATGTCGGCGGCGGCGAGAGAGTTGGAAAGCGCTTCCATGGAAGTCCTCAGCGGCTTGTGGAAATGGTTTGGGCTGTGAGTTCGAGATAGTCCTCGATCCCATGCGTGGAGCTTTCACGATTCGGAAAAATGAATCATGGGAGGCTTTTGGAATGGGTGTCGATGATCCGCCGCATCAGCGCGGCGACGTCGCGCGCATTCGGCGGATCGGAGTGGATGCAGACGGTGTCGAAGTCGACCGGGCGGACCGTGCCGTCTGTGGTGACGAGTTCGCGTCGGGTAAGCGCCCCCACCATGCGGTGCTCGGCAAGCGTCAGGTCGATGGCCGACTGTACGCGCGGGATGATCAGGCTGCCGCCGGGAGCGTAGGCAAGATCGGGAAAGAACTCGCCCACGAAGGCAACGCCGAGTTCAACTGCTGCCGTCTCGTGACAGGTTCCTGCCATGCCGAAGAGCGGGATGCCGAACGGCTTGACCGCCGCGGCAATCGCCCGGGCAGTGTCCATGTCGTGCGCGGCCATGCCGTAGATGATGCCATGCGGTTTGACATGGCTGAGTTGCCCGCCCTCGGCGGCCAGCATTCCTGTCAGCGCACCGATTTGGTAGAGGAAGGCGGCTGTCAGTTCCTCCGGCTGAAGTTTCATTTCGCGCCGACCGAACCCCTCGCGATCGGGAAGGGAAGGATGCGCGCCAACCTGCTTTCCATGAGAAAGCGCGAGCCGCACGGTCTTCAGCATCGTCCATGGATCGGAGGCGTGGAAGCCGCAGGCGATGTTGGCGCAATCGATATGAGGCATGATGCCGGCATCGTCGCCGAAGCGCCAGTTGCCGTAACTTTCCCCCATGTCGCAGTTCAGGGTGACCATGGTTTGCTTGCCTCAGCCCAGAGTGTTTGCTGCCCAGCCGGGGGCGATGTGCGGGAATTCCGGCGGTGGTTCGCGCTCGTGCAGCAGTCGAAGCACGCGCGGCGGCGTCAGTGGCAGTTGCTGCACCGGCTTGCCGATGGCGCGCGCCACCGCACAGCCGATCGCCGCGCCCACGGCCAGGATTGGGACCTCGCCCGCGCCCTTGGTGCCTAGAGGCCCCATCGACGGCGCGCCCTCGTAGAGGTCGGCGGCGACCGGAACCACGTCCTGCACCAGCGGCAGGCGATAGGTCTCGAAATCGTCCTGTGCGATGCGTCCGTCGGCGGTGAGCGTCACCTCCTCATGCAACGCATAGCCCAGCCCCTGCACCACGCCGCCCTGTATCTGGCCCAGGATGGCGCGTGGGTTGAGCGCGCGGCCGACATCTTGAACCACGCGATAGGCCAGCACCTCGACATGACCGGTGTCCGGATCAACCGCCACCTCGGCCTCGTGAACGACGAAGACGGGGATGTCGAGCGCATCGATGAAATGCCCCATGGCGCAGCCGGACATTGCCGGAGTGTTCCTGGCGGTAAAGGCTCCACTTCCTGTGATCGGGCCGATGGTGGCCTGCGCATGGGCGACGACGGCGGGGATCGACATGCCGGAACCGGGACGTCCGGTGATCTCGACACGACCGTCCCGCAGCACCAGGTCTTCCGGTCGGGTCTGGAGCATCTCGCCGGCGGTCCGCAGCAGCTTCTCCCGCACCTCTGCACAGGCGGCGATGCTCGCAGCACCAATGGACACGGTGGTGCGCCCACCGCCAACGCCGACATCGAGGCCGGCGGCATCTGTATCGGCTTCGCGCACGATCACCTGGTCGGGAGCGAGGCCAAGCTGCCCAGCCACCATCTGCGGCAGGGATTGCACCATCGTGCCCGATCCGATCTCCACACCCGACGTGACCAGCGTTGCGCTGCCGTCGGCGTTCAAGTTCACCGTTGCCGCCGAGGGTCCGACAAACACGAACCATGTGCCGACCGTGGTCGCAATTCCATAGAGCCTGCCGTCGGCCTTCGCTTCGGATGTGCCGGTACTGGCACGCAACGCCTCCATACGATCGAGCATCGGACCCAGCACGTCGGCCTCGAAAACCTGGCCCGTGGCACCGAGATCACCATCTCCCAGGATATTTTTCTTCCGGAACTCCATTGGGTCGAAGCCTAGCGCACCGCAGATTTCGTCGGTGTGTCGCTCCAACGCGAATGTGTTGTAGACGCCGTTGCAAGCTCGGAAAGCACCGTTGGGTGGTGTGTTGGTGTATACGGCGCGGCTGACGAGCCGCGTTGCGCCAACCCTGTAATTGCCGCCCAGCGTGTGCGCCGTCATCGTCGTCAGGAAGACCTGCTCACCGCCATACGCGCCGCAATCCATCAGCACGACCGCTTCGCGCCCGGCGATGTATCCTTCGGCGGTGACAGCGGACCGAATGCGGATTTCCGCATTCTCGCGGCAGAGGCAGGTTGCCATCTCTTCCTGCCGGGTGTTTTCCAGGACCACCGTGCGCCCGGTCATCCGCGCCAGAAGTGCCGTGATAGGCTCGATGGACGCATCGAACTTCAGGCCGAACCCGCCACCGACAGGGGGTACAGTGACCCGCACACGCCCGGGTGAAAGCTGCATGACCCTTCCGGTGACGTTGCGCACGGTCCAAGGCACCTGCGTCGAGGTCTGGATGTGAGCACGGCCGTCCTCCCAGGAGCCGATGGCAACGCGCGGTTCGAAGGGCACATGGCTCTGCCGACCGACGGTGAAGCTGCTCTCGACAATGCGTATATCGGGACGGGCGAAGGCCGCATCGACGTCACCGCGGCTGGATTTTGCCTCCCATGCGATGTTGCCGGCACGTGCACCGCCCTCCGTGATCACCTCATAGCCGCGCCAGCCCTCGTGGACGAGGCGGGCGGCGGGCTGGAGCGCTTCGGCCATGGTGAACACCGGTGCCAGCGGCTCGACCTCGAGCATGATGGCGGCAAGTGCCGCCCGCGCCTGCTCCTCCGTCTCGGCGGCGATGACGGCGATTGGCTCGCCGTGATAGCGGATCGTGTCGATCGCCAAGAGCGGATGATCGGCAATGCCGATGCCGTAGAGTCCCGGCGCATCGGCGCCGGTCGCCACCGCGCGCACGCCAGGACAGCGCAGTGCCGCCGAAACGTCGAGCTTGCGGATACGCCCCGCGGGAACGGTCGACCGCAGCAGCACGGCATGCAACATGTCGGGGCGAATCCGGTCGTTGGTGTATTTCGTCCGCCCGCGCAGCTTGTCCTGCGCATCGCGGCGGGGAAGATTCATCACCGTGGCGGACAGCTCAGACATGGGTGCCTCCCACCAACTGGCCAGCCTTCCGCGCTTGGTCGAGGCATTCGGCCACGGCGTCGACGATCCGCTCATATCCTGTGCAGCGGCAGATGTTGCCGACCATCGCCGCCTTGATTTCGGGACGGCTCGCATGCGGATTGTCACGCACGAACGCCGAAAGGCTCATGACCATTCCCGGAAAACACATGCCGCATTGCACGGCATCGGCCGCCTCGAAATTGACCTGGAGCGGGTGCAGCGCCTGGTTTCCAGAACTCATTCCCTCGATGGTCGTCACCGCGCATCCATGGACGAGTCCAACCGGCTTCAGGCAGGACGGCACCGCTTCGTCGTCGACATGCACCGTGCACGCGCCGCAAAAGCCTTCGCGGCACACGGCCTTGGTCCCCGTCAGGAATCGTTCCTGCCGCAAGATGTCGACGAGCGGCGTCATCGGATCGCCATCAAAGCGGCAGTCCTCGCCATTCAGCTGGAATCTCACGGTCATGCCACGCCCCCGGTCTTGAGAAGTGCGGCAACACCGCGCTTGACCAGCGACGGAAGAACCTGGCGCCGGTACCAACCCTCCGCTTCCTTGCCGTCGCGGCCCTGAAAATCATTGTGCTCCAGTGCAAGCTCGGCGGCGCGTTCCGGATCGAGCGCGGAGGCCGGGCCTGCCCTCATGGCCTGTTCGAGCGCCGTCCAGCGCCGCGCTACCGGCTCCACCGAGCCGACGGCGATGCGACATCGTTTGTCCTTGTCCACCCCGAGGGAGACGATGGCGACCGGATAGTCGCCAGCTTTCCGAAGCGGCAGGCGGATATGAGCACTTGCGACCAGGTCGCGGCGCAGATGAATTTTCGTCACAATCGCTTCGGCCAGCAACGTATGCCTGTCTTTGAGGAAATCCGAAATACCGAGGAGTTTTGGGCCTTCGAACGTCTCCAGTTCCACCGTCGCCTCACAGACGAGAAGCGCAGGGGCGAGATCGGCGGCGGCAAAGTCGAGGGCACAAAGGTTGCCGCCCACGGTGGCGACCCTTCGGATGCCGGGATTGGCCGCACCCTCCGCCGCGGCAACCAAACCTTCGAAACCCGCTGCCCCGTGCAACTCGCGACCAAGGACTGCGTGGGTAACAGCCGCACCGATCACGACATGGTCCGAGCCGATTTCGACCTTGGACAAGGCCGGTATTCGGTGGAGTGCGACCACCGCCTCGGGAAGGTCGACCCCACGCCGTGGATCACGCATCATCCAGGTGCCGCCGGCAAGCACCGCCGCACCTTGCCGGCGTGCGGCCATTGCCTCTTCAATAGTGCTGGCTGCGGTGAACAATCGTCCCACGCTTGTTGCCATCTGTCATACCCCTCGGAAGCAGCCGACTTTCGCAGCGTTGCAACATTGTTGCTCCAGCTTTAGGCTCCTGTGAAATAGTAATTCCTTGAAAATGGTATCTAAAAAACAGATAACTCCCTGCGAGCGCCCGCAAGGTTTGGGTCGCGCTCTCTAGCGCTCAGGCCCAGTGACTGACCGTCCGTTTCTCAAAGCTCTCACGGAACTGGGCGGTGGTTTTGGGAAGGAGTTCGCCAGTCTCCCAATCGAGGATCACGGCATAGTGCCGAACCGCATCGAGCGTATCGATCTCGCCGGAGCGGTATTTGCGCGCGACCTCCTCAGGATCCATGCGTGCCCAGTCCTTCCGTTTCGCCCGGATGTCGGCACGGCAGGCTTCGGTAGCCATATCGTCGATTTCGTACTGGCACAGGTCGCGGTCGATTTCGCGGATCACCACGCCGTAGTCAATCTTGGCGCGCTCCAGAGAAACGTAGTCGTCGATCACGTCCTCCATCACCTTGCGGGGCTCGCGCTCCAGTGGATCGCCGAAACCGCCGCCGCCGGCCGTCGGACGAGCGAATTGGTCGCCTGTGTGGACGGAGTAATCGGAGAACACGGAGCCGAGCCAGATCTCGGTCTCTTCTCCCGCGCGCTTCATGGTCAAGCCGTGTGGCATCGACGGCAGGCCTCCTTCGACACCCCAGACGACAGCGCGCTCGCGGTCGCAAATATAGGACATGACGGCATTTTCAGCCTCAAGCAACAACGAGGTTTTCTGCACGCCGACGCCGCCCCGCCATGTGCCGGGCCCGGCTGAATCCTGCTTGATCTGGAACTCGACCGTCCGAGTCGGGTTCACCCGCTCGTTGCCTTCGTTGGGTTGCGACATCAGCCCGGTTCCGAAGCAGGCGGTGGTGACATCTGCACCATCCTTGCCGTTGCGCCCGCCCCAGCCACCGGGCAGCCATTCGTAGAACATGAAGATCGGCTTTTCGGGTTTGCGCGCGTCCCGTCCCCCGGCCAGCAGATATTCGAGGTTGAAGGCGCAGGCGATAGCGCGTTCGGGCATGATCTTCGACCACATCTCGAAGATCGCGTTCATGATCTTTTCGAACGGCATCAGGAACCCGGTCACCGCCACCGGCCATTCCGCGCTGACGATGCTGTTCTTTGGCGCGGTCACCTCGATCATCCGGTAAAACCCACTGTTGAGTGGAAGGTCCGGGAAGAAGGTCTTCATGCCGGCGACCACGGCCGAGAAGGTCGCGCCCGGCGCGGAATTGTACATCGAGGCAATGGTCGAATGGCTTCCCGTAAAATCGTAGTGGATCGTGTCGCCCTTGATCGTCATCTTGATGCGGATCGGGATCATGCCTTCGCCGGCACCGAGATCCCGGTCGATGTAGTCGACCGTCTCCCAGGTGCCGTCGGGCAGCTCCGCGAGACGCTTTCGCACGGCACGTTCGACGTAGTCCTGAACCTCCTCCATACCGCGCATGACCTGGCCGCGCCCGTACTTCTTGACCAGCCGCAACAGCTCGCGTTCGGCAGCCTGCGTCGCCTGCGCCTGGGAATGGATGTCGCCAATGATCGATGCCGGATCGCGCGTGTTGGCCGCAATCATGTTGGCAACGTCGGAGCAGAAGCGGCCGCGCTGGAAAAGGCGCAACGGCGTGATCCGCAGGCCTTCGCGGAACATGTCTCGGGCGGTGACGTCGAAGGAACCCGGCACCGAGCCGCCGAGATCCGACCAGTGTCCGTTCGACTGGGAGAAGCCGATCAGTTTGTCTTCGTCGAAGATCGGCCGGACGAGCCGAACATCGCTGAA
This sequence comes from Mesorhizobium sp. M6A.T.Cr.TU.014.01.1.1, assembly GCF_004022765.1. Taxonomy (NCBI): domain Bacteria; kingdom Pseudomonadati; phylum Pseudomonadota; class Alphaproteobacteria; order Hyphomicrobiales; family Phyllobacteriaceae; genus Mesorhizobium; species Mesorhizobium sp. M6A.T.Cr.TU.014.01.1.1. The sequence continues at coordinate 184,804 of NZ_RZPG01000006.1, forward strand.
ATGCGTACCGCCGGCATAAGGATCGTTGATTGCGTAGACGTCGCCGGGTGCCATATCGCCTTCGAAGACTCGGATCACCTCCTTGCACGTGTTGTGAAGCGTGCCGACATGGACCGCGATGTCATAGTTGCCCTGGGCGACTGAGTTGCCATCGGCGTCGTGCAGGGCGTTCGAAAAGTCTCGGTTGTAGATGACGAAGGAATAGCAGGTGCGAAGCATCTGTTCGGCCATCTGGTCGACAGTGGTGATGAAGGAGTTCTTCAGCACCTCGAACGTTACCGGATCGAGGCCAGGGCTCGTTTCAATCAGCTTTGTCATGTCTCAGCCTTTCGTCACGATGAGAATGTTCAGGAAGCCATCGACGGTCGCGCTCATTCCCGGCGGAACCACGGTGGTGGAATCGAACTGTTCGACAATGGCGGGCCCTGTGAAGGCAGCGCCGGCGCTGAGTTGCTCACGCTCATACACGGCCGCGTCATGGGATGCGCCGTCGAACCAGACGCTGCGGCGGCCGACCGGATCTGGCTCATGCGGCGAGACTTCGTGCCGCGGAATCTCGGCTTTCGGAACGATGCCGATCGCCTTGACCGCGATGCGGAAGATCGACACCGGCGCCTCTTCGCGGCGGTAGTTGAACTCGCGTTCGTGCTCGTTGTGGAATGCCTCGATCAGCGAGCAGATGCTCTCGATCCGCGCCGGCGCTGACACCGCAAGCGAGCGCCACTGTCCCTGGTACATCATCTCGACCGTGCGCTGCAGCGCCATGTCTTCCCGCGCCACGCCCTCATGGGTCAGACGCTCAACGGCCTGTTCTTCCATCAGAACAAAGGCTGTCTGCATCTCGGCGGGCGAGACCGTCGAAGCATCGGCCATGAAGCTTTCGGAGAAATCGTGCTGCACGTCGACGAGAAGGCAACCGAGCGCGGAGGTGACGCCGGGATTGGGCGGCACGATCACGGTTGGAATCGAAAGCTCCTTCGCCACGGCAGCTCCGTGCAAGGCGCCTGCACCGCCGAATGCGACGAGCGCAAAGTCGCGCGGGTCATAGCCTCGGCTGATGGAGAGAAGCCGGACGGCATTGCCCATATTGGCGTTGGCGACGGCGATGATCGCCTCGGCCGCTTTGTGGATTTCCATGCCGAAGGGTGCCGCCACCGTCTCCTGCACCGCCTGGGCGGCCAAGGCGGGGTCGAGCGTGATCTTGCCGCCCGCAAGGCTGGTGCCGAGACGGCCGAGCACGACATTGGCGTCGGTGTTGGTGGCAGTGCGGTTGCCATTCTTGTAGCAGGCCGGACCTGGAAAAGCGCCGGCAGACTGCGGTCCGTTGCGTAAGCTGCCGCCTTCGTCCTGCCATGCCAACGACCCGCCGCCTGCACCGATGGTCAGCACCTCGATGGAGGGGAAGCGGATCGGATATCCGAATTCGATGTACCAGTCTTTTGTGATGCGCGACTCCCCGTTCCATGCGAGCGAGACGTCGGTGCTGGTACCGCCCATGTCGAAGCCGATCGAGTTCGGGAAGCCACAGAGATTTCCGATGAAGCGGCTTGCGATCGCGCCGGCAGCGATGCCCGATCCTGCGAGCCGAGCTGAGAAATCCCTGACGCTTGCGGGTGTCATGACCCCGCCACCGCTGTGCAGCAACAGGAGATCTCGCTTGTATCCGGCCGCGGCAAGCTTTTCTCCGAGACGCGACACGTAGTCGACGACGACCGGGGCGCAGACGGCGTTCGCCATGGTGGTGGAAAAACGCTCGTGCTCGAAGATTTCCGGCATCACTTCCGAGGAGATCGAGACCGGCAGATCCGGCATGGCTTCCTTCAGGATCTCACGCATGCGGCGCTCATTGGCGCCGTTGACATAGGAGTTCATGAAGCAGACGGCTATGGACTTGACCTGCCGTTTCACGAGAATTTCCGCGACGCGGCGCGCAGCCTCTTCGTCCAGCGCTTCCAGGATCGTGCCCTCGGCACTGACCCGTTCCCGGACTGTCAGCCGGTCGCGGCGCGGGATATAGGGCTTGGCGACATCCTTGTAGGTGTCCCAGAGGTCTTCCTTGTTGGCGCGACGGATCTCGACAACGTCACGGAAACCCTCGGTGCAGACCATTGCGGTGCGTGGCAGGCGGCGGGTGATCAGCGCATTGGTGGCAACCGTCGTGCCATGAGAGAACATCGTCACCTCGGAAAGATCGATGCGGCCCTGCTCCACGCCATTCATGATGGCCTGCATGGGATCGTCAGGCGTGGAGGCGGTCTTCTCGATGCGGATCGCGCCGCTGTCTTCATCCATGATACAGATGTCGGTGAAGGTCCCTCCGACATCGACGGCAACTCTTATTCGGCTCATGACAGTTCCTTCGTAGGGTCTTTGCGGGCAAAGCCCGGCTTTCGCCGCCCTTGCCGGGTGACGTCGTAACAAATGGTGGAATTGGCCCGGATTTCGTCGGGTCTAGTGCCGCTGTCTTGAGGTCGAAGCGCGGCCTGCCCGGTTCGCTGCTTCGCGACGGGTATCCGTCGGTGCGCAGCCGAATCGCGTCCGGTAGTGCTTGCAGAACTGAGACTGGTCGGCAAAGCCCCAGCGGTAAGCGATCTCGGCAACGGTGCTGATGTTGGTCACTGACATCAGCTCCTCGGAGCAAAGCTCAAGCCGGGCGTCGCGGATGAAGCCGTTGATCGACTGGTTGCTGTCTTGAAACAGAACCTGCAGGTAACGCAGGGAGATGCCGCAGGCATCAGCCACAGCCTGCGGGCCGAGGCCGGAATTCTTCAGGTTGTCGCGAATATACTGCTCGGCGCGATGCAAATGGCCGGCCCGGATCGACGAGATGCTGCTGTCCAGCACGCGATCGTCACTCACGATCGACAGGCACAGCATTTCCAGGATGTGCCTGCCCATCATCTCACGAGCGACTTCAGTGATCTCATCGACATGGCCGATCGTGGTTCGCACCGTGTCGAGAAAGAGCGCGGCGATGCCTTGGGTAGCGTCAAAACTGAGTGCACTGAGCCGTTCGGCAGATCCGATCCGTGCCCGAACGCTCGATGACGGCACCTTCAGGACCCACAGCGCGTTTGGCTTGCCGTGCCAGAATTCGTAAGGCGCATCTCCCCTCTCAAGGAGGAAGCCCCCCGGACCGCAATTGACGGTCCTCGATCCTTGCGAGAAATTCACCTCCGACATCTCCGGGATGGTGACGAGCAGGCTGGCGTCACGCTCGTTGAGGAAGTGGCGGCGATGGCGACGATAGCTTACAGCATCGCAGCGCATTTTAGACACGCTGACGAGCCCGAGAGAGAAGGTTTCCAGCGTGCCTGAAAATTCACGACGGTTCCGATACTCGGTGTCGAGCGGAAAATAGGCTTCGGTAACAGCGGCTTGCCAGGCATCACCGCCTGCGGGACCGCCGATCGTATCGACGACGTATTTCATTCCCCGACCTTTCTGTTTGGCCCGGTTGTCCCGGTGTTTTTCTGAAGATTACAGGAATTCGCCGGCGCGTATTGGTCAAAAACGAATAAACTTATGTGGTCGTTTGGCAGTTGGCTCGCTTTCGGCAGGTTCGCGTGGAGAGCAGCATCCCGGCCACGATCTTTCCACCTTGCATGACGACAACGCGGCTGGCGATTACCGACGCCACGCGAAGATCGTGGGCGATGAAAAGCATCGACAGGCCGATTGCGTCATAACCGATCCACTACGATGACGCGCACCTTGGCGGGCCCCGCTAAACGGGCGCCCTGGGCAACCTGGCGTTGCCCGGTTCGTCGACGTTCTGTTACAACGCAAGACAGCAGCAGTTTGGATCGGTGAAGGAGTGGTATTGCCTGGTGAACCGAAAGTCCGCGACGACTCTTCGCCAGCCCGCCTGATAGCAGCCATTCGACAATTGGTTGCGGATAGCATCGTCATCGAGGGCGGCGATTTCAAACCAGCAGATCGAGATTGGCTGCTCGAAGAAGAACTGTCTCTGGGCAATGTCGTGCCGGCGCGACGTCGTGAGTTTCGCGCCGGACGCATTTACGCAAGGCAGGCATTGCGGGGCCTGGGCATTCCTGAAAGCGTCATCCCGATTGGACACGATCGGGCGCCGGTCTGGCCGACAGGTATTGTCGGTTCAATCTCTCATACCCGAAGCCTGTGCGCTGTCGCCGTCGGATTGTCCGCCGATTGCCTCGGCATCGGAATCGACATCGAGGAAGATTCTCCGCTTTCCGACGACCTGACAAAACTGGTGTCGCTTGCTTCGGAATTGAAAGAGCGGGACGTGATCGAAGGGCGCCTAGGCTACGACCTGCCAAAGCTTCTGTTCGTGATAAAGGAAGCCTTCTACAAAATGCATTTCCCGCTCAACCGGGGCTTTTTGACGTTTCATGATGTTCGTATCGAACTGGATGTGGAGAACGCCAAAGCCATGGTCATTCGATCAAGCCGCCTGGCGGCGGCCGACAATGGCTGCTTTGAAGGCCGCTTCGGCAACAGCGATGGAACCTTGTTCTCGTGTTTTGACGTCTCTGCGCATTGACAGCCACGCAGCCAGCCAGCACTCAGTGAACCCGGCATGGGCTCTATTCCTAATCAACCTCGATCCCGGAGCGGTATCTGATGGACACTATACGTGGCCATGTGGACCGGCATGCCGGACACAATCCGCAATCGGTGGCCGTTCTGGCCGCGGGACGCCCACCCCTCACCTATGAAGGGCTGGGGCGCCAGATCCACTATGTCGGCGAAAAGCTGGCGCTGGAAGCTGTCGGGCCAACGGGCCGCGTCGCGCTCATCCTGCCCGAAGGAGCGGAAGCAGCGGTTGCGATCGTGGCGGTGGCAGCCAATGCGGCATGCGCTCCGCTGAACCCGGCATGGCCCGCGTCTGAGCTTGAAGCGCAGCTCAGCGCGCTAGGTGCCCAAGTCCTGATCGTGCCGCACGGCTGGGAATCGCCGTTGCTCGCCTTGGCGGCGTCCCTGAACATACGGATCCTGCAACTCGTTTCGCAGCCCGATGCGGCGGCCGGGACCTTCTCGCTGACAGCCGCTGGTCGAGGGCATCGCGGTGACCAGCCGTTGGCAGCGCCTGACGACGCCGCACTGCTCTTGTTCACATCGGGCACGTCGGCGCGGCCCAAGCTGGTACCGCTGACACATCGAAACCTTTGCGTTTCGGCGCGCAACATTTGCTCGGCGGTGGATCTCCGGCACACCGACCGGTGCTTGGGCATGATGCCCCTGTTTCATATCCATGGCATCAGCAGCCTTTTGTCATCGCTGGTATGCGGAGGCTCTTACATCAGCGTGGAGGGCTTTTCCGCCGACCGCTTCTTTAGCTGTCTCAGCGACCTCAAGCCGACCTGGTATACGGCTTCCCCGGCCATGCATCGCACGATCCTCGATCAGATCCGTCTCTGCCGCGAAGACCCGCGCCAGAGCGGATTGCGCTTCATTCGCTCGGCTTCGGCGCCAATGCCGCCACAGCTGATCGCGGATATCGAAAGCGCGTTCGGCGTACCGTTTGTCGAAGCCTACGGGATGACCGAGGCGGCGCCGCAGATTGCGAGCAATCGCCTTCCGCCGTTCGAACGCAAGCCAGGCTCCGTGGGCAAGGCTGCCGGTCCAGAAATTGCCATTATGGATGAAGCCGGACGTCTGTTGCCGCCCGGCGGGAGTGGCGAGGTGGTCATTCGCGGCCCAAATGTCATGCACGATTATGATGATCGCACTGACAACCAAGCCGCTTTCATCGATGGCTGGCTGCGGACAGGCGACATAGGCCACCTCGATGCCGAAGGTTATCTGTTCGTCACCGGCCGCCTGAAGGATATCATCAATCACGGCGGCGAAAAGATCTCGCCGCGGCTGGTGGAGCAGATCCTGCTCCAGCATGCCGCGATCGGACAGGCGGTTGTTTTTGGCGTTCCCCACCCGGTGCTCGGCGAGACGGTCGCCGCAGCGGTCGTGCTCAAGGCGGGGCAGAAACAATTTACGCCGGTTCAGCAGATCCGCGGCTTTGTCGCCGAGCGGCTGGCACGCTCGAAGGTGCCGCAGTGGATCGTTGTGGTGGATGAGATCCCCGCCGATTCCAGCGGAAAGGTCAATCGCAAACATCTGGCCCTGACGCTCGATCCGCAACAACAGGAGGCTCAACGCGATCCGCCACAGACTGGCAAAGTGATTGCCCGAACCGCCACTGAGCGCCGGGTGGCGGCGGTTTTTGCCGAAGTTCTGGGAATCGAACCGCCCGGCATTCATGACGATTTCCTCGACCTGGGCGGTCATTCACTTATCGCCATGCAGGTTCTCGCCAGGTTGCAGGAGATATTCCAGGTTACGTTGCCGATCGATTGCATGTTTGAACGCCCGACCACTGCGCGACTTTCGGAGCGCATCGGCGAGCAGATGGCCGATCTCGTAGCGGATGGCAGAGCGCGACTGGAGCAAGGATCGACGACTTCTACGCAGGCCACGAAACACATCCCCCGGCGGCAAGGAGGAACGCTCGCACGGCTCTCCTCCGTGCAAAAGCGCGTCTATTTTCTTGATCGGATGGGTGCCGGCGGCGCCTACAATATGTCGGCCTCGCTCTGGCTGACAGGCCCGCTCGACGAGCGCGCATTGGCGCTGTGCCTCGACGAAATTCGCCGACGTCACGACATCCTGCGCACGACCTTTCACATGCGCGAGGGCGGACCAGTGCAAGTGGTTTCCGAATTTCAGGAAACCAGGCTGGTGATGATTGATCTGTCCGGCCACAAGGCGGACGCACGAACCGCCGAGGCAAGGCACCTCGCCAGCCAGGACGCTGGCGAACCGTTCGACCTGGCGCAAGGTCCCCTATTTCGCGCCAAGCTGATCCGGCTGACATCCGACGAGCACGTCCTGCTTCTGACGATGCACCACATCGTTTCCGACGGCTGGTCGATCGGCGTCCTCTACACCGAGTTGAGGCAACTGTACGAAGCATTTCATGACGACAGGGCGTCGCCGCTCGACGACTTGCCGCTTCAGTACGGCGACTTCGCAGCCTGGCAGCAGCACGGCGTCGAGGCCGGCGAATTCGAGCGCCAGACCGGTTACTGGATCCGGCAGCTCAACCAGATGCCGCCGGCCTTCACGCTTCCGACGGACCGCCCTCGCCCGGCCATTCAATCCTATCGCGGCGGCACCATACAGGCCCTGATCAACCGTCAAACGACGGATCGACTGAAGGCGCTGGGTCAAAGCCATAACGCGACCGTGTTCATGACGTTTCTGGCGGCCTTCAAGACATTGCTCCACCGCTACAACGGGCAAGACGATTGCGCCGTCGGCGTGCCGATCGCAAACCGCCCGAGCAAGGAGTTGGAGCCGCTGATCGGGTTCTTCGCCAACACGCTGGTTTTGCGAACGCCGCTTGCGGGCGACCCATCATTCCTGGAATTGCTCGGCCGCGTCCGGTCGACGGCGCTTGACGCCTACGCGCACCAGGATGTTCCTCTCGAGCGCATCGTTGAACAGTTGAATATCCCGCGCGATCCCCGCCACGCGCCATTGTTCCAAGTCATGTTCGCGTTTCAGAACATCCCGGGGTTGCCAGGCTCGGTCTTGCCCGCTCAGTCGGCAACTGATCACGTGGCGGGACCTTGCTTCGATCTCGCGCAAGGTCTCTCAGCGCAACCTGTGCGCATCGACAAGGTGACGGCGAAGTTCGACCTCACTCTGTACCTGTCGGAAACCCCGGAAGGGATGTCCGCGACTTGGCAATTCAACGCTGATCTGTACGAGCCGGCCACGATCGACCGGCTGGCACGGCATTTCCAGACCTTGCTCGAAAGCATAGGAAGCGATCCCGGGCAAAGACTGTCGGAACTGTCCCTGTTGCCTGAGGTCGACCGCCGCCAGATCGAAATCGACTGGAACCACACCGAAGCCAGCGAATTGCTGGGGCAGGATTATGTCCAGCTGTTCGAGGCGCAGGTCGAGCGAACACCTGATGCCACAGCCGTGCTGGGCGGGGACCGGCAGTTCACTTATCGGGAGCTCAACGAGCGAGCCAGCCGGTTCGCGCGGTATTTTCGCAGCCGCGGCGTTGCCCGCGAGACATTGACAGCGATCTGCCTGCCGAGGTCTGCCGAGATGCTGGCGGTGCTGCTCGGGGTGTGGAAGGCCGGCGGTGCGTTTCTGCCCCTCGACCCCGAACATCCGTCCGAACGTATTGCTTTTATGCTGCGTGACGCCGGCGTGAGCTTGCTCATCACCGAGACATCGCTGCTGCCAAAATTCCCCTCCACGTTTCAGTCGATGGCCATCGACAGCTCCGACCACACCCGAACCATCTGCATCGACGCCTGCCATGCTTCCCTAGCGCTGCAGGACAGTCACAACGTTGGCACCATCCCTGCGTCCGACGCGCTTGCCTACGTGATCTACACGTCAGGCTCCACAGGCAAACCCAAAGGCGCGATGATCACGCAGGCGAATGTCGGCCACTATGCGCAGGCGATGGTCCGCGCTGTCGCAATCCGTCCGGACGACATCTACCTGCACACGGCTTCGTTCTCGTTTTCCTCCTCGATACGGCAGTTTGCCGTTCCGCTCTCCTGCGGTGCGGCCGTGGCCGTTGCTTCTGCCGAGGAACTCCGCGATCCGCATTTGCTGTTCGAGATGGTACGCCACCAGCGCGTATCAGTGCTGGACCTTGTTCCATCATTCTCGGCCGTCTGCCTGCAGGTCTTGATGTCGCTCGATCAACCCGTGCGGGCAAGCTTGCTCGACAATCAGCTACGGCTCGTGCTTTCAGCCAGCGAGCCCTTGCCCAGCGCCTTGATCGAAAAATGGCGGCACCTCTGCAGACCCGGGACAAGATTCGTCAATATGTTCGGCCAGACCGAGACGACAGGGATCGTGATGATCTATCCCGTCCCGGCCGAGGGCGGCGCGGCGAAGGTCGTCCCGATCGGTCGGCCGATTGCCAATACGCAGGCCTATGTGCTGGACACGTCCCGCCGCCCGGTGCCGGTTGGCATCGGCGGTCACTTGTATGTCGGCGGCGCCGGTATAGGAGCCGGCTACATCAATCATCCGGAGCATACGGCGAAGAACTTCGTCCGAAATCCGTTCAGCCCGCATGACGGCGCGCGGCTCCATCGAACCGGCGATCTGGCCCGATACCGGCCTGACGGGACGATCGAAATTCTCGGCCGCGCCGACGAACAGGTGAAGATTCGCGGTTTCCGTATCGAACTGGGCGAGATCGAGGCTGCGATTCACACACACCAGGACGTGCGCGAATGTGTCGTCGGCGTGGTGGAGGATGCTGCCGCAGACGATAATATCGGCGATCGCAAACGTCTGGTGGCCTTCGTTGCGGCCAATGAGCAGCATGATGCGCCAGTGCCTGCTCTGTCCGGGCGCCTGCGCGAATTTCTGAAGCAGCAGCTCCCGGAATACATGCTGCCGCAACGCATCGTCATGCTGCAGCGCTTGCCTCGCACGTCGAACGGAAAAGTCGACCGACGGGCACTGCTCACCAAGGAGGCGCAGACGGCTCGGTCAACTGTCGCGACGCATCCCTCCAGCCGGGTCGATCTGCGCGTGGTCGCGCCAACCGATGACGAGACGATCCTGACGGGGGTCTGGAAAAAGGTGTTGCGGCTCGATGAGGTTGGGCTACACGACAACTTCTTCGACCTAGGCGGCAATTCCATCCTGAGCATCAATGTTGTTGTCGAAGCCAGCAGGGCCGGTCTGCACGTCGATCTGCGTCAGCTCTATCAGCATCAGACGATCACCGATCTGGCTCGCGCAGTCGCCCAGGCGCGGCATGACATCGGGCCAACCGTCGCGGCTGCACCGGCATCGAGCGGAAATGGCGGGAAAATTCTGGTGACGATTGAAAGCCTTCGCGCCTACGGTCGCGAAGCGCTGACACGGGCTGGATTGAGCCTCAAGGGTGCGGAAATCGTCGCGGAAGTCCAACTCGAGGCGAGCCTGCGCGGACAGCCGACGCACGACATGGTCAGCATTCCGCGTTATGCCGTGCGGATTGCCTCGGGCAAGATCAACGCCGATCCTCAAATACGGATCGAGCACGAGACCACCACCATCGCGCGGATCGATGGCGACAACGGCCCGGGCCAGTGGGTCAGCACGGTGGCGATGGACCTCGCCATTCAAAAGGCGGGCAGGCACGGCGTTGGAATTGTCGGCGTCCGCCGCTCCAACCATTTCGGCGCCGCCGGCCACTATGTCTGGCAGGCAGCGAAGAACGGTCTCATCGGGCTCTGCACGACCAACGGACCGCTGATCCTGGCACCGACGGGCGGGGTCACGCCGACATTCGGCAACAATCCGCTCGGTGTCGGCATTCCGGCAGGGCGACATTTCCCTATCCTTCTCGACGTCGCCATGAGCGTCGCGCCTCGCGGCAAGATCGGCCTGTCCGTGGCGGAAGGCAGTCCGTTGCCGCCGGGCTGGATTCTCGACCGGTCGGGGCGCCCTTCGACCGATCTCGGCGATCTCGCCGCAGGGCTTGGCGTGCCGATCGGCGGACACAAGGGATATGGCCTGGCCCTGGTGATGGAGGTGCTTGCGGGCGTGCTCAGCGGCGCGGGTTTTGGCAGCGATCACCATCAGGACAGATTGCGCGAGAGCGCCCAGGCGCCCGACTACGGCCATTTCTTCATGGCGCTGGATCCACAGCGATTCATGCCGGCGTCGGAATTCACCGAGCGCGTCGACCGCCTGATCGAGCAGACCAGGAACGGCGAACGTGCCGAAGGCGCCACCGAAATCCTGATCCCCGGCGAAATGGAATTGCGCGCCCGCGAGGAGAGCCTGAGGGAAGGTGTGCGGTTGCGCTCATCAACTTACAGGGCTCTCGTCGCCTATGGACGGAAGGCAAAGCTCGACGCCGAACTGAGTGCCGTGACCGAAAACCAGCTTGCAGAGGGCCATGGCTGAACACTTGCACGATCCCGCGCCCGATCTGAATGGTCGCATGATGGCGTTCGACCGGGCCGAGCTGGAGCAGACCATCCCGGCGCGTTTCGACACAGTGGTCCGCAGGTATGGCTCGCACGTGGCGATTGGCGGCGACCGGCATCGATGGACATACGACGACGTTGAACGACGCTCCAATCAGCTGGCCCGGGCAATCCTCGAGCACACGCAGCCCGGGCGCGGATGCGTCGCCTATCTTGTCGACCATTCGCCGGACATGGTGATCTGCGCGCTGACGGCGCTCAAGGCGGCAAAGGCATTCCTTTGCGTCCATCCTGGTATGCCGCTTGCAGCACAGCGCGACATACTCAGCGATGCGGCGCCGGATCTGCTGCTTACCGATGCGTCTCACGCGCCTGCCGCGCATGACCTTGTCGATGACCACAGGCGGGTTCTCCTGCTTGAGGACATCGACGCGCGTTATTCGGCTGATGCGTTGCATATTCCGATGGACCCGGGTGACCCGGCCGCAATCTTCTACACCTCTGGAAGCACCGGGCGGCCGAAAGGGGTCGTGAAAAGCCATCGCACCGTGCTGCATCGGGCCTGGCTTTGTGCCCGGTATGACGGGGTGAACTCCACAGACCGGCAGTCCCTCCTGACATATTGCAGTTTCGCCTCATCGGAGGCGGACGTCTTCGGCGCGCTTCTCAACGGAGCCACGCTGGAACTCTACGATGCTGCATCGGGTGGTCTCGGTGGTCTCGGGGCGTGGATTGATAAGCGTCGCGTAACCTTACTGCACCCTCCGGTGATGTTGTTTCGCAAGTATCTGTCGATGCTCGCGGGCTCGGGCCTGCATCCATCGGTACGCTTGGTGGCGCTGGCGGGTCAAACGGTCGTTGCCTCGGACGTCGAGCAATGGCGCCATCACTTCGCGACGTCCTGTGCCTTGCGCCATCGCTTCTCTTCCACCGAAGCCGGTCACATCGCGGTGGCTTCGGTAGCTCCGGGCGAGTTGCTCGCGCCAGGCACGGTACCGGCGCCGCGACCAGTCGCAGACAAGTCTCTCCTGGTCGTCGATGAAGATGGCCAGCCGGTCGAACAGGGAGGCGTCGGCGAACTCGTCGTCCGCAGCGCTTTCCTGGCAGACGGTTATTGGCGGCAGGCGTCCGAAACGGCAAAGCATTTCGGCACCGACCTCAATTTTCCCGATCAGCGTGTGTTTCACACCGGCGATATCGGGCGTTTATCGAGCAACGGTCTTGAATTCCTCGGACGGCGCGACGACCAGGTCAAGATTCGCGGGTATCGCGTTGAAACGCGGGAAATCGAGCAGGCTTTCCTGCTGCTTCCAATGGTGAATGAAGTCGCGGTCATCACCGAACTTCGCCAGGATACGCACTCCCTTGCCGCCTTCGTCGTGATAAAACAGGGAGCCTTGTTTCAGACTGACGCATTAAGGGCCAGCTTGAGGTCGATCCTCCCACAGTGGAAAATTCCGGGCCGAATCCACGCGATCGAGTCGTTGCCGCTGACGCCAACCGGCAAGATAGACAGGCTGCTTCTGCAGCAATATTTGCAGGCACCTAGTGGCCCCACCAACAACGGCCAGACCGCGCAATCGTCCGACAGGAAAGTGAACGGGCCAACTGCAAAACTGATCAAGAGATGGAAAGGGCTTTTTGCCTGGGCTGGTATTCGGTGAAAGGCGAGCGACCATTCAGGATCGGCATACCTGCTACGTCTCTCGATCAAAGGAACAGCGCCCGCTTGGTCGCTGCGATGAGTCCTTGTTAGCCGCACAGGCTGTGAGTTAAAAGCACGCAAGCATTCGATGTACCGCCACGCTTCCCAAAAGGCGGACGATCATCGATCCAGGGGGCTTGCCGATGAACGTGCGGCCAATTATCCAGCCTATCCGTGCGATACCGAGCGACGGTCCCGCGCATGTTATTGCCGGCATCTTCGCCACGGAACTGCAAATTCCGACCGCGGACATCGACGATAGTTTCTTCGATCTCGGGGGCGATTCGCTGACCGCCGAAACTCTCGTTCTTGCCGTCCAAAACCGGTTCGGCATCAAGCTCCAGACTTCGGTCCTGCTGGCGGCGCCGACGCCGCGTGAATTTGGCAGGCTGGTCGCGTCCTTGACGCCAACCCACCCCGCACGGCAACTCATTGTGCCGGTATCCGGCGGTTCCGGCCATGAGCCGATCGCAATGATCCACGGCATTTCGGGATCGGCGCTGTTCGCCAATCGCTTCGGAAAGCGCCTCAAGGAGAAATACGCGGTGATGGCCGTGCGCGGCATGGGTCTTGAGCCCGGCGAAACACCGTATTCCAATCTGGACGAAATAAGCGCCAACTATTTTGAAGGCCTGACCTCAGTGACAGGCCGACACCCACATATAATCGGCGGCATCTGCCTTGGCGGTTTGCTTGCGATCGAGGTCGGGCGCCTCACCTATGAAGTGACTGGCGAGCGGCCTGCGCTGCTGCTCATCGATCCGCCGCCGCTCGGTTCGGCCTGGCTGAAGCCGATACCGGACGACCGCATGACCGCCAGCAGGCGGCGCCAGATCACGCGCAAGGTCGTCTATTGGCGCCTGCTTCGCGACGGCTTGCATGCCGCTGGGCTGGGACAAACGCGCATCGGGCGTCACACCCGGCAGAAAGCATTCAAGAGCGCCCTCGTCCGCGCCGCTGCCGGATTCTCGCCTTCGTCTTACCCCTGCGATATCCTGGTTCTCGCCAGTTCGGAATGGAGCGCCGCAACGGTGGAGCAATACAGGGGCTGGGCGTCTGAAAAAACCAGGATAAAAACCGTTGTCGTCCCGGGCACGCACGACAAGTTTCGCGAAGCCAACATGGAGGCGATCGACGACGAGATCATCGCATTCCTCGCGGCCAGAGATGTTGCCGTGATGCGCGAACCCGCCTCGCTATAGCATCGCGGGGGATCAGCGCCCAAGCCTTCCCGATGACAAGCCTTCCCGATGAAAGGATGGAAGGATTCGAAGGTCCGCGAGACGGGCTGCAGCTGCCCGGCGACGGTGTGGAAACCGACCAGCGCCATTTCAAGCCTCAACAACTACGAGATGGAGAAGCGCGGCGAATTTCCCGCGTCGTTTCAATGTGCCAATCGACATGCAACTTACGCCTGCGCGCGGCGAGGCGCACTCTACGGGACAACGAAATTCCTGCCTGCAGCGAACAGGTCGCGACCGCCAACGCTCACTTTGCCGCGTCGGATGCACTCGAATCAACCGAGCGTCCCGTCGTCAGGCCATCACAATTTGGAACGCCCTGAAGCCGGCAAAGAGCTGGCGTTAACCACCGTCACTTTTCGCTCAGCGGAGCGCAAGGACGAAAGTGCGTCCTGGGAAATGCCCTCGTCGGTGATCACCTCGTCGATTTCGGAAATATCCGAAAGCGTGCAGAAACCAGGTGCGGTGAACTTCGAGCTGTCGACGAGCAGGATCGTCTTGCGGGCGGAAGAGATCATGGCGCGCTTGAGCGACGCCACCTCGAGCGAGGTTTCCGTCAGCAGCGTGCCCGTGACGGCCGAAGCGCCGGTCATGCAGAGGTCGGCATGAAGCGTTCTGATGAAACTCTCGCCCGGCTCACCGGCAAGGTGCCGATAGCCAGGACGGACAGTGCCGCCCGGCAGGATGATGCGCCAGGATTTGATGTCGGCCGCGAAATCGGCGATCTGGAGACTGTTCGTCACCACGGTCAGCGGCAAATCCCGCTCGGCGGCGGCGCGCACCACCTCCATGACGGTCGAGGAACTGTCGAAGATGACGCTGTCGCGAGCACTCAGGCGCTGCGCGGCCTCGCGCCCGATCGCTACCTTCTCGGCGTGCTGCAGTTCCGCATTGACGGTCATCTCGCGTTCGAAGGTGGCGCGCATCGGCTGCAGCAAATGTGCGCCACCGTGGGTGCGTTCGAGATACCCCTTTTCCACCAGGTGTTCGAGATCGCGCCTTACCGTTGATTGCGATCCGCCAATCGTGTCGGCGAGCTCCTGGATGCTGGCCGCCCCGCTGACCCGCAGGTGCTCCAGGATGAGAGCCCGCCGCTTGGCGGGAAGCATCTCGACGCGTCTGCTTGGAGAGTCCATGCTTCACCCGCTCGGTAGCCGACGGCGACGGATTTCAGGCCAGATCGTTCAATCTCTACCAAATCGTATAGCCGCAATCCACAACCACAACCGCGCCGGTCATAGCGCTCGCAGCATCCGAGGCAAGGAAGAGGATGGAAGCGGCAATCTCGTCGGGGCGCGCAACGCGCTTCATCGGCGTCATCTCCATCCACACCGGCATCAGCTTGTTGTCAGTGAAGCCGCCGCGCGACATGACAGTATCGACATAGGTCGGCGCGACACAGTTTATCCTCACGCCGCGCTCGGCCCATTCTCCGGCAAGGCTGCGTGTCATGTGGTGAACGGCGGCCTTTGCGGTGTTGTAGTGCACCTGACGCTGCGGCTTGTTGGAAATCAATCCGGACATGGAACCCAGCGTGACGATCGCGCCACGGCCACGTTCGAGCATGGGTCTTGCGAATTCCCGGCATGACCAATAGGCGCCATTCAGGTCGACGTCGATCACCTTCAGCCATACGTCGTCGCTCATATCCTCCCCGCCTGTGTCGGGCCAGGCGATCCCCGCATTGGCGATCAGGATATCGACCGCGCCGTGACGCTCATTGGCAGATCGAGCGGCTGCGGCAACGGCCTTGGAATCGGTTACGTCGAGCTGTACCGCTTCGACCTGGTGGCCCTTCCGCTTTAGCTCGTCACGCCCCGCCTCCAACACCTGAGGATCCATGTCCGATATGGTAACCCGTGCGCCAGCCTCCGCGAGCGCTTCGGCCGTCGACAGGCCGATGCCGCGGCCGCCGCCGGTGATGAAGGCAGTTTTACCGTCAAGTCGGAACCGTTCGAGAAACATGGAATTTGTCCTTCAGGCGCGTTGGAGTGCGGGACCGGCGTCGGCGTGGCGGTGTTGTCCGAGGATGAGCAGACAGCCTGCGGTGAAGCTGTCACCCAGGCCGAGCGTCGTCACTGGCTTCTCCAAGTAGGGAGAAGCGCAGGCAACGAAGGTCCAGCGTCCCTTGCGGACGGGCGTTTCGAAAGGAAGTGGATGGAATTCGGCCGTCGGTGCGATCGCGATGGTTCGCGCGGGTTCTCCATTCGCCGCCCTGGCGCTGGCGATAGCGCAGCCTGCCATCAGTGCGCGTTCCTCTTCCTTTGGATCGTTCAAGGTTGCGGCGGCGGCCCATGTATCGGCATGCACGCACACCCGCTCGAGATCGAGACGCTCGCCTAGCGCCACAAGAGCCTCCATGGGATGGTGGGCGGACGGGCTCATGGCGAGCAGTTCGGAATGGCTCATTCCGAGCGAGGTGATCGCACCGCGGGAATGGGAAAAAAGCTCCTCGACTGCCTGCTGCGTGGCATAGCCCGCCAGCTCGAAATGGATCGTCTTGAGGCCGGCTGCCTTCCAGTCGCGGCTGAGAGCGAAGACGTGCCGGCTGGCGGCGCCGACATTCTCCACCGCCTCGTCGTTCAGCCCGGCAAGAAGCCCGGCTGCGGCTGACGGCGCCAGCCGGCGCGACATGGTCTCGAAATCCTGGTCATGCTGAATTCCGCGGTCGCAGAAGCGCACGATGACACGTGAGGAGCGGGTCGGCACGACGGCGCCGATCGCGCGGCCGGCGGTGAATTCGAAGATGAAGATTTCCGGGATGTGCGGACCAGCCGGGGACACTGCATCCGGCGTCTTGAGCGTCCCGCTTTCCGCCAGCAGAACGCCGGCCGGTATCAACCGCAGCATTGCCGCGTGACGATCCTCGATGGCGACCAGGGAGCGGACCCCAAGTTGCCCTAGCACCCAAGCCGCCTGAGGACCGGTTCCGCCCAGTGCATAGCGCAGCGGCAAGCGCTCGCGCAGCCACGCCGGGCCTTCCGGCCAGTCGAACCGCACCTCGCCGCCCACCCCGCGCGCGGCACGCGAAAGAAGAAGATCGGCGAGTTGCGCCGCAGGGCTGCCGTTCGGTGCGCCCAGAAGCGGCTGCATGTCGTGCATCTCGACCCGCGCATCGATGCATGCGCTGATGCCGCACAGGAACAGGCCCGCCCACGAAAGGGCATCCGCGCCAAGCGAACCGGACCGCGGATCGATCAGGGCGCGATAGCGTTCTGCGCACGATGCGACGAAACCATCCCTCACGGCCGCGCTCCTCCTCACCTCTGCCGACACTGCCAATTGCTATCATTATCTTCCACAGCGTCAATGCAATTCTGTAGTTTCGCGCCGGAATTGCGCAGAAATGGCGTTGCGGAGCCGCTCATGGGGCATCGCAGCACGCAATTCGTGCAAATGCTCAGAGTGCGCCATTCGTTGGGGCTTCTGAATATTTTATAATGAAAACAATGTGTTAATTCTAGGCAAATCCTAACTTATGGCAGATGAATGAGATTGGCGCGCCGCCACGTGCCCTCATCACGCAAATTAGAAAGATTTAGGTAGCTATTGACAGATTGTGAGAAATATCTGCCTATGACGTTGGAACGGCGAAGCAAGAGCGCGGCAACAGAGCCGCCCAAAATGTCCACCGAGGAACAACTATGGTCACGAGACTCGACAGGAAGCTGGCAAACATTCGCGCCGGCCGCTACAAGCCGACCGATTTCGTCATTGCCGATGCCAAGGACAGCGACGTTGGCGCCGGCGTGACCGCTACAGGCTTCGACTATTCGGTCAAGCCGCCGCGCCGCCGTAGCCGCCAGGAGTTCATCGCCCAGATCGAGGAGATCATCAAACAGGACATCGTCGACATCATGCTGGTGTCGCAGTCCAACCTTGATCTTCTCGACGAGCGTGGCGCTTTCTTCGGCAGTGAGATGAAACCGGCGATCCGCGGCAATCTGGAAACGATGTGCTGGGGCGCCGTGCGTCACGGCGTCTATACCCAGAAGCCGTCGGCGCCATTCCGCGATGCCAATCTTTCGCGCGCTATCGCCAACTATCCGACGCGCGGCACGGACCTTGCTCTCTATTCAGTTTCCTTCAGCAACGATGTCGAACTCGACATCCGCACGTTGAATGCCTTTGCCGAGTTCCGCGCCGAGGCGGCTCGGACCAACTTCAAATATTTCTACGAGGTCTTCAATCCAAGCGTCGATATCGGTCTCAGCAGCGAGCAAATCGGCGAATTCGTCAACGACAACATCATCAAGTCATTGGCGAGCGTGCCGAAGGCCGAGCGTCCGCTGTTCCTGAAGACACCGTATAACGGGCCGAAGGCGATGGAAGAACTCGCCAATTTCGATTCCGAGTTGATCGTCGGCGTGCTCGGCGGCGGGGCTGGCACCACCCGCGACACGTTCGAGCTCGTCGCCCAGTCGCAGCGCTATGGCGCTCGCCTGGCGCTCTTCGGCCGCAAGATCAACCTCGCCGAGGCGCCGCTTCACCTCATCGTTTTGATGCGGGCGGTTGCTGACGGCACAATTGGCCCGGAGGAAGCCGTGCGCGCCTATCACGGCGACCTGCAGAAGCTCGGCCTGACGCCAAACCGCCCGCTCGCGGAGGACCGGGTGATCACGGAAGACGTGTTGACGGTCGCAGCCGCCAAGGCCGCCTGACGCCGGAACTGGTGAGCGGCGCATGCAAAACGCTGTCGGTTAGGAAAGCGACCCTCCAATGGGTCATTGCGCCCGCGAGTAGGAGGCTCGCGACGCTCACTACGTGGTAGAAAAAGGGAGGAATACTATGAGGAAGATGCTGTTTCTTGCGACGACGATCCTCGCCGCCGCTCTTTCTGCTTCGGCGAATGCCGAGCAGAAAGAGGTGACCGTCTGGTCATGGTTCGTGCAGAGCACGATGAACAAGTCCATCGCCGCCTTCGAGAAGGCACATCCGGACGTCAAAGTGAAATATACCTATTACAACTATTCGCCCGAATACATCACCGCCCTGAAGGCGGCGGCGGCGTCCGGGAGCCTGCCTGACGTGATCGGCCTGCAGCCGGGATCGCTCACCCAACAATATCGCGAAAATCTTGAAGCGGTGAACGAGCGCGCCGCCAAGCAGTGGGGCGACAAGTGGGCGGAAAAGATCTTCCCGGTCAACCGCAAGCAGATGCTGATGGGCAATCCGAAGGGCGACGAAAATTATTACATCATCCCCCAGGAATCCCAGGTTCTGTGCATCTGGTACAACCGCAAGGTCTTCGAAAAGCTCAATCTTTCGGCACCAAAGACCTATGACGAGTTGAAAGCTGCGGCCAAGGCGCTGACCGACAACGGCTATATTCCGATGTTCCAGGGCGCGGCCGACGGCTGGCAGAACGAGAACGTTTTCCTCATGCTCGCCAACCAGTTCTCGCCGGGCATCGTCGACAAGGCCCAGGCGGGCGAAACGCCCTGGACAGCACCGGAACTCGTCGAGGCGATGAAGGTCTGGAAAGGCCTTTTCGACGACGGCATCTTCCAACAGGGAGCGCTTGGGGCGCATGCCTATCCGACGGGCGCTCAGCTCTTTGCACAGGGCAGGGTCGGCATGATGGCGCTCGGCTCCTGGTGGATGCAGGAAAGCAAGTTCCCTCCCCCACTGTCCGAGTTTGTCCAGAACATGGACGGCTTCGACTTTTTTTATCTGCCTCCTGTCAAGGACGGCAATCCAGCGAGCCCGCCCGTCGGCGGCATCGACATCGGCTACGGCCTGACCAAGAATGGTGGCAAGAACCCCGAAGCCTGGACTTTTCTTGCCGAACTCACCAACGGCGTTGGCCTTCAGGAGGCGTTGAATGACCTCAACGACCTCCCGGCGTTCGAGGGCTATTCGCCGAAGGGCGACATTACCGATCACGTGAAGGAGATGTCGGCCCGCTTCATGGCAGACCTGCCCAAGGCGGAAAACCAGCGCTTTGCCTCGCCGGCAGTCGCCGAGGCGCTCGACAATGCGCTTGCCGGCGTCGCGGCTGGCAGCATCGAGCCGGAAGCAGCGCTCGCCACCGTGCAGGCGGCGACCGAGAAGGCACTTGCTGCAAAGTAACCTGGGACGAACGACCGGGCGCAGACGCGCCCGGTCGCTTTCATTCTGAAATGGCAAGCATCATGAGCACAGAAGCTATGCGAGCCGGATCCACCATCGCGAAGGTCGGGCGGCGATCGGCATCCAGAGCTTCGCGGCTCTATCTTTTCGTGCTTCCGGCGACGCTTCTGTTTGTCGTCTTCATCGCCTATCCGATTCTCTGGGTCGCCGGGCAGAGCCTCTATGTCGGCACAAGCGCCGGAGCGGTCTTTGCCGGACTTGCCAACTACAGGACGGTTCTCGGCGATCCGACCTTCTGGACCGTGGTGCGCAACATGTTTCTGTGGGGCGTCATCACCATACCGGTGCAGATGCTGATCGGCGGGCTGCTCGCCTATTTCATCGAGCGCCATACCCACGCCCTTCGCGGCTTCTTTCGCACCATGTTCTTCCTGCCCGTGGTGACCTCGGTTTCGGTCATCAGCCTGGTTTGGGTGCAAATTTACGCGCCCTACTATGGCATTGCCCAGGAGTATTTGAAGCGCGTCGGCATCGTCATGGCGACGTCACCGATCGGCGACCCGGAGACGGCGATCTATGCGCTGATCATCGTCAACATCTGGCAATGGACCGGCTTCTCGATGCTCATGTACATCGCCGGCATCGCCAACCTGCCGAGCGAAGTGCTCGATGCCGCCCGCATAGACGGAGCGAAGGGCTGGCGGCTTGCCGTGCATGTGATCGTGCCGATGCTTGCCCCTGCAACGAAATCCCTGCTGCTCCTGGGCGTTATCGGCACATTGCAGACCTTCCCCATCGTGCACCTGATGACCGGCGGCGGACCGAACCGGGCCAGCGAGGTCTTCGGCACATTCATCTTCAAGCAGAGCTTCGTGCTGGGCGACACAGGCAGCGGGGCCGCGCTCTCCGTCATCGTGCTGGTCATCGCGCTCACCCTCTCGCTGATCCAGATCGCAGCGCTGGGCGCCCGCCTGACGCCCGCGGCAAGGCAGCATCCGTGATGATGCCCCTCACCCGCCTCCGAATCCGCGGCATGCTCATCCATGCCGTCCTCTTCATCGTGCTCGGCTTCTGGATGGTGCCCCAGATCTACATGCTGTCGATCGGGCTGCGCACCCCGGCTCAGGCCTTCGACGCAGAGCTCTTCACCTGGCCGGTGACCTTCGACAACTTCGTCACCGTCATTCGCGACAATCCGCTGGGCGCCATTTTTCTGAACAGCCTGATCATCACGGTTGCGACAGTGGTGATCGTGGTCGCGGTCTCCTCGCTGTTCGCCTTCGCCTGCGCAATCCTGAGGCTGAAGGGCTCGATCTTCCTCTACACCACGCTGCTCACGACCTTGATGGTTCCGCTCGCCTCCATGGTCCTGCCGCTCGCCATCCTCCTTCAGAATTTCGGCTGGGTGAACACCTATATCGGACTCATCCTGCCCTACGCGGCGCTCGGCGTGCCGTTTGCCATGGTCATCCTCAAGTCCTTCATGGAAGATGCCCCGCGTGAACTCTTCGAGGCGGCGCGGGTAGATGGCTGCAACGCCTGGCAAACCTATTGGCACGTGGCCTTGCCGCTGGTGCGGCCGGCCCTGGTCTTCGTCACGATCTGGCAGTTCATCGTGACGTGGAACGAGTTCTTCCTCGCCCTCATCGTTCTCACTAAGAGCGAGATGAAGACGCTCACCATCGTGCCCATGCAGTACTCCGGCCTCTATATGGCCAATCCCGGCGCCCTCTTCGCAATCCTTACGCTCATCGCACTTCCCCTCATCCTCCTTTATGTGCTGGTGCAGCGCGCCTTCGTGCGGGGCCTGCTCGCCGGTGCGGTCAAAGGCTAGACCCATGGCAACGCTTTCGATCGACAAAGTCACCAAGGCCTTCGGCAATACGACCGTCATTCCGGAACTGTCGCTGACAATCGAGGACGGCGAGTTCTGCGTCCTGGTGGGACCGTCGGGCTGCGGCAAGTCCACACTGCTTCGGATCATCGCCGGGCTGGAGCCGATCAGCTCCGGCCGTATCCTGATCGATGGCGCGGATATGAGCGGTGCCGAGCCACCGGCAAGAGGCGTGGCCATGGTGTTCCAGTCCTACGCGCTCTATCCGCACATGGATGTCGGCCGCAACATCGGTTTCGGCCTGAAGATCGCACGGACGCCCGCCGCCGAAATCGTTGAACGCGTAAGGCGTGCTGCCGAGAAACTGCGGCTCGGTTCCTATCTCAAGCGCAAGCCACGAGAGCTTTCCGGCGGACAGCGCCAGCGTGTCGCGATCGGCCGCGCCATGACACGCAAGCCTAAACTCTTCTTGCTCGATGAGCCACTTTCCAATCTCGACGCGGCATTGCGTGTCGGCATGCGGGTGGAGATCGCGCGGCTGAAGGCTGAACTGGCATCCACCATGGTCTACGTCACGCACGATCAGGTGGAAGCCATGACGCTTGCCGACCGCATCGTGGTGATGAATGGCGGGCGCATCGAACAGGTCGGCACACCGCTCGAGCTTTACCATCGGCCAGCCAATTTGTTCGTTGCCGGATTCATTGGTTCGCCGGCGATGAATTTCCTGAACGGCAAGGTTGCTGCCATTCGCGAGATGGTCGTGACCGTGGCTCTTTCCTGGGGACCGGTACTAGACATTCCGGTCGAGCGGCATGTCGAGCCCGGCGATCGCGTTACGCTGGGCATTCGGCCGGAACATGTCGTGCTTGCGGGCCACGGACAGGCCGATGCCCATGTCGTGCAGGCTTCCATGGTCGAACTGCTTGGCAGCGACACATTCATACATGCCAATGAACGCGAGGAAAGCCTGATCATTCGTGACAGCCGAGGCCGGATCGTGCGGGCGGGCGAACGCATCGCAATCACGCTGCCGGCTGACGTCTGCCACCTTTTCAACGAGGCCGGAGACAGAATTTCCAATGCAGCCGCCGCGCATGCGGAACGCGTCCTGCTCAAGGAGCGTGTCAACTGATCGGGCTGCCGCGACACAAGCTTAAAACTTCAAACAGGGGCTAAGAGGAAATCATGACGGATTTTCAGGGAAGAAAGATTCTGGTGACGGGCGGCAGCGGCGGCATCGGCGGCGCCACCGTTCGGCACCTGGCGCGGGCGAACGCCGACGTGATTGCTGCCGGACGCTCCCGCGAAGCGCTTGATGCGATCGCAAAGGAGACGGGCTGCCGCACTGTGACCTTCGACCTTGCCTCGGAAGACGAGATTCGCGGCGCTCTCGAAGGGCTCGACCTCTGGGGAGTGGTCAATTGCGGCGGTTTCGGCGGCGAGATCGCGACGCCGATGGATACAGACATCGCCATTTTCGACAAGGTCATCACCATCAATGCGCGTGGTGCGCTATTGGTCACCAAATATGCAACGCAGCAGATGGTCCGCATCGGCAAGGGCGGGGCGATCGTCAATGTCTCCAGCCAGGCGGCGCTGGTCGCGCTCGAGGGGCACATTTCCTACGGCTCTTCGAAGGCTGCGCTCGAAAACATCACGCGCTGTTCGGCTTTGGAGTTGGGCAAATACGGAATCCGCGTCAACAGCGTCAATCCGACCGTGGTCATGACCCCAATCTCGTCCGGCCACTGGAGCCAGCCGCATGTCGCCGAACCCTTCCTGAAACAGATGCCGCTCGGCCGGTGGGCAACAGAGGACGAAATCGCCGGCCCGATCGTGTTCCTGCTCAGCGATACGGCCTCGATGATCACCGGCGTGTCGCCCCCCATCGATGGCGGCTATCCCTGCCGATGAGGCCTATGACCGCGGTCCTACCGAGAAGCTGATGCTGCCGGTTCTTCGAACTTCGCCGCGCCGGTCATGATGGCGACGACATCGGCCATGGTGTGGGTTTTCGGACTGACCACGGCCGCACGTTTGCCGAGCCGCATGATGTGGATGCGGTCGGCGATTTCGAAGACGTTCGGCATGTTGTGGCTGATCAGGACTACCGGCAGTCCACGCTGCCGGATTGCCTGGATCAGGTCGAGAACCTGGCCAGTTTCCCGCACGCCGAGTGCTGCTGTGGGCTCATCCATGATCGCAAGCTTCTTGGCGAATAGTGCCGCTCTGGCAACAGCGACGCCCTGACGCTGACCGCCTGACAGCGCTTCCACGGCGCTGCCGATCGACGGCAGGCGGAATTTCAGTTCCGCCATGCTGCGTTCTGCCTCTGCTCGCATGCCCTTCTTGTCGAGCATGCGCAGGACATTGCCGAGGAATCCGGGGCGGCGGCGTTCCCGACCCAGAAACAGATTGCTGGCGATATCGAGCGCGGCCGCAACGGCGAGATCCTGGTAGACCGTCTCGATGCCCAGCTTGCGTGCGTCCAGCGGACCCTTGAAGTGGACGGGTTGGCCGTCCAGCAGGATGTCGCCGTTGTCAGGGACGATCGCTCCGGTCAGCGCCTTGATCAGCGAGCTCTTTCCAGCGCCGTTGTCGCCGACGACCGCCAGGATTTCGCCGGAGCGCAGTTCGAAATCGACACCGTCGAGAGCGGTGATGTGCCCGTAGCGTTTGATCACGTTGCGCGCTTCGAGGACGACGCCAACTGGAGCGGTCGCCACCGGCTCTCTCGGCTCGACAGGCGTCATCACCGCCTCCCTCTGGTCAATTGATCTAGCGCGACCGCCACGATCACGAGAATGCCTGTGACCAGATCCTGCCAGAGCGGATCAATGCCGGCGAGCGTCAGCCCGTTGCGCAGGACGCCGACGATCAGCGCGCCTATCAGTGTGCCGATCAATCCGCCCCGGCCACCGAACAGGCTGGTGCCGCCGATGACGACGGCGGTGATGGAATCGAGATTGGCGGTCTGCAAGGCATTGGGGTCGGCGTTGGGGGTCCGGCCGAGCGCCAGCCAGGCCGCGATCCCATAAATGAACGCCGCAAGGACGTAGACCGAGAGGAGAAGTCGGCCGACCGGTATGCCGACAAGCCTGGCTGCTTCCGGATTGTTGCCGACCGCGTAGACATGTCGCCCCCATTGGGTCTGGTTGAGAAGGAACCAGACCATTCCATAGAGGAGGAGCATGATGATGACGCCGTAGGTGACGATGAAGCCGTTCAGGCGGACGGTGTTTCCCGTCCAGCCGAGAAATTCGTCGGTGACCGGAAATGCCCCGCCCGCCGAAATCAGCCTGAGCGCGGCGGTGATGATGCCCAATATACCGAGCGTCACGATGAAGGGCGGCAGGCGCAGACCGCTGATCAGGCTTCCAGCCGCGACACCGGCCGCCGAGCAGGCGAGAACGGCCAAGCCCATGGCCGCAATCGGATCATAGCCGCTGTTGGCCAGTTTTCCGGCAAGGATGGTGCCCAATACGCATATCGCCCCCACTGCGAGGTCGATGCCGGCCGTCAGGATGATCAAGGTTTGGCCAATGGCCAAGGTACCGATGATCACCGTCTGCTGGAGAATGATCGACAGGTTTTGTGTGGCGAGAAAACGCGGATTGGTCAGGGAAAAGATCAGGCCGAAAGCGAGCAGTACAAGCAGTGGACCAACCGATGGCGTGCCGACGAACCTCGCGGCAATCTTGGACATCCTGCCGAAAGAGAGTGCTGATGCCGAATTCATAGTGCCCTCGCCCTCTGGAACGGTCGCCACGTTTCCCGACCTCAAGGGTTGGGCCGGAAACGAACGGGACCATGCCGATACAGATACACCGCCTTGTCGACGGCCTGTCCAGCATGGTCCCGCCGGGAGGATTCAGAAATCAGTCGCCCCAGCAGTTCTTGAGGCCCCATTCGGTATTTTTGGAGTCAATCCCTTCAACCGGCTTGTCGGTGATCAGGAACGACCCCGTATTGACGAACCCACTCGGCTTCTTGCCGTTGGTCGCATAGTCCACGACCGCATCGACACCCATGGCCGCCATCTTGTAGGGGAACTGCATGACGGTCGCGGCGATCTTGCCGGCTTTGACGTCGCGAACGCCGGCACAGCCGCCGTCGATCGAGGTCAGCATGACATCGGCCTCTTTGCCGAAGGATTTCAACGCCGCGTAGGCGCCGGCGGCGGCTGGCTCGTTGATGGTGTAGACGGCATTGATCTCGCCATTCTTCGAGAGCAGGTTTTCCATGCCGACCTGGCCCTTGTCCTGCGCACCGTTGGTAATGGCCGAGCCGGCAATAGCCGGATCACCTTCGGCGAGCCCGAAGCCCTTCAGATATCCATTGTGCCGAAACGTATCGACCGTGCCGCCAGGCGTTCCATCGAGCATGGCAAGCACCGGCTTCTTGTCGCCGAGCGCCTTGCGGGCATAGGCGCCCTGCTCCACGCCGGCCTCGAAATTGTCCGTGGCAAACGTCGCGTCGACGGCATCGGCCGGCTCGGTCGCGGTATCGAGCGCGATCACGAGGACCCCTGCATCGCGCGCCTTCTTGATGACACCCAGCATGCCGGTCGAATTGTTCGGCGTCACCAATATGCCTTTGGCGCCCGCGCTGATCAAATCCTCGATCGCAGTGACCTGGCCTTCATTGTCGCCGTCGAACTTGCCGGCGCGGGCGATCAACTTGACGCCCTTGGCCTTGGCCGCCTCTTCGGCAGCCTGACGCATTTTTACAAAGAACGGGTTGACCTCCGTCTTGGTGACGAGGCCAACAATGACTTCCTCGGCCGAGGCATGGGCGGTCACTGCAAAGGCAGTCCCGAAGAACACAAGGCCCGCAACGGTTGATCTCACGACGGTTCCGGATTTGGTGCCGGTCGACATAGGCAAAGTGGACATGAAACTCCTCCCGAGTTGTTGAACCCTTCTCCCAAAGGCCCACTGAGTAACGCATACGTTTTGCATACCGTCAAACATTATATCCATGATTATGTATGTTTTTATACATTATTGTAGGTGTTAGCCGCGCCTCGGGCGCGCTCTGCATGACGAGGATGCGATTCCGCAACAGAAATCGACGGGGTGGCAATCGTCCTTTCAGGCCACCGATTTCGTTTCTTCCGCCGGCCGGTCGAGAGACGCCGCCCTGTTCAGATCGTGCATGGCCTTGCGCACGGCCTGGCTGTCGCTGAGCTGCCGATAATTCTTGTAGAGAGACCGGTAGGCGGCCGCGCTTTCGCGACGGGGCCGATAGGGCGTGAAGGTGCGCGCGCCGAACCGGGCCGTGCCCTCGGCGAAACCGTTCACCAGTTCGGCCGCGACCGCACCATGGACCGCCGCGCCGACGGCCGTTGCATGGGCAATGCTTGGAACCTCTACGACACGCCCCAGCACGTCGGCCATGATCTGCACCAGCAATGGATTGTTCTGAGCCAGCCCGCTCGTCAGGATCACGCGGTTGATAGCAAAATCGCCGGCCTCGAAGAGGTCGACCACCGTGCGAGCGCCAAAACACAGTGACTCGATCAGTGCGCGGTAGATGCCGACGCCCGTGGTCTCGGTGGTGAGGCCGACAAGCATGCCGCTGAGGTCTGAATCCGCGAGCGGCACGCGGTTGCCGTTCCACCAGTCGAGCGCTACGAGATGGTTAGCGCCGGGTTCGAGCCCGGCCGCCTCGCGATTGTAGACACGGAAACTTTCTGCTTCGTCGGCACCACGCGGAAAGGCCTTCACGAACCAGGCGAGCGTGTCGCCGAACCCGGCCTGCCCGGCCTCGTAGCACCAGAGATCACGAACCGATCCATCCTTGGCCACGCCTTCAATGCCGGGCGGCAAAGGACGGAACTGTTCGTTCAACAAGAGATAGACAGCCGAAGTCCCGAGCGCACCGACGAGACAGCCGGACGACACGGCCCCAACCGCGGGCAGCACGACGTGTGAATCAATGACCGCCACCGCGACGATCGCGCGACCGCCGACTCCGGTGCGCGCCCGCCATGCCTCAGACAGGCTTCCAGCCGGCGTGCCAATACGGTGCGGCACCGAGAGCTTTTCGGACAGGCCGGGCACGATGCCCTGCGGATAGCCTTCGGTCTCGGAATACTGGGCCTTGTACGCTGCAAATCCCAGACTTCGCACTTCGCGGCCGGTCAGCTGCCAGACAAGCCAATCGCCGGACTCGATAAACCGGCCGGCCGCGCCCCATATGTGCGGTGCTTCGCCCGCGATCTGGGCGGCCTTTGGAAGCAGCCATTCCCCGGAAAGCTTGCCGCCGAAATTGCGCAGGAAGGATCCGCCGACACGGTTGATCGCGTCCGCATAGGGCTGCGCGGCGCGATGCTTCCACAGTTTTACATAGGCATGGGGCTCGCCGGGATGAAGTTCGGAGAGGGCTGTGCCGTCGGTGGTGGTCGGCATCGGGGAGCTTGCCGAGAAGCCCAGCCCGATCGACTCGATGACCCGTCCGCGCCCCAACACACCTAGAATTTCTTCCGCCGCATCGAGATAGTCGGCGGCGTTCTGCAACGCCCATGACCGCTGCAAGGGCGTGCCGTCAAGAAGGCTTTGCGTCATGACGTCATGGCGATAGGCATGCGTGTGGCTGCCGATCTGCTCGCCGGTTGCGGCGTCAAGCAGAACGCCGCGGGCTGACCCGGTGCCGTAGTCCAGTCCGATGACGTAGGTTGCGGTCATCTCGCCTGCTGTTTCTCGAGTGGCCTGTAAACCGCCTTCTCGACTGCCTGGAGCAGCATCGAGCCGTGGCCATTGCTGAGCACGACGCGATCACGGTCAGGCCAGACGGGATTGGTGGCGTTCTCGACTGCATCCACTGACAGCGCGCGAATGGCGTTCGCCAGGAGATCTGGGTGGGCGAAGTCCTTCTGCGCTGACAACATGTGAGGGCCCGTTTGATCGAGTGACGTAGAAACGTCGGAACAGCGCGGGTCAGCCACGCAAGTTCGTTGGTTCTCCCAGAAGGCGCCCTCTTAGCCATAGATATGTCTATAAGTCAACGTAGTATTGTATATTTTTATTCAAAATATACAAGGCTTTCTTGCGGACAAGCCTTTATCTCCCTTGGGTTTGTGGCTAAATCTCGGGCAAACAGGGAAGACCGGAATGGCCAGGACAAATGGTACGGCGGAGCATCCCGCCCTTGCGAACAGCGGTGAAATTCTCTCGCTTATTGCTACCGGTGCTGCCACGTCTCGGTCGGCGTTGCTCGACGCGTCGGGATTGTCGCGAGTGACTGTCACCCAGCGCCTGAATGCGCTGATTGACTCGGGCCTGATCCGCGAGACGGCGCGCACCATGCCGAGTGGCGGGAGGCCGACGCGCGTGCTTGGGATCAATGAACGGGCGGGTTTCTTTCTCGTCGCCAATATTGGCGAAGCCTACATCCATCTCGCCGCCATGGACCTCGAACCCGCGATTGTCTCGCAAAGTACAATACCGTTCAACGCGTCGGACGGACCGGCGGCTTCCCTTGAGCAGATTGCCGATGGGTTCGACGTCCTGGCAGCGAAGGCCCGAACCAGCCACGGCTCCCTTTTTGGGGTCAGCCTCAGCATGCCCACGCCGGTCGATTTCAAACGCGGTCGCGTCGTCGGTCCTTCGGTCCTTCACGGGTGGGATGAATTCGACATCATAGGCTGGCTGCGCCGTCGCTTCGATGTGCCAATCTATGTCGAAAATGACGTTAACCTGATGGCGATCCACGAGCATCGCCAGAATTTCCCGCATGTGGATGACATGTTCTTCATCAAAGCGGGAACGGGTATCGGCAGCGGCATTATCGCAGGCGGCAGGATCTTTCGTGGCGCTCAGGGCGCGGCCGGCGACATCGGCCATATCCAGTTCAATTCCGAGAACGCGCCTTTGTGCCGCTGTGGCAAGCTCGGTTGTGTCGAAGCCCGCGCCGGTGGCTGGGCGATTGCCCGGGACCTCTCGAGCAAAGGCTTCCAGGCGGAGAACGCCCGTGATGTCATATCGCTTGTTGAAATGCAGAAGCCGGAAGCCCTGATGCTGCTGCGCAGCGCTGGGCGGGTGATCGGGGAAGTCGCCTCCGATGTCGTCAGTATTCTCAACCCAAGCCTGATCGTGGTGGGCGGCACACTCGCCAAGGGTGGAGAGTTTCTGCTGTCGGGTATCCGCGAGCTTGTCTACCAGCGATGCCTTCCACTTGCCACGCGCGAGTTGCAGATCGTACTTGCCAATCCGCAGAAGGACAGTGCGCTTTTTGGCGCTGCTTATTTGGCGCTTGAGGATATCTTCAGCCTCGGGAAAGTGGAGGAACTCATCGATCGACTTTCCATCGACCGCGCCAATCCACTTTCACAAAGCAGCATGATTTCTGGATGACGCTGTTTCAGTGACACCCATGATCATCGCGACAAGATCCTTCTGAACTCCTTGGCGCACAGTCATCTCGCCCACATTTCTTGCCGCATGACGACAGCACCTACACCAATATCAAGGCTCATCCGCTGATCGACGGCTATGCCCGCCTCGGCATCGACCTGGTGGGCCGCTACCTGGCGCGCCGTCGCCGACGGGGCGGATACCGAAGCGCGGGCCGGGATGATGCTGACCTCTTACTACGGTGGGGTGTGCTTGGGCCGGTCAATACCGCCGGTGGCCATGCTTTGGCCTATCCTCTGGGCACGCGGCTCAAGCTTCCCCATGGGCTGGCCAACGCCATCATCTTCCCACACGTGCTGGCCTTCAACGCGTCTGCCTGCCCAGACAAGACTGCTGGCGTCGCCTCTATGCTGGGCCTCGGCGCTGGTGCGCGTGCCAACGACATTCTGACGAGCGCCATGGACTATTGCCAGGCGCTCGGCATCGAAATGCGTCTGTCGCGCCATGGCGCGACAGGGGCAAGATTTGCCGATTTGGGCCGAGGAGGCCTTTGCCATAAAGCGCCTGATCGACAACAACCCCCGGCCGCTCGGGAGCCAGGACATTCTGTCGATCTATCTAAGCGCGCTCTGATCGACCTGTGGGCCTGCTCGGCGCGTCGGTGCCGGCCTTGCCGGCTGCGGCGCGTAGAACCAGCGCTGTCTTTTGGAGTGCGGATGGAAGGCCCCATTCGTGAGGTCCGTGTCGCTCGCTATGCCTGCCAGGCCGTGGCGGCGACACTAAGGGCTCCCGGCTTCATGCAGAGGCAAACTGTTGACCAAGCCCGGCATTGATCCAGGCACGTGTCTGTTCCAGCACCTCATCCGAAAGCGTGGGATCGTCGATCGCCCGAGCGATAATCACTGCTCCTACCATCGCCGCCCAGCTTCCGATCGCCACGCGGCGTCTGTCTGCCGCATCAAACTCCGGGAGCGCCTTGCCGATACGGTCGATCTGCGAGCGAAGGCCTTCGGTCATGGCCGAGCGTGTAGCCGGGGTCTGATGGCGGATGGCCGCAACAAGGCCCGCCGTTGGGCAACCACCGGCGGCATTATCGCGATGACGGGGCGAAAGATAGGCATCGACATATGCGCGAAGATCGCCCTCTCCACCTGCGTCCAGGGCGAGGACATGGGCAAGGGTCTGCGCGATCAGGTCGTCCTTCGAACTGAAATGGCCATAGAAGCCGCCATGGGTGAGCCCGGCGGCTTTCATCACCTCCGCCACGCTGACTGCATCGAACCCCTTGTCGCGAAACAGCCGGCTCGCGACATCCAGAATTCGGCGACGGTTCTCCGCCATCTGTTCTCGACTGACCTTCATTTCAAATTCTCCGCCGGACCCCTGTTGACATTTACATGATGGCTATCATATTTAACTTCAATCATGATGATCGTCATGAATATAGGTTCCATCAGAGAAAAGAGCAATGCCATGACCACCATCCCGTCAGTCCTCATTACCGGCGCCTCCACCGGCATCGGAGCCGCCTATGCCGAGCGCTTCGCGCGCCGCGGGCACGACCTCGTGCTGGTAGCCCGTGACATGGCACGAATGGAGGCTCTGGGGACCCGTCTGCGTCAGGAAAATGGCGTGGCGATCGACATCATCCAGGCTGATCTTACGCAGCCTGCCGAGCTTGCAACGGTGGAGACGAGGCTGCGCGATGACGCCCGCATCGGGATCCTCGTCAA
Organism: Mesorhizobium sp. M6A.T.Cr.TU.014.01.1.1; assembly: GCF_004022765.1. Taxonomy (NCBI): domain Bacteria; kingdom Pseudomonadati; phylum Pseudomonadota; class Alphaproteobacteria; order Hyphomicrobiales; family Phyllobacteriaceae; genus Mesorhizobium; species Mesorhizobium sp. M6A.T.Cr.TU.014.01.1.1. Next base: position 216,704 of record NZ_RZPG01000006.1, read on the forward strand.
CAATGCCGGAACGGCCATCGGCGGAAGCTTCATCGAGCAGGGTACCGACGACGTCGCGCGGCTCGTTGCGCTCAACACGACCGCACTTTTGCGACTTGCCAGCGCCATGGCCCCGCGTCTTGCGAAGGCCGGCGAAGGAGCGATCGTCAACATCGGCTCCGTGGTCGGCCTGGCGCCGGAGTTCGGCATGACAGTCTACGGCGCAACCAAAGCCTTCGTGCTGTTTCTGTCGCAGGGGCTCAGCCTCGAGCTCGCGCCGAAGGGTGTCTACGTCCAGGCCGTGCTTCCCGCCACGACGCGAACGGAGATCTGGGACCACGTCGGCGCCGACATCAACACGCTTTCCAACGTGATGGAGGTGGGCGATCTGGTTGATGCGGCGCTGGTCGGCTTCGACCGCCGCGACCCGGTGGCCACCCCGCCGCTTCCCGATGCCGGGCAGTGGGACGCGCTTCAGGCCGCGCGCCAGGCCATGCTTCCGAACTATCGGAACGAACATCCCGCCGAGCGGTACCGCACGGTCGCCTGAGCATCAACGCAGCCACTTCGATAAACGACCCCGCCGCGGCGGGGACAAAACAAAGGTGACCTATGACAAGCAAAACGCTGTTTGAGCCCTATACTCTCGGCTCGCTGCCCCTCTCCAATCGTATCGTCATGGCGCCCCTGACGCGCAATCGCGCTGGCCCAGGCTTCGTTCCAGGCGATCTCGCCGCGGAGTATTACGGCCAGCGCGCGTCGGCCGGCCTGCTGATTTCCGAGGCTACGCAGATCTCGCAGCAGGGACAGGGCTACCAGGACACGCCCGGCATCTACTCCCAGGCGCAGATCGACGGCTGGCGCAAGGTCACCGACGCCGTGCACACCAAGGGTGGCCGGATCTTCCTGCAGCTCTGGCATGTCGGCCGCGTCTCGCACGTCGACCTTCAGGAGCATGGCGCCGCGCCCGTCGCGCCCTCGGCGATCCGGGCCGCGACCAAGACGTTCGTGAACAACGGCTTCGTCGAGGTTTCGGAGCCCCGAGCGCTGGCGCTCGACGAGCTTGCGGGGATCGTCAACGATTTCCGGCAAGCAGCCGCGAACGCCATTGAGGCCGGCTTCGATGGCGTCGAGATTCACGGCGCCAACGGCTATCTGCTGGACCAATTCGCCAAGGACGGCGCCAATGTCCGCACGGATGCTTATGGCGGATCGGTCGAGAACCGCGCCCGGCTGATGCTGGACGTTACGGCTGCGGTGGTCGAGGAGATCGGCGCTGAGCGTACCGGCATCCGGATTTCGCCCATCTCGCCCGCCAACGGCGTCTCGAGCGGCGCCCCCCAGGCGCAGTTCGACTATATCGTCGATCAACTCGACGCCTTGGGCATCGTCTACATCCATGTCGTCGAGGGCGCCACGGGCGGACCGCGCGATGTCGCGCCGTTCGACTTCGGATCGCTCCGCCGGCGCTTCAACAACACCTATATCGCCAACAACGGCTATGACCTCGACCTCGCTGCGTCGCAGCTTGCCGACGGCAAGGCGGACCTGTTCGCCTTCGGGCGCCCATTCATCGCCAATCCTGACCTTGTGGAACGGCTGAGGACGCGCGCGCCGCTGGCGGAGTTCAACCCGGCGACGCTCTATGGCGGCGGCTCCGCCGGCTATACCGACTATCCCGCGATCGCCGCCTCAAGCCACCCATGAGCCCATCGGGGCCGCGCCTGCGAGGCAGCCATCCCAACTCGACGGCAGCACCTTATCCTCTCGGAGAACATCGCAATGCGTATTCTGAAACAATCTGCCGTTATCGCGCTCACCGTGGTCGCCGCGCTCGCGTCCTCGGCAGCGAGGGCGGACAATGCCTCGCCAGTCGGTTTGTGGAGGAACGTCGACGACGTCAGCGGCAAACCAAGGGCGCTGATCCGCATCACGGAAGCGAATGGGAGCTTGCAGGGCAAGATCGAGAAAGTCTTCCTAGCCCCGAACGAAAGCCCGACCTGTACGAAGTGCGAAGGCGCGCTCAAGAATGCGCCCGTCTTCGGCTTGGTGATCCTGTCCGGCCTGAAAAAGGATGGCGCCGGATTTACCGGCGGCCAAATCCTCGATCCGGATAATGGCAAAACCTATAGCAGCAAGATCTACGTGACCGATAGCGGCAAGAAGCTAAACGTGCGCGGCTACATAGGCGTGTCATTGCTGGGTCGTTCGCAGATTTGGCAGCGCCAGGAATAAGCGGCCGAGATCGACGCGAAAACTGCTCTATCCAGAGAAAACTTCTTAGAAAGGAAAAACGGCTTAGCGAGATGCCGGAGCCAGCATTGCGGACTGACGATGTACTGATCGAGATCGACGCGGCCAGCTCAATCTTCTGGATTCCAGATTCGCGCTCCCTCATTCCCACTCGATTGTTCAAACAGCATATAACTCATTGACAAAAAATTACACTCTTGATTTTAAAGGGAAAATCGCCACAAACAGATATTTTGAGATTTCGCCAACTATCGGGGCCAATCGGCCGATTTTTTTGCACCTTGCAGCGTTCAACGCCGCGCCCAAGCCGTCTCGAAAAGTACCGTCACCGCCCCAGCTAAGGCATTAGCCCGAAGCCGTCGCGATCGACAAGCAACCGGTGTTGCACACATCCTACTACAGGCGGTGTGCTGTGAGCGCTGGCATCCACTCGATTCCTGCCGAATTTCCGGCTAGCCTGGGCGATAGATGGCTCAGTTCTGGTGGGTGATTCATAATCAGACCGCCCGTCAAGAGATTGATGGGCAGCACCTTTGGTCCCCCAAGACCGAGAGCAATGGCGCGCGAAGTGAGTTCTACAACAATATGCGCCGTGCGACGCCCGGCGACCTTGTCGTTTCGTATGCCGATCAAGCAATTAGGTATATTGGCAGGATAGCGGAATTCGTCTTCACCGCTCCGAAACCAATGGAGTTCGGAGAGACCGGGGCTTATTGGAATCAAGAGGGATGGCTTCTGCCGAACTTTGGGACACCGGGTTTCCCTTCGATCCATCCCCAAGACAATAATACGGAATCTAGGCCCGCTCCTGCCGAGGCGATATTCGCCATTCCATCTAGTTTCGGGCTCAGGCAATCAGAAAGCCTATCCAACAGGCATTCCACAGAATACCTTCGAGTTGGTGATAGCTTGCGCCACTTTCGGCCGCGAGGCGCTGTCACGCGGCGGCTTGAATAGCCCGAACTTTGAGGTGATTAATGAGCTTGGACGACATTGTCGAACGTCGTATAGCGGACGACGATCAGCTTGAAGACACGATCAAAAAGAGCGGCATCCTTGGACCTCCTGGGTAGTACAAATTGAAAATTGCGGCCTCATGTTTCAAACAGGTCGGTGGATGACCCGCGAGGATGGTTTCGAAGCGGGGTCGCCTACGGTCCTCAAGGCGAGAATTCTAGAAGACGTTCAGCAATGACCCATCACGTACAAAACGCTCGAATTCTCATGTACAGCCACGACACGTTCGGGCTCGGCCACTTGCAGCGCTGCCGGACAATCGCGCATTCGCTGGTCGAGGATTTCCGCGGACTTCAGGTGCTTATCATTTCGGGTGCGACTATCGCTGGCGCCTTCGACTACCGCGCCCGTGTCGACTTCGTGAAGATCCCCAGCGTCATCAAGTTGCGCAACGGCGAATACACCTCGCTGGAAAAGGATATCGATCTGCATGAGACGCTAAGGATGCGCCAGTCGATCATCCGCCACACCGCCGAGACCTTCCGGCCGGATATCTTCATCGTCGACAAGGAACCGCTCGGCCTGCGCGGTGAGATTGAGGACACTCTGTCCTACCTCAAGACGCGGGGCACCACGCTCGTGCTTGGCCTGCGCGAGGTGATGGACGCGCCGCATCTGCTCGAAGCGGAGTGGGCACGCAAAGATGTGATGCGCAAGATAGGCCTGTTCTACGACAAGGTCTGGGCCTATGGTCCGCCGGATTTCTACGATCCGTTGACTGGCTTGGATGTGCCGCCGGCTATCAGGGCAAAGATGAGGTTCGTCGGGTTCCTGCAACGGAGCCTGCAGCGGAACGAGTTGCCCGGCCACCGGCCCGAGGGCGACTATATCCTCGTTACCACCGGTGGCGGCGGTGACGGCGCCGACCTGATCCACGACGTCATCGATGCCTATCACCAGGATCCGCAATTGCAGCATAGGGCGCTGATCGTGCTTGGGCCTTACATGCCGGCGCGCAAGCGCAACAAGCTGCTCAAGAAGGGGTGCAAGATCCCCTACATCAAGATGATCGAGTTCGACAACCGCATGGAAGACCTGATTGCCGGCGCCAAGGCGGTAGTGGCGATGGGCGGTTACAACACCTATTGCGAGATACTATCTTTCGACAAGCCGGCGCTGATCGTGCCGCGCGTCACGCCCCGCGAGGAACAACTGATCCGCGCACGGCGCGCAGCCGAACTCGGCCTCATCGAGATGCTTTTGCCGGAAGAAGCCGAGGATTCCCAGCGGTTTGCCAATGCACTGAAGGTGCTGCCGGAGCGGCCCCGCCCATCGCAGAGCAATCCGCATCTGACGCTGGAAGGGCTGCCTCATATTTCCGAAATCGTCGCGGAACTGCTCGACCGGCGGGCCGGCCATCACCTTTCGGTCATTGAAGGCATGAACTGAGTTGCAACATCGCAAGATCGTCGTGGTTCTGAAGGGCTATCCGCGGCTGTCGGAAACCTTCATCGCGCAGGAACTGCTCGGTCTGGAGCGTGCGGGGTTCGACCTGATACTCGTCGCGCTCAGGCGGCCGACCGACTCAAAACGCCACCCCGTGCATGACGAGATCAAAGCGCTCGTCCACTATCTGCCGGAATATCTGCATGAAGAGCCGCTGCGCGTGGTTCGCTCGCTGTTTGCCTGTATGCTGTGGCCGGGCTTCTGGCGCGCGCTCGGATCGCTGGCTAGCGATATCCCCCGCGACTTTACGCGCAATCGCGCGCGCCGTTTCGGGCAAGCGCTCGTGCTGGCGGCCGAATGGCCGGAAGGCGCGGGCTGGCTGCATGCACATTTCGTGCACACGCCGGCATCGGTGACGCGCTATGCCAGCCAGCTTCGTGGACTGCCCTGGAGCTGCTCAGCCCATGCAAAGGACATCTGGACTTCGGCGGACTGGGATCTGGCCGGCAAGCTTTCCTCGGCGCGCTGGACAGTCACTTGCACGAAAACCGGCTTCGACCGTCTGAAAAAACTCGCTAACGGCAGCTCGTCTGTGCATCTGAGCTATCATGGCCTCGACCTTGATCGCTTCGGCAGTTTCGGCGAGACGCGAAAACACCATGACGGCTCGGCGCCGGACGAACCGGTTATCGTTCTGAGTGTCGGGCGCGCCGTTGAAAAGAAAGGTTACGATACCTTGCTGGAGGCCCTCGCCCTCTTGCCTGGTGATTTGGCGTGGCGTTTCGAGCATATCGGCGGTGGCGAGGAACTGGAACGGCTCAAGGCGCTGGCGCAAAAGCTCGGACTGGATGGTCGCGTCTCTTGGAAAGGCGCGCTTGCGCAGGAGGAGGTGCTTGCGCACTACCGAGGCGCCGACATCTTCGCCCTGGCCTGCAGGATCACCGCAAATGGCGACCGGGACGGTCTGCCGAATGTTCTGGTGGAGGCGGCCAGCCAGCGGCTTGCCTGCGTGTCGACCGATATTTCCGGCGTGCCGGAGCTTTTATCGCCGGATGAAACCGGGCTGCTGGTTCCGACGGAAAACCCAATTGCCCTGGCACAGGCGCTGGAGCGCCTGATCCGTGATCCCGTGCTGCGCGCCCGCCTCGGCGAGGCCGCGGAGCGGCGCGTGCGCGGCAATTTCGATCATATGGCAAGCATTGGACAGCTCAAGGAACTGTTCGAGCGGGAGTGGCGGGCCGCCGAATGAAGCCGCTGCGGGCTTTCTTCTATGTCCAGCACCTGCTCGGCATCGGCCATCTCGCGCGTGCCAGCCGCATTGCGGCGGCTCTGGTCGATGACGGGTTTGACGTAACCGTCGTGACCGGCGGAGCGCCGATCGCGGGGTTTCCGGGACTAGGTGTAAAATCTGTAACCCTGCCACCTGTCACCTCCGGTGATGAAGGATTTTCCGGACTTGTCGACCTGCAGGGCAAACCCATCGACGATGATTTCAAGAAATGGCGTTCAGAGATGCTGCTGCAGGCATTCCGGGATTGCAGGCCTGATATCGTCATTGTCGAGGCGTTTCCATTTGGACGCCGGCAGATGCGTTTCGAACTCTTGCCGCTGATCGAGGCCATCGACGCCACGTCGCCCAGACCGCTGCTGGCGACGTCCGTCCGTGATATCCTTCAGGAGCGCGTCAAGCCGGGCCGAAACGAGGAAACGGTCGATCTCATCAACAGGCATTTCGACCTCGTTATGGTCCACGGCGATCCGGCTTTCGCAACCATCGACAAGACATTTCCACTAGCTGGGGCGATCAGGGCCGAGGTCACCTACACCGGGCTCGTTGCCGCGCCGCCAGCGCCCACGGCCTCCGAGCGCTTTGACGTTCTGGTGTCGGTTGGCGGCGGGGCTGCCGGAAAGAGCCTTGTCAGCACCACCATCGCAGCGGCGCGGAATGCCAACAACGGTTGGAAATGGTGTTTGATCACCGGCCCAAACCTGCCGAAAGACGAGTTTGACGCGATCGCACGCGATGCCACGCCGGGCCTGTCCATCTTCCGGTTCCGCGAGGATTTCGCCAGCCTGCTGACCGGCGCCCGCCTGTCAGCCTCGCAGGCGGGTTACAACACGGTCTGCGATGTCCTGCGCGCGGGTTGTCGCTCCCTGCTCGTTCCATTTGCAGCCGGCGGGGAAACCGAACAGACGGTTCGCGCCCTGATGCTCGAAGAACTCGGTCTTGCAACGGTGCTGATGGAAAATGACCTGACGCCTGAAGGTTTGGCGCAAGCGATCGAACAGGCGCTGGTGGGACCGACGCCATCCGCGCATCGTCTCGATCTGGAAGGCGCGCGTCACTCGGCGCAAATCCTGCGTGAGCGGTATCGAACCTGGTCCCTAAAAGTGAGGCCCGGTTTCGGAAAAGTATATGATCAAACAGACGATGGATTCTAACGCGCGTCTGGCGAGGTTCGTGCGACGCGCTTCAAGTCCTTGTTTTTATCCACGTCGTTGTCCCAAAACCGCTACGCGGGCGAAATGCATCAGACAGTTCCAATCAGCATGAAGCGCGTATAATTTTTTGTCGGCAGTTCGCCGGAGAACCGCACCTCCCGTAGCGCCGCCATTGCTTCGAAGGCGGCAAGTGAAGCCACGCAGTTGATGTGCGTTGGCTCGCTGAAATAATCGTTCGATTGCAGCAGTACATTCATGCCCCGCGGAAGCAGAGCAAGCCAGGCGCGCAGATCGGCTATGTGTTCGCAGCTCGTATTGACCGTCAGGTCGGGCCGCCCGGCCGCATAGTCGAGTGCGTACATATCTGCCGTCAGCGCCCGGAACCGGTCGCCTGCTTCCCGGTTGAGGGTCCGGGCGACCGGCGCGACTTCGGGATCGATGTCGATGCTATCGACCGCCGCGATGTCGAAGCGGGCGTCGTTGAAAAGCATTGCCGGCAATATGCCGTACCATCCACCCAGAACCCATATGCGCTCGAACCGGCCGCCGCAGCTTTCGAACAGCCTATCAAGCGCCCACATCTTGCAGGCGACCTGCTTGTGGTTGAAGGCGTTGGCGATATCGGCCTTCGGATGCTTGGTAACGACGCGCGCCAGCCCTGCCACGAGAGGGCAGTTGACATAGGCAGCAATTCCCCGCGTGAGGTCCAAGGCTTGCTCGTGCCAGTCCATGCCGGCATTGCGTGGTTGCGTGACATCCATCATATTCGCCTTGTATGTTGGGATTTCGGGCGACACAACGCAATCTTGCCTCGCGCAAGGCTGTTGATTCGCGGATGTGATTATGCTGCAAGCTGCTTCGCCATTGCCCGGTGCCGGAGAGAGCCTGTTGCATCTGTCCGGAGCATCGGCGTCCATCTGCCAGCACCAGCCGCGCAGCCGGGGCCTCGGCTATTCGCCAAAAACCTACGGAAGCCGCGAACCGTTCGGCCAGCTGCTTTCTTCGCTGATCAACAATGCCCATGTCGTTGTCATCGACCATGCGCCGGAACTGGGTCGCGCCGCCTCGCGGGTTCCTTCCATCGTTGAGCGCAGGACAATCTCCCTGCACTGCAGCTTCGAGCTTGCCGCTGGCGACGAAGAAATCGCCGATACGCCATTCGCCAGCAGGTGCTTTTACATCCTGCATCTTTCCAACTGAAGGGTCCACAGCCGCATATGGAACCCAGCCTAGCCCGCTATATCTGGACGCACACCAAGAAGCAGCAACTCTGGATATTGATGATCGTCGTGCTTTCGATGATCCCGTATTTCATGTCCTTCGACCTGCCGAAGCTGATCGTCAACGGCCCGATCCAAGGTGGCGGCTTCGAGCAACCGGGCGCGACCCAGCCATTCATGAGGCTACACTATAACCTGCCGTTCATTGGAGAGGTCCAGTTCTTCTCCGGTTTTCAGCTCGATCGCAAGGAGACGCTGTTTGCGCTGAGCGTTGTGTTTCTCTTGCTAGTCATCATCAACGGCCTGTTCAAACTCTACATCAACACCTACAAGGGCCGCCTCGGCGAACGCATGCTGCGGCGTATCCGTTTCGATCTGGTCGATCGTGTGCTGCGGTTTCCGCCGGTTTACTTCAAGCGGGTGAAATCCGCCGAAGTGGCGACCATGGTGAAGGACGAGGTGGAGCCGCTGGGCGGCTTCATCGGCGATGCCTTCGTGCAGCCGGTGCTGCTCGGCGGCCAGGCGCTGACGGCCATGCTGTTCATCATGGTCCAGAACGTCTGGCTGGGAATGATAGCGGCCGTGATCGTGGGGATCCAGATCGTGCTCATCCCGCGAATGCGGCGGCGGCTGATCGTGCTCGGGCGCGAGCGGCAGTTGACGGCGCGCGCGCTTTCGGGCCGGGTTGGCGAAATCGTCGACGGCATCGGCGCGGTGCACGTCCACGACACATCAAACTACGAGCGGGCCGACATAGCTGCCCGGCTCGGGCTTATCTTTAAAATCCGTTTCGATCTTTACCAATGGAAATTCATGGTGAAGTTCCTCAACAATTTTCTCGCGCAGGTCACGCCCTTTTTGTTCTACATGATCGGCGGGTACCTGGTCATCCAGGGCCGGTTGGACGTCGGCCAGCTCGTGGCCGTGATCGGCGCCTACAAGGACCTGCCCGGACCGATGAAAGAACTGATCGATTGGGATCAGGCGCGGCAGGATGTCCAGGTCAAATATCAGCAGGTCGTTGAACAGTTTACCGCCGAGGGTCTCATTGCGCCGACAATCGGGGCATTGACGATCGACGATCCCGCTCCGATGACCAACCCCCTGTCGGCCATCAATCTGTCCATGGCAGACGATGGCGGTGCAATGCTCCTCGATCATATCTCCCTCCAGGTCAAGCCGGGTGAGACGGTGGCGCTGGTCAGCACCACAACAGGTGGAGCGGAGGCGCTAGCAGAAGCCTTCGCGCGGCTGAATCGGCCGGACAGCGGAAGGGTCGCTTCGGGCGCCGACGACCTGCTTGAACTCCCCGAAGCAGTGACCGGCCGGCGCATGTCCTATGCCTCTTCGGATGTTTTCCTGTTCCAGGCAAGCCTCCGCGATAACCTGCTCTACGGGTTGAAGCATGCGCCGCTGACATCGGTGACTTATGAGGGTGCTGCGGCAGACCAGCGCCGCTGGAACATCGACGAGGCGCGTCGGTCGGGCAATCCGGAGCTTGATATCCACAGCGACTGGATCAACTATGCTTCCGCTGGCGCTACCGGCCCGCACGACCTCTTTGAAGCCGTGCGCCGGGTGCTCGACGCGGTTGTTCTGTCGCGCGACATTCTGGATCTTGGCTTGCGCTCTTCGGCCGACCTCACGCGTCACACGGAGCTTGCCAGGCGGATCATCGAACTGCGTGCGGCGCTGCGAACCCGGCTGGAGCACGAAGGGCTGAGCGGACTGGTGGCTCCTTTCGAACCGGGCGCGTACAACAAGGAAGCAACGATTGGCCAAAACCTGCTCTTCGGCGCTGCCGCCGGCCCCGAACTGGCCGACAGGGCTCTGGCGGCCAATCCCTATTTTGCTTCTGTGCTGAAGCAAGTCGGCCTCGACCGCACGTTCTACGAAATGGGCATGGAGATCGCCGAACAGGCGATCGAGCTGTTCGCCGACCTGCCGCCCGATCACCAGTTCTTCCAGCAGCTCGCCTTCATGAGCGCCGAGGAGATACCCGCCTACGAAAGCTTGCTGCAACGGCTCAAGAACCGTCCCTACGAGGCGGTTTCGGAGAACGACCGCGCCATGATCATCACCTTGAGCTTTAACTATATCGAGCCCCGGCACCGCTTCGGTCTGCTGAGCGACGAGCTCATGAGCAAGATCGTCGCTGCACGCAACCGTTTCTATGAAAACCTGCCGCCCGAGCTGCAAAATGCAGTCGAACGATATGATCCTGCCAAATACATTGCCGCGGCTACCGTCATGGACAATGTCCTGTTCGGGCGTGTGGGCACCAACCATCCCGACGCGCCGGACCGTATACGGTCTATCGTCTATGACATCCTTGACGAACTGGGGCTTTATGACGAACTTCTGGATGTCGGCCTGGACTTCAACGTCGGCTCCGGTGGCAGGCGGCTGACCGGTGGACAGCGACAGAAGCTCGATGTTGCCCGGGCCCTGATCAAGCGTCCCGATTTTCTCATTCTCAACCGGCCGCTGTCGGCGCTCGACCAGCGCATGCAGGATAAGGTGCTGCGAAACGTTCTCGAGGAAGCCAGACGCGACGGCCATTCGCCGGCAATTGTGTGGGTCGTGACGAATCCGGCAATGGCGATGATGTTCGATCGCGTTGTCGTCTTCGACTCGGGTCGTTTGGTGGAAGACGGAACACACGAGACACTTTTGGCAGGGGACGGTATCTTCAAGGAACTGCTGTCATAGAGCTTTGGACATTCCGATGGGATCATTCTGCCGGTGGGAACTTGTTGCAAGGTCAAGGGATTGAGGTTTGCACCTGATCCGGGCTCGCTACCATTCGCGTGGTTCGTCTCGCCATCCCGGAAACAGAATTGATTCCATCTGGGCGTCCGTTGGTCTAGTCTGGCAAAAGCGAATTGGGAAGGTTTGCGACAATGCTGCTCAAGGATGAAGTTGGAATGCTGCAACGCGTTCCCTTGTTCGCTGCCATCGAGCCGACAAAGCTCAAGCTGCTTGCGTTCACATCCGATCGTGTGAGCTACAGCGCCGGCCAGATCCTTTTCCGGCAGGGCGACGAGGGAGACGCCGCCTATGTCATCCTTTCAGGCAGGGCGGATATTCTGGTCGATTCCGACAGCGGACCGATAAAAGTTGCCGAACTGGAGTCAAATTCGATTGTTGGCGAGATCGCCATATTGTGCAACAGCTCCCGCACTGCCACCGTCAGAGCGGCAAGTCCGCTGGAAGTCTTGAGAATCCGTAAGGATCATTTCCTGAGGCTTATGAGGGAGTTCCCGGAAATGACCATCGAGATATTGCGGGTTCTTGCCGATCGCCTAAGCCATACGACCGCGGATCTGATCGACGCACGAAGCGCCAAATAACGAAGACGTGCACTCAATTCTCGCCGTCGTGATGGCATTGTCCTCTTGCTGAGAAGGTCGCCCGGAGAAAGCCTGTCTCGCATAGCAGCAGTTGTTTGGCTAAGATGGGCGAAGGGGTAGCATGGACGACGACGTTTTCCTGGTCAGGTTTTGGGGTGTGCGCGGCAGCATTTCGGTATCAGGGCCAGAATTCTCTCGCTATGGCGGCAACACAATCTGCATTGAGATGCGATGCGGTAAGCATACGCTTCTGTTCGACGCGGGCTCTGGCCTACGGCCTGCCGGCGGGGCGCTTCAGGCGTTGGCCGTGACCGATTTCGACCTGCTTTTCACCCATTGCCACTACGATCACATCATCGGGTTGCCTTCTTTTGCGCCGATCTATGACCGGAGCGCCAAGGTTACGCTTTGGTCCGGGCATCTTGCAGGACACATGACGACCCGGCAGATGGTCGATGAGTTCATGCGGCCGCCGTGGTTTCCGGTGAAACTGGAGATCTGCAAGGCAAGCCTCGACTATCGCGATTTCGTATCCGGAGACGTGCTTCGGCCGCGCGAAGGGGTGGTGATCCGAACCGGCAGCCTTATCCATCCGGGCGGCTGCATAGGCTACCGGGTCGAATGGGGCGGCCGCGTCGTGGCGGTGATCACAGACACTGAGCACGAGCCGGACAAACTCGATCAGGCGGTGCTCGGCCTGATCGAAGATGCCGACCTCGTCATTTACGATTGCACCTATACCGAGGAGGAAATGGAACGCCGCCGCGGTTACGGGCACTCGACATGGCAACAGGGCGTCAAGCTCTGTGAGGCGGCCGGTGCGCGGGGGCTTGCGCTGTTTCACCACGATCCGACACGGACCGACGAGGAACTGGACGAGATCGAGAAACTGGCCAAAGACAGGTTTACCGGCGCTTTTGCCGCGCGGGATGGCCAGACGCTCAAATTTCCAGTCTCATTGCGCAAAAAGCGCTGAGCTATTTTCCTCTCTATCTGTTTTGACGCAATTCCCAAGGGAAAGCGCTACGCGCTTTTCCCGGGAAAACCGCTCACACTTTTCCTGGAATTGCTCTAGCGGCGCTGCGCCCGATCAATGTCCTGATCGGAAGCCATGCGCAGGCTTCAGTCTGTGTGGTGACTGTGAACAGCCGTTCGAGGAAGAGCCAGGCCGATTCATCATGCACGAGATGGTGGGTGAGCAGGCCGACCGGTTCGCCGCCGTCGATTGCATGCTGCAATTGCGCGATGATAGCCTGAACCAATAGGCCATGATCGCGGCAGCCGCGCGTGCCATGCCAATCCATGATGTCGACATTGCTGTTGATGACTGCAAGTGAAGCCGGCCTCGGCGGCCCATAGACCGACAATGCCGAAAATCCTATCGATCCAAGGTCGGATACCAAGCCGGCGTCGATCCTGTTCCAAGGTGGCACCAGCATCGGAACGGCACATGCGCGGTGCAGGTCGGTTACGTGCGTCAGCCCTCGAGCCAGATCATCGAGCACCGCCTCGCGTGGCCGATGCGCGCCGAGTTCCTGCTTTTTCTGGTCCTCGGGCGCATGATTTCGGTGCGCCCAGCCATGGATGGCGACCGTGGCATGCGGCGCCTCGGCAAGCCGGACGACAAGCTTCTCATCAGTCAGGGCCGGAATGACGGCCAGAGTGACCGGAACCGCGAATTTACCGGTAAGGTCGAGCAGCCGATCGAGCGCAGGCGTCGGATCCACGGCGTCGTCGTCGCGCAGCCAGAACTCTGCCTTACGGTCCGCCCGTTGCAGGCACGCCAGTTCTTCCACCAAGGGCTGCCAGATCTGATCGGATGTCATGAAACCGGGATCTTCGCAAGAAGTTTGGCCAGACGCGCCGCTGCAACACCGAGGGAACGTTCTTCGAGGATGAAACGCCTGGCTTCCGCGGCCATGATGGTTCTTTCGTCATTGCCGGCCAGAAGCCTTTCAATGGCAGAAGCGAACGCCGCCACATCGCCCGGCGGGGTGAGAAACCCGGTCTGGCCATCCCGCACGACCTCCGGCACGCCGGCGATGTCCTGAGCCACCACCGGAAGGCCGGCGGCCTGCGCTTCAAGATAGGCAACGCCATAGGCCTCGCCATAACCCGGCCAGACGTAAATTCCCCCACGGTAGAGGACATCCGGCACGGCGGCTGGCTCAATCGCGCCAAGCCATTCGATACGGTCGGCGGGCAAGCCGGCGAATTGCGCTTTGACCTCGTCACGGGCAGGCCCATCCCCGACGACCGACATGGTCCAGGGCACGTGGCCGATCGGACCGAGCGCCTGCGCCAGCATGCGATAGCTTTCGACTTTGTCGCCCGGGCGCATCATGGCGACGGTAACGAGGCGCGTCGGACAACCCCGTGCCGGCAGTTCCCGGAATACCGATGTGTCGATGAATGGCGAAAGCATGCCGAGAGCGGCGTCGGGAATCGCATCTGTCAGTCCCTGACGATCCCTTTGCGTGAAGCAGATGTTCAGCGCTGCCTGTTCGACGGCTCGCGCCACCAACGCTTGCGTATCGGCCCACAAGCCGGCGTTGCGCCGCCTCGAATAGGAGGCTTCCGCTGTCACGTAGGGGACAGCAAAGGCCGACGCCAGCTCGGGCCCGATCAGGTCGGGCGCCTTGTAATAGGGATGATAGGAGAACCAGAGATCGGGCTTGCCGTCACGATCCCAAAGCTTGGTCAGCCGCGCAGCCTCCTCTCGGGCCTCGGTCTTGAGCGCATCGAAACTCTTCGACTCCGGTCCGCGTAGATACAAGCGCAATTCGGATGCCAGTTCGACGCTATGCCCACCATGCTCCAGCGCCTTGACCAGCATCCGTGCCATCTGGCGGTCGCCGGAGGCAACGGGATGATTGGGTGACTTCAGCGGCGCGTAGAAAGCAATTCGCATCGCCGGACCCTATCATCGGAAAGCCTGCGCAAGTCAATTTCGAACCATGATCGACTTCACCTTCAAGCACTGGAATGTGCTATCTGATGCTCATGGAAACAGCTGCCGCGTCCGACCCGTTTGTCGCTTCTTTGCCGGTCTTCGCAAGGTTCGAAAGCGTTGCCGATATCGATAACTATCGGCCTCTCCCCGATGGCTGGGCGCTGGCCACCGCAGACATCGTCGGCTCGACCAAGGCGATCGAGGCGGGGCGCTATAAAACCGTCAATATGGCCGGTGCCAGCGTCATTTCGGCGCTGCTCAATGCGCTGGGTAGGCAAGATCTTCCCTTTGTCTTCGGCGGCGACGGCGCGCTCGTGGCGTTTCCTGGCTCGGCGCTGGAGATCATCCGCAACGCGCTGGCGGCTGTCCAGAGATGGGTGGCGGACGAACTGGATCTGACCTTGCGTGCCGCAATCGTGCCGATAAAGGATATAAGAGCGCAAGGCCTCGACGTTCGCGTGGCGAGGTTCCAGGCCTCCGAAGCGGTCTTCTATGCCATGTTCGCCGGAGGTGGCGGCAGTTGGGCGGAAGCCGAGATGAAAGCCGGGCGCTACCGCATCGATCCTGCGCCGGCCGGCGCGCGGCCGGATCTGACCGGCCTCTCCTGCCGCTGGAACCCGATCGAAGCCCGGCATGGCGAAATCGTCTCGATCATAGCCGTACCGGGGGCGTTGCGCGACCTGCGCGGTTTTCAGTTTCTGGCTTCCGACATCATCGCCCTTGCCGGCAGGCAGGAACGCGATGGCCACCCGGTGCCGGTGAACGGGCCGAGCTACAGTTTTCTGCCCGCCGGCCTCGATATCGAGGCGCGGGCCATGGCACCCGCAGGATGGCGGTGGCTATCGAAGCTGTGGGTAGTGTTCCTGATGACGCTTACGGCTGTTACGGATAGATATGGCTGGACGATCGGCAGTTTCGATCCGAAGATCTACAAACGCGACGTGGCCAGCAATTCGGATTTCCGGAAGTTCGACGACGGCTTGAAGATGACCATCGACGTTGACGCGGATGTGATGCAACGGATCGAGAACCGGCTGAAACAGGCGGAAGAGGCGGGCATCTGCAACTATGGCCTGCACCGCCAGAAATCGGCCTTGATGACATGCCTCGTCGCATCGCCGCTGCAGCGCGATCACGTTCATTTCATCGATGGCGCCGCCGGCGGCTATGCGATTGCTGCCGCAAGCCTGAAGGCGAAGGTGCCGGTCTGATGACGGCTTGCGGAAACCGATTTTCCGCAATATGCCTCGGCAATGGTTCTTGGGACCATGGTGCGCCTCGCCATGGGCGCGGACAGCCTGTCCGAATTGACGGGAAGCAGATTTTTGGACGCCTCACGATCGACATATGACCGTCTTCTGAACCGGATTTCGACGCGTGCCGCGCAAGTCGGCGTGATCGGACTGGGCTATGTCGGGTTGCCGCTGGCGGTTGCGATCGCACGCGCCGGCTTCCCGGTTTCCGGCTTCGACGTCGAAGCCCAGAAGGTCGAGAGCCTGAACAACGGCCAGTCCTATATTGAGGCGGTGACGTCCACAGCCCTTGCCAGCGAGGTGGCGATCGGACGGTTCCGCGCCACTGCGGATTTTGCCGAACTGGCCGTCTGCGATGTCATCATCATCTGCGTTCCGACACCGCTGACGAAACACCGAGAGCCGGACCTCTCCTTTGTCAGAAACACGGCAGGCACCATCGCGAAGCATTTACGTCTCGGCCAGCTGATCGTGCTGGAATCGACCACCTATCCTGGCACCACCGACGACGTGATCAAGCCCATACTGGAAAAGACCGGCTTGCAGTCGAAGATAGACTTCTTCCTCGGCTTCTCGCCCGAGCGCGAGGATCCCGGCAACCGCAGCTTTGAAGTCGCGACGATCCCCAAGGTCGTGGCAGGTGACGGCATTGAAGCGGCGACGCTCGTGCAGGCTTTCTACCAGGGCGTGGTCAAGACCGTCGTTCCGGTTTCCACCACGGCGACCGCCGAGGCGGTCAAGCTGACGGAAAACATCTTCCGCTCGGTCAACATAGCCCTCGTCAACGAGTTGAAGGTCGTGCTCGGTGCGATGGGCATCGACATCTGGGAGGTGATCGAGGCGGCAAAGACCAAGCCCTTCGGCTACATGCCTTTCTATCCTGGCCCTGGACTTGGCGGGCACTGCGTTCCGATCGATCCCTTCTACCTGACGTGGAAGGCGCGCGAATACGAACTGCCGACCCGCTTCATCGAGCTGGCCGCAGAGATCAACACGGCTATGCCGCGTCATGTGGTCGATGAACTGGCGAAGGCGCTGGACCGGCGCCACGGCAAGGCGCTCAGCCGCTCGCGCATTCTCATCATCGGGCTCGCCTATAAGAAGAATGTGCCCGACATCCGCGAAAGCCCCTCATTGCGGCTCATTGAACTCATCGAGGAATGGGGCGGCAAGGCGGAATTCCACGATCCGCATGTTACCGAAATCCCGACCACACGGGAGCATATGGCGATCAAGGGGCGTCGCTCGGTCGACTTGACCGAGGCGGCCTTGAAGGATTTCGACGCTGTCGTCGTTGCAACCGACCACGACGCGATCGACTATCAGGCGATCGCTGATCACGCTCCTCTGATCGTCGACACACGCAATGTTTTTGGCCGCCTCGGGCTAGCCCGAGAGACGGTGGTGAAGGCCTGATGGCGTCCGAGCCGGCGAATTTTTTGCCCGCTGTCAGGATCGTGATTGCATCCCGCCGGCAGCCTCGCCACATGAGGCCCAAGAGTTCGGAGACAGCATGAGCACAGCGCAAGCAGAAATTTCTGCCATTCTCATGGATAAGGTTGCCGATTGGCTGACCCAATCGGCGCTGGCGGGCGACGACCTGGAAACATTGGTAAAGGGCTTTTGTGAACGGCTGGCTGCTGCCGGCCTGCCGTTGAAGCGGGTGCATTTGAGCTTTTCGATGCTTCATCCGCTTTATGACGCGCTTGGCTTCACCTGGCTCCGCGGCCAGGGCCTGGAAGTGGAAGGCTTCCGCAAGGAGGACGGCGTTCATTCTGACAGATTCCTGACCAGCCCATACTATCATCTGCTCAGCAACAAGCTCGACCATCTGCGGCGCCGGCTCGACCCGTCAGTGTCGTCGGAATTTCCTGTTTTCGATGACCTCAGGCTTATGGGCGTCACCGATTACATGGCTTTCGTGCATCCCTTCAGCGGCAATACCAGTCAGGGCATGCTGGGATCTTGGTCCACCGACAGTGCTGCAGGCTTCAGCGACAGCATGATTTCGGCGCTGCTGCGCATCCAGAACCATCTCGCCATCGCAACCAAGATGGCGGTGCTCACCAAGCTCGCCGACAACATGATGACCACTTATCTCGGCGGCGACGCCGGCAGGCGCGTGCTGGACGGCCAGATCAAGCGCGGCGAGGGCGATACAATCCGGGCCGCACTGGTCATGGCCGATATGCGCGGGTCGTCAAGGCTTGCCGAAACCTCCGGCCGCGAAATCTATATCGATACGCTGAACCAGTTTTTCGACGCCGTTGCCGCACCTTTCAATCGCAGCGGCGGGCAGATCATGAGTTTCATAGGTGATGGCTTCATTGCCGTCTACCCTTGCGAAAGGCATCGCTCGCAGTCCGAGATCGCTTGCCAGGCTGCTCTTGCGGCAGCGCACAAGGCTAGCGCGCGCATAATGGATCTCAATCTGCGCAGAAAGGAGCAGGGGTTAGGCGACATAAAGTTTGGTATCGGCCTGCATGTCGGCAATGTGATGTTTGGCAATGTCGGGCTTACAGACCGGCTCACATTCTCTGTCTTCGGCTCGGCTGTAAACGAGGTCCAGCGCCTCCAGACCCTGACCAAGAAACATCCGCACAGCGTTCTCGCCAGCAAAGACTTCGCCAGCTATTGCGGCGCCAACAGCTGGCTGACGCTCGGCAAGGAGGAACTGGCGGGCATCAAGCAGAAGCTGACGGTGCTTTCACCCGATCTGTCGGGTGCTCTCGCGCTCGATGAAGACGGTGCGCTGGAGCCGATTTACGACCGAATATCGGACGCCGAGCAGGTCATGCTGCTTCATCGCGATGCCGCGCGGCTGTCGGCGGCCGACCCGAGGAAGCTCCAGTAACCGCCGCGATCTGATCCGAACGCCTTGGTATGCAGTCCGGTCGCCGGTTCCGCCAGGGAACTGGCGACCGTTTCGAATCCAAGTTGCTCTAGGCTGGCAATACGCTAGTCTCGCTTTTTGGGCCTGCCGCCTGGCAGGCCGCCAGAGTGGGGCTGGTCTGAGAATGAATTCGGGTGTTGATCTGCTGCGGATCGAGGATGTTGGCATCTCTTTTGCCATTATCGGGGGACCCTTGCATGCCGTCAGGCGTGCAAATCTTCGCGTCCTGCCCGGCAAGGTTACCGCGCTTGTGGGCGAGTCCGGTTCCGGAAAATCGGTTCTCAGCCAGGCAGTGATGGGCATTTTGCCGAACACAGCCCATGTTCGCGGCCGTATCCTGTTTTCCGATCCTGAAAAGCCCGGCACGACGCAGGATATCCTGCAGATGCCGCGTGACGGACCCGAAATCCGGGCGTTGAGAGGCAGCCGCATCGGCAAGATCTTTCAGGAGCCGATGACATCACTGTCGCCGCTGCACACGATCGGCAATCAGGTCAGCGAATCCCTGCAGATTCATACGCCCATGGCTCGGGTGGAGCGCAAGGCGCGGACCGAGAAAATGCTCGGCCTTGTCGGCTTTCCCAACCCCAAGCGCGCCTATGACATGTATCCCTTTGAACTTTCGGGAGGATTGCGTCAACGCGCCATGATCGCCATGGCGCTTATCTGCCGGCCCGCCCTGTTGATCGCCGACGAGCCGACGACGGCGTTGGACGTCACCATCCAGGCGCAAATCCTGCAATTGCTGCGCGAGCTTCAGACGAAGCTGAACATGGCGATGCTGCTGATCACGCACGACCTTGGCGTGGTCGCCAATGTCGCCGACGAGGTGGTGGTCATGTACCAGGGCGAGATCATGGAAGCGGGACCTGTGGAGGCGATATTCCGCCGGCCAGGCCACCCTTACCTGAAGGGCCTGATGGCAGCCGTTCCGCATTTCGACCTGAAGCCTGGCGAAAGGCTAAAGGCGCTCCGCGAGGTGCCGGTGAATGTCGGGAACCTGCTCGGCAAGCAGACGGCGCCGGCATCGAAGGGGCCGGACGACATCCTGCTGTCGGTCAGGGATCTGACAAAGACCTTCACCATCCGCAAGTCCGGATGGTTCGGCGAAGATCATCAAGCCTCTGTTCGCGCCGTGGACGGCGTGAGCTTCGATATCAGGCGGGGTGAGTGCCTGGGTCTTGTCGGCGAAAGCGGCTGCGGCAAAACCACCGTCAGCAAGATCCTCATGCGGGCTGTCACCCCTAGCGGCGGCTCTGTGATCTTCAACGGCCGCGATGGTCCGATCGACGTCTTGGAAGCCGAGGGAGACGCCCTGCGCATGCTGCGCGCGAAAATCCAGATGGTCTTCCAGGATCCGGTTTCGTCGCTTTCACCTCGCATGACGGTGGAGAACATCTTGAGCGAGCCGCTGGAAATCCATCAACGTGGCAATGCCGCGTCCCGACTCGCCACGGTCAAGAGCCTGATGCAGGCAATCGGGCTCGATCCGCGCTTCATCAAGCGTTATCCGCACAGTTTCTCCGGCGGGCAGCGTCAGCGTATCGGCATCGCGCGCGCGTTGGCGCTGGGGCCTGAACTCCTGATCTGCGACGAGCCGGTTTCGGCACTCGATGTCTCTGTCCAGGCGCAAATCCTGAACCTTCTGAAGGACCTGCAGACGGAACTGGGCCTGACCTACCTGTTCATATCCCACAACCTGGCGGTGGTGGACTACATGGCAGACCGCATCGCGGTGATGTGCGGCGGGCGTATCGTCGAGCTCGCGCCGCGCGAAATTCTGCTTAGGAAACCGGTCCACCCCTACACGCGCTCACTAGTAGCTGCAGTACCTTTCCCCGATCTCGACAGGCCGATGGATTTCAAGACGCTGCAGCTCGGCGGCGCATCCGACACCAGCGCATGGGGACCGCAATTCCGCGACGAAGGCGACGAGGGCATGCTGTCGCCGCTCGACCTTGGCGGCGGCCACCTCGTGCTGGCCCGGCGTACGGCCGATGTCAGCGAGTTACGCCATTGATCAGCCGGCGCACCGTCCTTGGACTCATGGCTTCGGCATTTCTGCCGGGCACGTCGCGCGCCGGCGATCTGGAGCCGGAATTTCTTCAGCCGCGGCTGAAGGCCAGGGCGCTGCCGGCACTCGCCGAACGCTTGCCCAAGAGCCCGCGCGCGTTGAACCTCGCCGCGATGGGCCGGCAGCCCGGCCAGTATGGCGGCACGCTGCGCACGATCATCGGCAGCCAGAAAGATATCCGGATGATGACGATCTACGGATATGCTCGCCTGGTCGGCTATGACGAAAAGCTTAACTTGCAACCCGACATTCTCGAAAGTTTCGACGTAGCGGATGATCGCGTCTTCACTTTCAAGATTCGGGAAGGGCATAAATGGTCTGATGGTAGCCTGCTGACGCCGGAGGATTTTCGCTATTGCTGGGAAGATGTCTGGCTGAATGATGAGCTTTCGCAGGGCGGGCTTGCCCCGACCCTGCTGGCGGACGGCAGGCCGCCACGCTTCGAGATCGTCGATCCGTTGACGGTCCGCTATAGTTGGAATGCGCCCAATCCCGACTTCCTGCCCAAGCTCGCTGCTGCTTCGCCGCTATCGCTTGTTCTGCCGGCCGCCTATCTCAAGCAGTTCCACAAGAAATACCAGGATCCATTCCGGCTCGCCGGCCTGATGAAGGAGAACCGGGCCAAGAAATGGACGCTCCTGCATATCCGCATGTCGCGGCAGTATCGCCCGGAGAACCCGGAACTGCCGACGCTCGATCCCTGGCAGAACCGGACCAAACCGCCGGCCGAGCAATTCGTCTTCGAGCGCAACCCGTTCTTTCATCGAATGGACGAGAATGGCCGGCAACTGCCCTATGTTGACCGGATCGTCATGAATGTCAGCTCGTCGGCGATCATCTCGGCCAAGACCGGTGCGGGCGAGAGCGACCTGCAATGCATGGGAATTGACTTCAGCGATTACTCCTTCCTGAAGGACGCGGAGAAGCGCTACCCGGTGAAGATGCATCTCTGGAAACGCACACAGGGTTCGCGGCTGGCGCTGCTGCCCAATCTGAATTGTTCCGACCAGGTGTGGCGTGGCCTTTTTCGTGACGTGCGCGTGCGCCGTGCCCTTTCGCTCGCTGTGGACAGGCGCGAGATCAATATGGCTGTGTTCTACGGATTGGCACAGGAAAGTGCCGATACGGTCCTGCCGGAGAGCCCGCTCTACCGGCCGGAATTCGCGAAAGCCTGGGTCGCCCATGATCCAGACCAGGCCAACGCCCTGCTCGACGAGGTCGGGCTTCAGACGCGTGACGATGACGGCCTGCGGATACTTCCCGATGGACGCCCTGCGCAGATCATAGTGGAAACGGCCGGCGAAAGCACGCTGGAAACCGACGCGCTCGAACTCATCACCGATCACTGGCGCAAGATCGGCATCGCCCTGTTCATCCGGACTTCGCAGCGCGATATCTTCCGCAGCCGCGCGCTTGGCGGCCAGGTCATGATGTCGATGTGGTCGGGCATCGACAATGGCGTGCCGACCGCCGACATGAACCCGTACCAGCTGGCCCCCACCATCGACGACCAGCTGCAATGGCCGCTCTGGGGTGCCCACTACTTGTCTCATGGCAAGGTCGGTGAGGCGCCCGATCTTCCGCCTGTGGTCGAGTTGATGGCTTTACTCAAGCGCTGGAACGCATCTACCGAAGCCACGGAGCGCGCCGAAATCTGGAACTCGATGCTGTCGATCTACACCGATCAGGTGTTTTCCATCGGCACCGTGAACGGAACGCATCAGCCGGTTCTGGCGTCCTCGCGGCTGCGCAATCTGCCTGACAAGGCTCTCTACGGCTACGACCCGACCGCCTATTTCGGTGTCTACATGCCGGATACATTCTGGCTTGGAGACTCCTGAGCGTGCTTCGATATCTTGTCTGGCGCATTGCCGTGATGGTTCCAACGCTGCTGGTCATATCGGCACTGGTGTTCACGATCATCGAACTTCCACCAGGCGACTATTTCGACAGCTATGTTGCCGAGCTTCGGGCTCAGGGCGAAGCGGTGGATTCCGACCGCATCGAGATGATGCGCGAGGAATATGGTTTCGACCAGCCACCGCTCATTCGCTACTTCTACTGGGTCGGCGGGATGCTACACGGCGATTTCGGCTATTCCTTCGAATATGAGCTGCCGGTTCGCGATGTCGTCGGGGACCGAATGTGGCTCACGGTGCTGGTTTCCTTCGTCACGATCATCTTCACCTGGCTCATCGCCTTTCCGATCGGCATGTACTCCGCCACGCATCAATACAGCTGGGGCGACTACGGCCTGACTTTCTTCGGCCTTCTCGGCCTTGCGATTCCGAACTTCATGCTGGCGCTGATCCTGATGTATTTCGCCAACATCTGGTTCGGCACATCCATCGGCCATCTCATGGACCAGCAATATCTCGGCGAGCCGATGAGCTGGGCCAAGGCGAAGTCGATCCTCGCCCATCTCTGGATTCCGGTCTTGATCATCGGCACCGGAGGCACGGCAAGCATGATCCGGCGGCTGCGCGCCAATCTTCTCGACGAGCTACACAAGCAATATGTCGTGACCGCGCGCGCCAAAGGACTTCATCCGTTCAAGGCGCTGGTCAAATATCCGCTGCGCATGGCGCTCAATTTCTTCATTTCCGACATCGGCTCTATCCTGCCGGCCATCATCTCCGGCGCCGAAATCACCGCGATAGTGCTGTCTTTGGAAACGACCGGGCCGATGCTGATCAAGGCGCTGCAAAGCCAGGACATGTATCTGGCAGGGTCGTTCCTCATGTTCCTCGCCTTCCTGACGGTCATCGGTGTCCTGATTTCCGACCTAGCGCTGGCGCTGCTTGATCCACGAATTCGTTTGCAGGGCGGCAGCACCAAATGAACACGCATTCGCCCCTGCCCGCTCCGGGTGCTCCACTGCAGCACTATGTTTCCACCGCGCCCTTTGACCTGCAGTCGGTCGAGGCGATGACGCCGGAGCAGTCGAAAGTCTTTCAGGCGTCGCAGTTGCGGCTGATGTGGTGGAAATTCCGGAAGCACCGGCTTGCCGTTATATCCGGCATATTCCTGGCGGCGCTTTATTTCGGGATACTGATCTGCGAGTTCCTGGCGCCCTACAATCTGCACACGCGCAACATGGACTACATCTATTCGCCGCCGCAGCGGGTGCACCTGTTCCACGACGGCCAGTTCGTCGGTCCGTTCGTCTATGGCCGCCAGATGACGCTGGATATGGACACGCTCAAGCGGAACTACATCGAGAAAAAGGATGATGTTCAGCGGATCCGTTTCTTCTGCAAGGGCGACAGTTATCAGTTCTGGGGCTTGATCGAAGGTGACAGGCATTTTGTCTGCCCTGCCGAAAACGGCCAGCTCTTTCTAGCCGGCACTGACAGGCTGGGACGCGATGTGCTCTCGCGCATGATCTATGGCGCACGCATTTCACTGACAATCGGCCTCGTCGGCATCAGTTTCAGCTTCCTGCTCGGCATTGTCATCGGCGGACTGGCCGGCTATCACGGCGGTATCTTCGACCTGATCGTTCAACGGATAATCGAAGTTCTGCAATCGATCCCCAGCATTCCGCTGTGGCTGGCTCTGGCGGCGATCATGCCGATAACCTGGAGTCCGATCCTGATCTATTTCGGCATCACCGTCATCCTCGGGCTGCTCGACTGGACCGGACTGGCGCGGGCCGTGCGTTCAAAGCTTCTAGCCTTGCGCGAGGAGGATTATGTTCTGGCCGCGCAATTGATGGGCGCCAGAAGCAGCCGCATCATCGGGCGGCATCTCATTCCCGGCTTCATGTCGCATCTGATCGCGACGGCGACGATCTCCATCCCCGGCATGATCCTGGGCGAGACGGCGCTGAGCTTCCTCGGGCTCGGCCTGAGGGCCCCGATAACCAGCTGGGGCATCCTGCTCACCGAGGCGCGCAGCGTCAGCGTCATCGCTTTCTATCCATGGCTGCTTTTGCCGATGCTCCCCGTCATTCTCGTCATCATGGCGTTCAACTTCCTCGGCGACGGCTTGCGGGACGCCGCAGACCCCTACAAGTGAGATCGCTGTTCCGCCGCGCGCCGGGCCGCCGACTCCACCCGGTATGACGCTTGTCGGCGGCCGGTTGGGTTATTGCAGGGTTTGTCGTTCGCCTCTATATGCGACAAGCCTCGATCGGGGCTGCTGGTTCAGGACATAAAATCGCATATGAGTCGCCTTGATAATTTCATCAGCAGGATGACCGCACAGCGCGACATTCTCAATCAAATCTGCCCCGAGGTGGCGAAGATGGAGGGGCTTGTGCTCGAGCTCGGCCTCGGCAATGGCCGGACGTTCCACCATCTGCGCGAGCGCCTGCCCGGGCGCCGGATCGTGGTGTTCGACCGCGAAGTTGGCGCACACGCCAGCTCAATTCCCGAAGCTGAAAACCTCGTGCTCGGCGAAATAAGCGAGACGGCCCGCAAGTTCATTGGCATCGACGCCGCTCTTGTTCATGCCGACATCGGCACCGGCTATGACGATCGCGATGCAGTGACCGCTACCTGGCTTCCCGATCTGATTGCGCGCCTGCTTCGCGTCGGCGGCTTCGCGGTCAGTGGCACGCCGCTCGATCACCCGCTGCTGCAACGCCTCCCGCCGCCGACTTCGGAGCCCGCCGATCGTTATTTCCTCTGCAGGCGCGTCTGAGGGGCCGAGACGACCCAAATCTTCAGGGGCCAAATCTTCAGGGGCCAAGTCTTCAGGGGCCAAGTCTTCAGGGGATCGTATAGACTGCTATCTCCCGCTCAATGCCGCGCAGCGAGACCTCGTGGGGCACGGGCGTCAGCGCGTTCCTGTGCAACAGATCGGCGGTGAGATTGTCGTCGACCACCGCACGAGTGGCGAAGATCGCCTGTGCGTTGGCAAGGTTCTGAACCCGTGAAGCAATGTTGACCGTCTGGCCGAAATAGTCCTGTCGCTCGTTCATGGACACGGCGATGCAGGGGCCGGCATGGACTCCGATCTTGAGCAGCAGATCCTCGCGCCCGCTCTTGTCGTTGAGCTCACGCATGGCATCGCGCATCCTGAGGGCCGCGGCAATCGCACGATCAGGCGTCGCGAAGGTCGCCATTACCGCATCACCGATCGTCTTCACCACCGCGCCTGCCTCCGCCGCGACGATCTCATGCAGAACCTGGAAATGCTCGCGCACGAGATCGAAGGCTGAAAGATCGCCCACCCGCTCGTAAAGCTCGGTCGATCCGCGCAGGTCGGTGAACAGGAAGGTCAGGCTGGTGATTTTCAGGCGCTGGTTGATGTCGAGCGTATCCGTGCGATAGAGATCGCGAAAAGTCTGGTTGGTGAGCAGGCGCTTGGCGGTCAGGAAGGGCCGGCGTTTGCCCAGGAAGTCATGCAATTCCTGGCCGGCGATGAAGACCGTCGGCAGCACGCGGGCATCGGTCCTGTTCTCCAGCGAAATGCGCAACGGGCCGGGTTGCATCTCCAGCGTCTGGTTCTGGACATGGTCGCGGTCGAACACCAAAGAGAGGCTTCGGCGCTCTTTTGTTGGTTCGCCCTTCCCGTCGATGAACTGCACTGAATGGGTGACCGGCTCGAAGACGATGACGAATTCAGACGGAAGCTGTATGGGCAGAACCGCCTTTTCACCAGGGGCAAGCTCGATATCCTCCAGCGAGAATGCTTCCATCTTCTTCGCGAAATCCTCTTCCGGCAGATCGACGCCGGACGCCCAGTAGATCTGGCGAAAATATTCCATCAACGGCAATTCGTGTGGATTGTGAGCGGCAATCCTGCGCACGCGGGGGCTGACGGTGAATGTCACCTCGACCATCTCGTCGAGGGTCGGCGAATAGCCCTCGGAGCATAGCGCGCAGGTGTATTCGTCCTTCTGCAAGGTTTTCAGCGTGGCGTTGGTGTCGAGCACGCCGCCACAGCCGGGGCATAGAACATTCCAGGAAATGTCGAAGATGCCCACCCGTGCCGCATGGAGAAAGGCGCTTATGGCGCGCTCCTCGTCGAGGCCATGCTTGCTGGCGAAGGCTGGCACATTGATGCGACAAAGCTCGCGGTCGTTACCCTCCTCGATGGTTCGCTTGATCGCGTCGATTGCCAGTAGATCGACATCGGTCGATTGCCGCAGAAGCGAGAACAGATCCTGAGCTTCGTTCATCGTGCAGGCTCCGGGAAATGCACCCTAGAGGCGTGTTGGCCGGACCGGTTTTCGGTCCGAGCGCTCCATCTTACTTCGAAACGGACCGTACGGCCATTCGAATGGATAAGCCGGTGACAGCTCAATTTCCATTCGGCCGGATTTTCACCGGCCGCAAGCGGCACTATGATGGGTCCATGAGGCATTCATCTTTGGGACTTTCTCCCATGCCGACATCCGACAACCCGCCATTTCCCGCGGCCCTGCGCCTTTTCTCGGTGGTGGTCATCATCGTCCTGATCGTAGGCGCCGGCCTGTTTTTTTCGCCGGTGCTGGTCAAGCCGCGCTGGCCTTGGGCCGTCACGCCGTTCAATGCCCGCTTCCTCGGCGGCTTCTACACCGCCGAAATGGTCATGATGGTGGCGTTGCTGGTCTGGAACCGCTGGTCGCCCGGCAGGCTCGTGCTCGTCATGGCCTTCATCTTCACCGTCATCGTGTCGGCGGCTTCGTTCATCAATCTCGGCTATTTCAACTTCGAGCGCAAAGCGCCCTGGCTCTGGTTTTTGGTCTATCTTGCTTCGGTCGCGGTATCCGGGCTGTTCCTGTGGCGGACCAGGGCCCGTCCTTCTGCAAAAGGCGTGATCTTAAATCCCGCATGGCGCGGCTACATGCCGGTGGAATCGGCGATCCTTGGGCTCTATGGAGTCGGCCTGTTGCTGTTTCCCCTGACATTCAGCGGCTTCTGGCCATGGCCGATCGATGCCTTCCACGCTCAGGTCTACAGCGCTATCTTCCTCGCCGGTGCGGGCGGTGTGTATCTCGTCTGGAGAAGCGCGCCGCGCGAGGAACTGCTGGTGCTCGGCTTGGCGCAGTTTCTGGTTGGCCTCCTTGCCATCCTTGGCCTCGTCATCACCGACGCTGCGGTGCACCGGATCGACTGGACGGCGACCGGGACATTGCGCTGGCTCGCCCTTTTCGGCTGGATCGGCATCAGCGGCGTCTTCAAACTCTACGCCGCCTCCCGGTATATTAGCTCACAATTGGCATAGGTTGCGGAGACGGCTGGATTTTTAGGTGACGTCCGGTGCATCGTGCCGGGCCGATTGCTTTGCCGGGAGCGCCATGACCAGCACGACCTCGCCATCCTCCGAGAAGATCCAGCCGCAGCTCCGGGCCGTCCGGCCAAGCGATGCGGAGGCGCTCTGCGCTATCTTCAACATGCCGGGCTTCCGCTGGGGCACGCTCAGGATGCCCTTCGAGATGGTGGAGCAGGTGGAGCGGCGCATCGCCAAGTCCGGCCAGGAAACCACCTGGATCGTTGCCGAGTTGGACGGCAAGGTCGTCGGCCATGGCAGCCTGGTTGTGCAGGGTTCGCCGCGCCGTTCGCATATCGGCGAGATCAATATCGGCCTTGACGATGCCTTTGTCGGCAAGGGCATCGGCTCTGCCATACTTGGCGCGCTGCTTGACGTGGCCGACAACTGGCGCGCCCTGAAGCGGGTCGAATTGACCGTCTATGCCGACAACGAACCGGCCGTCCGTCTCTACACAAGCCACGGCTTCGAGGTCGAAGGCCGGCATGTGAAGGCCGGCTTTACCGACGGGCAGTACCACGACCTCCTGAGCATGGCCCGGCTGCGGTTCTGAGATCCGCTGTTTGGCCTTAACTGTTTGGCCAATCTAACAATTCGTGCCGGCGAACAGGTGATTGCTCATGGAGAGCTCCGTAGGATACGGTCAATTTCGTCTCACACCATTTTGATCGAGTTGACAATCTACGTGTGGGCCGGCTGCATCCAGCAAGTCTGGTCTCCCTTGGCGTTTGCGCCGCAAGTGGCTAGACGGGACCAATGACCGCTGTCTTTGACCCAACCCCTACGCCTCCGGTGGAAATTCTGGCAGTGCTGTCGCTGCTCTGCCCGGAAGTTGTGCGTGACATAGAGCAGAACTGGAATGCACCGGTTTCCGATTATGCCCGCCATCTGTGGCGGCCGGTGGCAAGGCCTGCATCGGGCCCGGCGATCGCTGCCCGCTCGATCCTGCGCGAAGTCCTGCGTCAGCGCCTTGGGGTGATCATGCAGCCTGAAGAGATCGGCAAGGCCCTCGAAGAGTTCGAGCACAGACCGGTGATTCAGTCCGGCCTGCACTGCCTGCTTCTGATGGACCGGATCACCTTCGATGCCCTCCTGCTTGCCTGGGTCGGCGCGGTCGAAAACGGGCTCTCGGCCTTCTTCAGCTTCATGGGAACGACGATGACCATGGAGACAATTGGCCGGGAGGGGCCGGGATGGCTCGATGTCGGTGACGACAAGGTCAACCTGTTTGGCATGGGGCGCCACAAACTGTGCCGCAAAAGCGCCTGCGTGGCCGGTCCCGTCACCCTCAACAAGCGCGCGCTCGAAGCGGTGGGCGACGAAACGGATGCCAGCCGCTGGCTGGGCACACTGCTTGCCAGCCAGGACAAGGTGTTTGGAACCGCCGCCGATGCGCTGACAGCCCTCAACGAGGATCTGGTCGCCGATTGGGATCGTTCCGGCATGGCCCTGCCGGTTTTCATCGATGATCGGCTCGCCGCGGCTGCCGTGGCGCGGCATCTAGAACATGATGGCAGCCTTCTTTCCGGGCTGCTCATTGAGCCCGCAAGGCGCCAGCGTCTGGAATGTGCCTTGCAAGCGGCCGCATCGAGCCCATTTGGCAGATTTCTGCCCAATGCCACGGCCTATTTCTGGGGCATCCGCGAGGAGCGCGTGCGCAAGCTCGTCCTCGAGAACGGGCACCTAATCGAGCCTGACAGGCCGCATGGTCTTTCCATCCCGTTCGAGCGACCGCATCTCAGGCAGGCGCTGCTGGACGGCGTGCTGCTGCCGAACTTGTTCCTGATGTTCCTCGTCCTTGCCATATTGCCGCGCGTGCGGGTTGTGGGCGGCCTGAGACAGATTGGTTATGTAGCGCTTTTCCACTCTATCCTGCTGGCTGCGCTAGATGAAAACTCGCCGGAAGAGCGCGATCTGGCTGCGGAGCTGCAGGTTCGGGAAAATGCCTGGGGCATGCGGGTCATCGACGAAAATATCTCGGTCCGCGAGCAGCTTGCCGGCCTACCGGAAGGGGCGCTCTTCCCGGACCTGCTCCGGCAATACCGTTTGCGGACACTTGCCGAGACGACCGACGACCTGAAACTGGTTCGCGAAAACGCCCGATGGCGCAAGATCGGCCAGGCAGAGATCAAGGCGAGCTGAGCCTCGCTTCAGGTTGATTTTCTGGTCCGCAACCCCAAAGCGACGGCGATCTATGGGTGAGCCTCTGGCGTCTGATCCGGCCGCTTCCTTGACGCTGATGCCTTTCGGGATTTCGACGACGGCTTCCGCCTTGATCGGCGGCGCTCTGCCACCGGACCCACACTGACCGTTCGATGCCCATTTGCGCTGCCGCTTGCTGGTCGACGGTTATCGGTTCATCCTTGTGAAATACCCTGGCCGTGAAGTGCGTAGTGAGATCACGCCGGCACGGCCCCTAGTGAGGTCTTGTCCTATGGACTGCTCGGGCTGCGGTTTCGAGGTTGAGGGCGGTTACGCTTTCTGTCCGAGGTGTGGCAGGCGCCAGCCCGTGCCATGCGCCAGTTGCGGCTACCCCTGCGCACCTGATTTCGAGTTCTGTCCGAAATGCGGGGCAAGCGTCGGTGCGCCCGCAAAAACCGTCGAACGGCCTGCTCCCACACCAAGCCGGACCGTTGTGCCGCCTTCTCGAACTCCGTCGCTGCTTCCGAACATCGAAAGCGAAGATGGGCTGCATCCCGTCTCTGACGCCGATCGCCGGACGGTAACAGTCCTGTTCGCCGACCTTTGCGGCTTCACGACACTCAGCGAGCAGCTCGACCCCGAGGTCATGCAAGCGCTGCAGAACGAACTGTTCAAGGAATGGACGGCGGCCGTGCGAAACTTTGGTGGTTTCGTCGACAAATTCATCGGCGATGCACTGCTCGCCTTGTTCGGTGCGCCGGTTGCGCATGAGGACGATCCGGAACGTGCGCTTCGCGCCGCTCTCGACATGATCGCCCGGACGGCGCGGCTCGGCGAAAGCACCCCGCACTCCGGCTCGCCTCTGTTACTCCACATCGGCATAAACACTGGTCCGGTCGTTACTGGTGGATTGGGCATCGGCACCGCCAAATCCTATTCGGTGACCGGCGACACAGTGAATACGGCGCAACGCCTGCAATCGCTGGCCGCACCGGGTGAGGTGCTGGTGGGCGAGCTCACTCACAGGCTGACCCGGCATGCCTTCTCTTACGAGCCGCTGGGTGATGTCGTGTTTCGCGGCAAGGCTGGCAGTGTGCTCGTCCATCGACTGGATGCACCGCTTGCGGCGCCGCGTGCAGCGCGTGGGCTCGAGGCGCTCGGCCTCAGTGCGCCGATAATAGGTCGTGGTGCGGAGTTCAATAGAATGCTGGCGAGCCTTGACCAGGCCTGCGGCGGCTCGGCCCAACTTGTCCGCCTCGTCGGAGAAGCCGGTATCGGGAAATCGCGGCTGGTGAAGGAGTTCGTCGCCCGCGTCGGCGACGAGGATCGTTTTCGCAACGTCGCCGTGCGGCTGGCCACCTGCTCACCGCTGGGCGAACAATCATTTGGCGCCTTGGGCGCAGTGGTGCGCAGCGCTGCCGGGATGATGCAAAATGACAGTGGGGACGAAGTGCGGGGGAAGCTCGCAGGCTTGCTTACCGATCTCGGCCTACAGGGCGAGGAGGCGAAGCGGCTGATGCCTTTGCTCTACCATGTGCTCGGCCTTGGCGACCCGGATGCCACCTTGCAGCATGTCGAGCCCGAGCAGTTGCGGCGGCAAATTCTCTACGCAGTCCGCACAATCATCGAACGGCGGCTTGCGTTGTCGCCGCTGTTAATTGTCGTCGAAGACCTGCACTGGGCCGACGCCGTGTCGCTCGAGGCACTACGTTTCGTGATGGACAGGTTGGAACGCACGCGGTTGATGTTGCTGGTCACGCATCGTCCGGCGCCGGACAACGGCCAGCTCGACTCTAGTCGGGTCAGTCACACAGCGCTCAGGCTTTCGCCGCTCAACAATGATGACGGACGCAGCCTGCTGGCGGCGCTTTTCGGCGAGAGCTGGGTAAACTCCGCAGGAGGGCTTCTCGACCAGATCCTCGAGCGCGCGGGCGGCAACCCCCTTTTTGTAGAGGAGATCGTTCGCGGCCTTATCGATCGCGGTGTACTGATGCGCGAGGGCCAGCGATGGCGGACTGTGGCAGGCGAAGTCGCAACCGGCATTCCCGCCACTATCCAGGCAATGTTGCTTGCTCGCGTCGACCGGCTGCCCCAAGAGGTGCGCCGGTTAGCCCAGGAAGCCGCGGTAATCGGCCCGCGCTTCGATGCCACACTTCTGAAAGCCGTGACAGCCGACCCCGGCCGGCTAGAAGCCGGCTGCGAACTGCTTTGCGATGCGGAAATCATCGAGGAAGTTGCTGGATCAGGCTCGGTCTCGTCGCAAAGCTACCGCTTTACGCAAACATTGCTGCAGGACGTGATCTACCAGAATCTGCTCCTGCAACGCCGGACCGACATCCATGGGCGGGTCGGTGCTGCCTTGGAGCAACTGTGCGGCGACAAGCCGGAACGGCTCGAGGATTTGACCGTGCTCGGTCATCATTTCGCACAGAGCGCCGAGCGGGAGAGGGGCGCGCATTACCTGCAGGCGGCGGGCGATCGCGCTCGCATGATATACGCCAACGACGACGCCCTTCGTTTCTACGAGCGAGCACTGGCTGCGTTGGGCGCGATCGGGCAAACACCGCTCAAACTGGCAATTGCAGAGCGCATTGCCGATTTGAGCGGCCCGGTAGGCCGCCGCGAGATCGCGCACCATCACTACGAGACGGTGTTGCAGGCATACCGCGAGTCAGCCGATCGTGTCGCTTCGGCGCGCGTTTTACGCAAGATCGGTCGGCTGCTCTGGGACGTCGGCAAGCGGGACAACGCAGAATCCCGCTATGCTGAAGCGGCAGCGCTCCTCGATGGAGCGGATGCCCCGATCGAGCAGGCGCATCTCTGGCAAGAACGTGGCCGACAGGCGTTCCGTAGCGGAGATCACGCTCTCGCGGCAAAATGGGCAGACGCGGCGCTGGATTGCGTACGCTCTCTGACAACGGAGCATGTCTCCGAGGTAGGGTGTGATGCCACTCTCGTGACCGCCGAGGCACTTAATACCAAGGCTGTCGCGCTGGCTCGCCTTGGGCAAAACCGTGAAGCCGTGCGTCAGGTTGAGCGTAGCATTGAATTGGCCGAAGCCGCCGGTCTACTGGGCGCGGCGTGCCGCGGCTACACCAATCTCGGCGTGCTTTACACGACCATCGATCCGGCACAGGCGATGGAGGTCTGTAGGCGCGGTCTTGAAGTGGCGCGCCATATTGGTGATTTGGGTTTCCAGGCGCGCCTCCTCGCCAATCTGGCGGTCGCTTGTTGTACTTTCACGGATCGCTGTCCAAGGGAGGGCGTGCCTGCTGCCGAGAAGGCCATCGAGATCGACCGGGCGCTCGACCAGCGCGAGCACCTGCCGGTGCCGTTGATCGTGCTTGGGCAGATCCACCAGTGCAACGGCCGTCCGGAACTGGCGATTGGCTTGTTCCACGAAGCACTCGACGTAGCCCGCGAAACGGGCGAGCCCCAACTGCTGTTTCCGTGCTATGATGGGCTCGCAACGCTTAATCTCGACCTCGACAATCTGGCCGAGGCCGAACGCTACTTTTCCCTGGCGCAGGGAATATGCGCCCAGCACGGGCTCGACCCGGAAGCGCTTGTGGTGCTGCCTTTTCTCGACTAGCCGGGTTGGAGGTTGGAAATGTCCGCGCGTGCTGACTTGGTGCCGCTTCAACCGGGCGACCGTGCGCCGAACTTGGTTCTCGACGCCATTACCCAGGAAGGCAAGATTGCGCTTGACGACTTTCGCGGACAAAAACCGGTGCTGGTCGGCCTGTTTCGAGGTCTGCATTGTGCGTTTTGCCGGCGCCATATCGCCGCCCAGGCGCGGCTTGATCCGGAACTGCGCGAAAAGGGCGTGGAGAGCCTGACGGTGGTCAACACGCCGATCGAACGGGCGCGTCTCTATTTCCGCTACCACCCGATACCGAATCTGCTCGCGGCCTCCGACCCTGAACGCGCTTCACATCGTGCTTTTGGACTGCCCAATCTCGAATTCACCCAAAACGAGACGAAATGGCCGTACAAGGTCTCGATGGCAGCGGTAATGGATATGCGGGTCGACATACCAAGCGAGTTGCCCGGTCCTATGGATCCTCTTGCGGCCGGCGAAATCCTCGACAAGAAGGACAATTACGAAATGACCGAAGCCGACGAGCAGATGATGGCAACGGGACACGGACAACTGGTCGGTCAGTTCCTGCTGGACCGGCAGGGGATCGTCCGCTGGAGCTTCACGGAGGTTCCAGAGGGTGGGCGATACATGTTTGGGGCGCCAAACCCGCAGGAGCTGATGTCAGCCGTGTCCCAAGTCGCCCAATAGATTTGCGAACGAGGTAAACGAGCGGGACACTGAAATGACACTGACAAGTTCACCGCTCTTCGAGCACAGCCTCGACAATGGCAACAAAGTCATCGAGTGAGCGGTCTCCGCGAATCTCGATGCGCGGAAGGTCGATGGGATCGCAGTCGAGGCCCGCCGGCCCGTGTCTGCCGCCGAAGCCGATTCGATAGCCGCACTCCTTGGCCAGCCTGCCAAGCCGTCGGTCGGTGACAGAGAAGGGTGCCGCGAACGCCGTGGTTGGCCGACCGGTCCACCGTTCGATAAACATACGAGAGCGCAGGAGCTCAGCGGCTAAGTCAGAACTCGACAGACCATCGATTGCGCGATGCGTCGCCAGATGGCTTCCGAAGAACGCACCTTCGGCGGAGAGGCGCCGCACCGTCCCGGCGTCCATAAGCTGCGTCGGCGGACCGGTATAGGCGTCCCACTGTGCACTTTCACCCACCAAGTCCGTCACCAGGAACACTTCCGCGGTCAGGTCGTTCGTGCGCAAGGTCGGCCAGGCGTGGTCAGCAAAGTTCTGGAAGCCGTCATCGAAGGTGATGAGCACTGGGCGACCAACGAAAGGGCGACGGTTGGCGATGAACTCTTCCAACTGCTCAGACCCAATCGCGTGAAAGCCATTGGAGCGCAGCCATGCCATCTGGCTGCCGAATGCGGCGGGCGTGAGCCGAAAACGGGCGAGAGCGGCCGGACCATCATCGGAGACGCTGTGATACATGAGGACAGGAATACGCTGCCGCCGCTCGCTACGCGCAACGTCGCGGCGCAAGGCCCGCGCGCCGCCCCAGACGATATTTCGCGCGACCCCGATTTCGATGCGCGCGCGGATTGGCACATGATCTATCATCGGTTCCGTCGCCACGTCGTCGGGTGACAGGCGGCGGAAGCGGTCTATGCGATAGAGCTCGGTCTGGATCGATTGCTCCAAGACGAGGCCTTCAGTCGCTGCCAGCGTCTCCGAGATCGCTTGTGCACCGAATGTGTTCCAGTCGAAGCCCGTCCTTTCAACATTGTCACGCAGCACGAATGCGTGTGCGCTGATGAAACTGCCGCCAGGCGCCAACGCCTCTGCGAATTTTTTGGCGATGCGCGGCAACTCGGCCAGATCATCCAGATAGTAAAGCACTTCCGAACAGAAGATCAGATCCATCTCACCCGGCAGCGTGTCGGCAGAGAAATCCAGTACGCCGAATTCAATATTCGGCTGATCGCCGCATCGCGCGCGGGCCCGTTCGATGGCTATGGCGGAGATGTCGGTTGCGGTCAAATGGCCCACTCGCGGCGCCAGCTGCCGCGTGAAATGGCCCTCCGCGCAGGCCAGCTCAAGCGCCCGTTCGATGGGACCGGCAGGCAGAATTTCGAGTTGCCGCTGATATTTTTCCTGCTCATAGGGCGAACCGTAGTTCCAGGGATCCTCGGTCGCGAAATAGCCATTCCAGAACGACGTGCGATCCTTGTCGTGCCTGACCCGTGCGCGGCGCGGCGCCGCGGGAGGCTCCGCAGGTTCGGCGCTCGACCTAACCAGCTCCCGCGCTTCCTCGGCCAATTGGGCGAGTCTGCCGAAGTGACTGTCCGGATCGGACCGGCGTTCAAGCCGCTCAGGGGGCACGACATTCAGGAGCAATTCAATCCAATGACGCCTTGTCACTGTCCCGAGCACGCCGAATTGCACGACAGCCTCGATCTGGCCATCCATCATCAGATAGGCATAGATTTGATCGATTCCTTGCGGAATTTCGGTCGAGGCCGGATTTCGACCGTCGACGCGAATTCCAAGTGTCCGCGCCAGCCTGCGCGGCGCGGCAAGATCGTCGACGTCGAGAAGCATTTGCTCAAGGTGATACTGGACGCGGCGACCCGCGACGGGGTTGTCCCAGAGCTTGCCGAGTTCGATGATCAACTCGGTGAAGGAGCCGCCGAACCTGTCCCACCTGGCAGCCAATTGCGCTGGCACCGATAAGCTTCCTACCATAAGGCCATCGAAGGCCACCTTGGCGATCTCACGCGCCCACTTACGTCCTGCCGGGAGCGCGCGCAGCGACTGCGGGTTGATCGAGCGTGAGCCGCAGCCGCATTCCGACGCGGCGTTCCACAACGCGAACCACGCGAGTGCCTCGGAAGCGGTGTGGCCGCTCGCCTCGATCGCTCCATTGGCGTGTGCTGATGCTGGGTGTTTGACCCTGGGATCAGGAGAAAAGCCGCGGGTGATCACGATTTCCGCATCTACCAGCATCTGCGCCGAATTGCGGCTGAGCGAGTTGGGGCTGGCTCGATAGAAAGCGAGCGGCTCGTCGACCATCACCCAATTTTTGCCTAGACGCGCGAGGCGCTGCCACAGATCCCAGTCCTCGCAGGTGCGCAGCGACACATCGAAACTGCCCAACTCGACAATTGTCTCCCGGTCGACTAGCAGCGCGTGAGTGCGGATGGCACACCGACGGGCGAGTGTTTCGAAGGGCTGGGTCGCAACCTCCGTCGAGATGCTCGGCGGGGTGAGTTCGCCATCGGGCATCACGCGCCGAGAACCGCAATAGGCCGCCACTGCATCGGGAGCTGTTTTCAGCGCGGCCAGCATTTTCGCAAGGAAGCTGGCATCCACCCAATCGTCCGCATCCAGAAACATCAGCCAATGGCCGCGCGCTGTCGAAATCCCGCTATTGCGCGCGCCGGCGGCGCTATACGCGCAAGAGTTCAATGTCCGAAATCGGGCATCGCGCTCCACATAACCGGCGATGATCGCGGAGGTGCGGTCAGTGGAGGCGTCGTCGATGATGATCGCCTCCCAATCCACTATTTCCTGATCGAGAAGGCAATCGAGTGCGCGCGCCAGCGTTGCCTCCGCGTTGTGCGCAGGAACCACGATTGAAACCAAGGGATTATGCGCCACGCCGTCTTACCCGCGCCTGGTTCGAAGGTAGAACAAGGCTCCCGGAACATAGCCCGCGAATTCCTGGCAAAGGAAACGGTCCTTAGGGACGCTGTGTCCAAACAGTGTTCTGCGAATTCTTCCGAGCCGCCGCGACGCCACTATTGGGCTGCAAAGGGAGCTTGCTCCTGTCGTGGTACCGATGCTGGAAGCCTGGCGCAGCATTCGCATCCGTGCCGCCGAGCTTGGGCGCCAGCTGTCGCAGATGCACGTCAAAGCAAGCACGCCGCATACTCATGTCGATCCCCGGAATCGGCGCCATGACCATAAGCTGCGGTCCCTGGCGCCGTACGAGTGAAATAGCTATGGCAAACTGACGTCCTTTGCAATCGGGGCGCAACAAAGCAAGCCCACGGAAGCTTGGTGTGAATGACTGCAGTTGTCGGGACTACTGTTCCCCTCCTATCGACCGAAATGCCTCGACACCGAGGTGCACTCTCGAACAGCCATTCTCCGTGCGAAAGAACACCTTCCTTCTACGGTTGGGCCCGCATCGGAAACCGATCGTCGCAGTATACAGCCGGATGCGAGGCAGTATGTGTACCGCCATATCATCTAATTTAGATATTTCTAATGAGTCAGCGCTACTTAATTGCGCTCCAGTAGATATAGCCTAATATTGTATTGCTCAATTCGATAGTAGATTTCATCCAATGGTCGATTAGATTAGCTGATTGTGGCATCTATAACAAGAGATGCGAAATCTACACCATTCGGAGCTCGTTTATTTGCTGCTAGTCCAAGAGATGTAAAAGGGACGCACGAATTGGCTTAGGTCAAGAAGATTCCGGCTTGCGAGCCGGGTATTTTGCTGACATTCTTGTCCGTTTCTGAGTTTCGCACTGTGGCAGTTGTTCAAAAGAAGGGGCACAAGGATGGCCAAGGAATCTTCGAATAGCGCTTCTCCAGCAAATAAAGCGGACGTAAATCTGATAGGTAATGCAGACGGAAACGGGCTGGCCTTCATGGCGGCCCAGGCTCGCGAGAGCGGAGGCCCCGGCGACGCTGTAGGTGTCGACAAGATACGTGATCTGCTGTTCGGCAACCAGATGCAGGACTATGACCGCCGTTTTTCCAAGCTTGAAGAACGGTTCTTGCAGCGCTTCAAGGATGTCGAATCCGAGGCCAAGCGCAATCTTGAAATGTACGAGTCAAATGCAAAGAAGCAGGTCGAATCGCTTGCGGGGCAATTGCGGAACGAAAAAGATGCACGAGCCGAGGCCGACAAGGAGATTGACCGGAATCTTCGCGAGCAAAATCAGGCGCTTGAAAAGCAGGTGCGCGCGTTGTCGGATCAATTGAGCGAGCTTGAGCGCGAAGTTGCGGACCGGATAAATCGAAGCGATCAATTGCTGCGTGAGGAAATCAAGCAAAAGAATGAAACCATTCAGATGGTAATGGAGAAAATGTTTTCCGATCTCAGCAACGTCAAGACCGACCGAAATCTTTTGGCTGGCCTGTTTGTCGAGGTTGCAAAATGTCTAAATCAGGATCCCGTCGGCAGCAAGAGCAACTCGGAACGTAGCTGGAAAGTGAGTTGATCGGAACTTGACGTCGACCGTCGACCCAATCAGCCTTCCTCAAGCGGCTTCGAACGATACAGAGATTGATCGCGAGGCTCTGGCTAGTCTGTTGGTCGAAATTGCCCGGAACGTTGATCCGGACTATCGTGCGCGTTTCGACGGAGTTCCAACCGCCGATCCTCGCATGGAAACGCTGCGCCAATTGCTGGTCGGCCGCGAAATTTCGGAGCTTTCACGAGTTACGCACCTGCTCGACGAACCTGAGCAGCTTGCGTCTGCAGTTGGGGGTGTTCTCCCCAGTGCAGCCGCACGCGCGCCTTATGCGCAACTCGGCGAGGCCCTTGCGCCAGCTGTCGAGAGGGCCGTGCAACGGTCCATCCAGAAGAGCCCGCGCACGCTTACGGATATATTATATCCGGTGTTTCTGCCGGCAATTCGCAAGTCGATCGGGGAAAAGATCGATCAGACCTTTCAGTCGCTGAATGAAACTTTAAGACATATATTTACCTGGCATGGGCTCAAGTGGAGATTTGAAGCTTGGAGAACGGGTGCAAGCTTCTCAGAAGTTGTTCTTAAGCATTCACTTGTCTACCGTGTAGAACATGTCTTTCTCATTAACCGCAATTCCGGGCTTTTGATAGCGCATGTAACTGCCGATAATGCAACGAGCGAAGACCCTCAACTCATTTCTTCGATGCTTAGTGCAATTCAAGATTTTGTGAAAGATTCATTTAACGAGAAAGAACAGAGCGGCCTGGACACTATCCGTTTTGGGGAGCTTCGTCTCTGGTCAGAAGTTGGACCGTTTGCGACGTTGGTTGCGGTGATCCGCGGAAATCCGCCAGAGGAATTACATGAAATAATTCGCGATGTGTTGCTTCGCATCCATGATGAATGCTCACAGGCTTTAGAGCAGTTTGACGGCGACAGTTCGCAGCTGGCCGGCGTAGAGACGCAGTTGCAGACCTGCGTTGAACTGAAGCAGGAGGACTCAAACCAGGGATTCCCGTGGCTGGTGGTGGCTGCAGTCCTGCTGGTTTTGATTCCGGCAGGCGGTTGGTTCTTTCTTTCCTGGCAATCCGGGCAGCGCTGGCAGGCCTATGTGTCGCGGCTGAGTACCCAGCCGGGCATAATCGTTGCCGAACAAAAAATGCGCGATGGCCAATTCTATATTGCCGGCCTGAGAGACCCGCTTGCCGCCGACCCGCAGTCACTGTTGTCCGGAACGCAGGTCGATCCCGCCCGCGTTCATTCAGACTGGCAATTCTATCAGAGCCTTGAGCCGGAGTTCGTGCTGAAGCGGCTAACGGCGTCGCTGGCTCCGCTGGATTCAGTACGACTTTCGATCGTCAATGATCGCATCATTGCCGAGGGTGAGGCTCCCGACACCTGGATAGATCGGGCACGCGCAGCGGCCCGACAGCTTTCGGCAGGCGGACCGGTATTCGACATCTCCAAGGTTCGTGATGTGAGCCCCGAAGCACGCGCGGCGGAGCACTGGCAGGCCTATGTGTCGCAGCTGAGTACCCAGCCGGGCATCATTGTTGCCGAACAAAAGGTGCGCGATGGCCAATTCTATATTGCCGGCCTGAGAGACCCGCTTGCCGCCGACCCGCAGTCACTGTTGTCCGGAACGCAGGTCGATCCCGCTCGCGTTCATTCGCAGTGGCAATTCTATCAGAGCCTTGAGCCGGAGTTCGTGCTGAAGCGGCTAACGGAGTCGCTGACCCCACCGAAATCAGTTCGACTTTCGATCGTCAATGATCGCATCATTGCCGAGGGTGAGGCTCCCGACACCTGGATAGATCGGGCACGCGCAGCGGCCCGGCAGCTTTCGGCAGGCGGACCGGAATTCGACATCTCCAAGGTTCGTGATGTGAGCCCCGAAGCACGCGCGGCGGAGCACTGGCAGCATTATGTGTCGCGACTTGAGGCCCAAGCGGGGATCATCGTCGCCCAACAAACGGCGAGGGGCGGACATTTCTACATTTCCGGCCTGAGAGACCCGCAGGCCGCCGACCCGCAGGCTCTGCTGTCCGGAACAGGGGTTGATCCGGCTCGCGTTCATTCGCAGTGGCAATTCTATCAGAGCCTTGATCCGAAGTTCGTGGTGAAGCGGCTGATGGCATCGCTGGCCCCGCCGGATTCAGTACGATTTTCGATCATCAAGGATCGCATCGTTCTCGTGGGTGAGGCTCCTGCCGCCTGGATAGATCGGGCGCGGGTCGCCGCCCAACAACTGGCCGCGGACGGACTCTCTCTAGAAATTTCCGAGCTGCGCGAGTTGACCCCTCAGGAACTCACTCGTTTGAGGGAGGCTATCCAAGCGGTCGACATTTTCTTCGATTCTGGCAAGGCTGTACCGGGACCAGAGCAACTGCCAGTTCTCGACAAATTGGCGAATCAGTTGAAGGAATTGGCCAAGGACGCCCGCAAGGCGGGCGTAACAGCACAGTTCATGTTGACTGGCCATTCGGACGCCGTGGGCCGTGAGACGACCAACGCGTCAATCAGCGCCGCCCGCGCCGAGACAGTTCGTGCGCTTCTCAAGAAGCGCGGCGTCGCTCCGGAATCGCTTTTGGTTCGCGGCGCGGGCACCTTTGAGCCGGCGGAGACTGAGAATAGCCGAACCGGGAGCTCCGCCAATCGCAGAGTTTCGGTTACGGTAAACTTCCACTAGGCGGAGCCCAGGATATTGCAAAAGAAGATCTGCATGTTGGGCGGGTTCGCTGTCGGAAAGACGAGTCTGGTTCGCAGGTTTGTGCAAAGCATCTTTTCAGAAACCTACTTGACCACCGTGGGCGTGAAAATCGACAAGAAGAGCGTCGCATTCCCGGACAAAACCGTGGATCTGATTCTGTGGGATTTGGCCGGCGAAGACGATATCGGCTCATTTCGCGTCAGCTATGTGCGAGGTGCGAGCGGGCTCGTGCTTGTCGTCGATGGAACCCGCGCCGCTACACTTGCCGTGGCGCTCACGCTGCGCGAGCGGGCCGAGGCCGAATTCGGCGCTATGCCGTTTGTATTGCTGTTCAACAAATCCGATCTGGCCGATCGGTGGGCAATAACGGATAGTGAGATTAACGAACTGAGGCAACTTGGATGGCAAATCTATCTAACAAGCGCGCTTTCGGGTGAACATGTTGATGATGCATTTCGTCAGCTTGCTTCGATGGTCACCAAATAGACCATGCATGGATTGCCAAGAGAAGTCAGAAGCTGGATTTACGATTTCTTCTACAACGATCACTCTGTCGCATACCTGAAAATTGACGCCCAGCTTTGCATCGCTGCGAAGGGCGGTAGTGTTGAACATTACGGACTCTCATCACTTCGCATTGGTAGGCCTGTTGCCGAGCAACTTGAATTCATGGAAGGCTTGCTGCCTTGCCCGGAGCTGCCATATCATATGGCCATGGTCGAACTGCCCAGCGGGCGTGTCGCGGACCTTCATCTTTTTGCTGACAATGCCTGCGTGTGGCTGCTCTTTCTTGACGCCACCGCCGAACGCGACAATAGGCAGCGGCTTCAACAGAAGGCTTATGAAATGACACTCCTGCAAGAGAGGGAGCGTCAACTCAACGAAAAATTACAATTGGCGAACGAGGCGTTGAGGCAGAGCCAAGAGGGATTGTCGCGTGAATACCAGCGCGCCGAAAGCCTACTCCTCAACATTCTTCCAGCGTCGATCGCGGAGCGGTTAAAAGCGGACGAACAAATTGCAGACAACCACGCTGAGGTGAGTGTGCTTTTTGCCGACATCGTCGGCTTTACGGAAAGAGCGCGGAGCGTCGGAGCCGAGACAACGCTCGCTATTTTAAATTACTTCTTCAAGGCGGCGGATCTGCTCTCGGAACGATACGGCTGCGAAAAGATCAAGACAATTGGCGATTGTGTGATGGTGGTCGCTGGCCTCCCCGTCGCGCGATCAGATCATGCGGAAGCCCTTGCGCACTATGCACTTGAACTGCGGAAGGCGGTTAAGCTCGAGCGCTTCGCAGGAGAACCGCTAAGACTCAGAATTGGAATTCACTCAGGACCAATCGTCGCGGGCGTCATAGGCAAAAGGCGGTTTGCCTACGACCTGTGGGGCGAGACCGTTAATCTCGCAGCACGTATTCAAACGTCCGCGGAGCCCGATGAAATCCGTATTTCGGATGCAACTCACAAACTGCTTGGACCGGATTTTGCTTGCGACCCACTCGCGGAAACGGAATTGCGTGGTACAGGTCGTGTACGAATGTGGCGGCTCCCGGCCTGATTTGCCGCTTGGCAGTGCCGACCCTGGAGCGCAGCTTGCTCGATCCATCGGCATCAGCTTTCAGCAGCTCCGAAAAACAAGAACGCTAAGAACAGCCGAGATGCGGACGGAACGG
The DNA here is from genome assembly GCF_004022765.1 of Mesorhizobium sp. M6A.T.Cr.TU.014.01.1.1. Classification (NCBI taxonomy): domain Bacteria; kingdom Pseudomonadati; phylum Pseudomonadota; class Alphaproteobacteria; order Hyphomicrobiales; family Phyllobacteriaceae; genus Mesorhizobium; species Mesorhizobium sp. M6A.T.Cr.TU.014.01.1.1. The sequence continues at coordinate 260,012 of NZ_RZPG01000006.1, forward strand.
AGCTTAAAGTCCGCCGAACCTACACTATCGCCGCCGATTCCCCCTACTCCCACTCGATTGTTCTGAAGCAGAACGCATTGACCCATCGAGGAAAATCTTTCCGCTGACGATGAAGAACCGTATCCCGGATCCGTCAGAAATTCTCGCTCTTGAATTCAAAGGAGAATTTCGGCGATCCGCGATTTGCTCGGTTTCACAGACTATCGATATCGGTTGGTCTATTCTCCTCGGAGTCCTCCGCAAAAGCGGCGTCTCCAGCCTGGCAAAAAAACCGTCAGCGATGATGAAGTCCGTCGTCCGTCGGTAGTGTGGCCCTCGCGCCGGTTGCGATACGGCGCTCCATTCGCGGATTGAACGACGCCGCTTCAAGCGATCGCAGCTCGGCTTCCGACCGGACTACGGCAAGCGTCGCCGGCGACCTGCCGGGCGTCAGTCGCGCGATATGGACAGCCCCGTGAGAAGCGGAGCGTACGCGGCGAGCCTGCGGGATACGAACTCCGTGAAGAGCCGCACGCGCTTCGTCTTGCGTGTTTCCCCCTGTGTGAGAAGCCAGAGCGTTCCGTACATGTGCAGGTCTGTGCCCGGCACCCTCACCAGCAGGGGGTCGGCATCTCCGACGAAGCACGGCAGTGTCGTGATCCCGAGGCCCTGCCGCACAGCAACGATCTGCGCGTCGGCGCCCGTAGTCCTGAACGGAACCTCCGTGGTGCGAACCTCACCCTCGCTGGCCCAATCCGGAATTCCATGCATGCTTATGACGATCCACCGGATGGGATCAAGCGCGCCCGCACGCCATGCGGCTAGTCTATCCCGGGACATGTAGACGCCGCCGAACACCTCCGGTCCCTTCAGTCCGTGAAGATTGAGCGGCAGGGTTTTGCGGTCGTAGACGACGCGGATCGCCACGTCGGCCTCTCGGTTGGTCAGATTTGCCAGCTCGCCGGACGACACGATTTCCATCTCGATGTCCGGATGCAGACGCGCGAAATCGGCGAAGTCCGGCATGAGCAGGTGTGTCGCAAGGGTCGGAGCCAACGTCACCCGCAGAAGCCCGCGCACGCTCTGGTCGCGACCGAAGACGCGCGTCTCCAACTGGTGCGACGACGCTTCCATCTGGTTCGCGAGCTCGAGGACCTCCTCGCCCGCAGCCGTCAGGCGGTAGCCCGAAGGCAGCTTTTCGAACATCTGCGCCCCGAGGCGTTCCTCGAGCTGAGCGATGCGTCGCAGCACGGTCGAGTGATACACCCCGAGGCGCTCGGCGGCAGCCCGCACTGAGCCTCCGCGCGCGACGGCAAGAAAGTAGCGAATGTCATCCCAGTCGATCATGGTGCAATCCGGCACCGCGCGGTGCGCCTTCCAAAGTCTGTATCTAACACATCGAACAGCAATACAGGCGGTCATCATAGCCTATGTCGACGAGCGCGACCCAATTGCGAAAAGCGGACACCGATCGTCGCGGCTGGCGTCGGTCGTCCAGCCGGATCGATTTTGCACCACCGATGTGCGCGCTTCCGCACTCAACAACTGACGCCGGCGGACCCATTTCGAGGGTCTCGGAGGCAGATGCTGTCCCGACACCACGACAGGAGAAGTCATGGGAAAGCTTGACGGTAAGGTTGCAGTCATCACGGGTGGATCGAGCGGCTTGGCGCTGGCGAGCGCCAAGCGGTTCGTTGAAGAAGGCGCCTATGTTTTCATCACGGGCCGGAGGCAGGAGGCGCTGGACGAAGCCGTCAAGCTGATCGGCCGGAACGTGACCGGCGTGCGCGGCGACGCGTCCAATCTCGACGACCTCGACCGCCTGTTCGATACAGTCAAGCGGGAAAAGGGCAAGATCGACGTCCTGTACGCGAGCGCCGGCACGGGCGAAGCCGTCCCACTGGGCGAGATTACCGAGCAGCATTTCGATGCGACCTTCGGCCTGAATACGCGTGGCACGCTGTTTACGGTTCAGAAGGCGTTGCCGCTGTTCAACGATGGCGGATCGATCTTCATGACCGGGTCAGTTGCTTCGATCAAAGGTTTTCCTGGTTACAGCGTGTATGCGGCGAGCAAGGCGGCGCTGCACGCATTCGCGCGCGGGTGGCTCAACGAGCTGAAGGGCAGGAATATTCGGGTGAACGTGCTGCACCCGGGGCCGATCGCCACACCGATGCAGGACCAAGTTCTCACCGAGGAGGCGAAGCAGATGTTCGAATCCCTGATCCCGCGGGAAGGATGGGTCGTCCTGAGGAAATTGCGGCGGTCGCGCTGTTTCTTGCTTCAGACGATTCGAGCTTCGTGAATGGGGTGGAGTTGTCTGTCGACGGCGGCTTCTCGGCTATCTGAAATCGCGCCGGATCGCGGGAGGCGGCTGACCGGCGGGAACTAGCGTGTCCATGGTTCACGACACGACGTCTACGCAAAGGTCGCCACACAGCAGAACGGATAACCCAGCGCCGTTGAAGGCCGGGGAATCAATACCAACACGGATCGGAGAAGTATTATGAGCTACGCAATTGTAGGATTCGGTAAGGTAGGCCAGGCCCTCGCCCACGCCTTTGCCCGTAAAAACATCAAGGTGACCGTCGCGAGCCGCCGTCCGCCCGAGGCGTTGGCGCCGCAAGCTCGGGCGATCGGACCCACGGTCGTCGCCAAGTCGCTGCGGGATGCGCTTGAGGCCGACACAATCATCTTGGCGGTCCCGTTCGGGGAGCATCGCGAGGTTGCGAAGGCCCTGCCGAGCTGGGAAGGCAAGACAGTCATCGACGCGACGAACATGTTTCCAGTCCCTGAAGAGCTGGACGGCCTCCCGTCCTCCGCCGTCATCGCGAAAGCGTTCACCGGCGCCAAGCTCGTGAAAGGTTTCAATCACCTGATTGCGGCCACCCTGGCTACCGATCCGCTCGTCGAGGGCGGCCACCGGGTCGTCTTTCTGACGAGCGACGACGAGGACGCGATCGCTCCCGTGGCGACCTTGGCCAAACAACTCGGGTTCGCACCCGTCAAGCTGGGAAAGCTCAACGAGGGTGGCGCGCTGGTGCACGCACGCGGCCGCACTTGGGGCCAGCTCATCTTCCAGGATTTGTTCAAGAAGGAGCCGTAATCAATCTACGACCGTGCGATCGGCGCCGAGAACTGGTCGCGCGCGCCAATTTCTTCGAGCAGCGCGCGACCGAATATTTGAACGCCACAAAGTCGCGAAGGTTAGGCTGGGCCTGACGGCGTATGGGCCGGTTAGCCTCGGCAAGATCGCGGAAGGCGGTCAGCTAGTGCAGGCGCGGGACAAGAGCTGGGCGCCATTGATCTTCCAGGACCTGTTCAAAAAGGACAAATGAACCATGTACGACCATGTAATCTGGCCGGAGCGGTATGACCCCAGAACGTCGGCCATCTATGCGCTGAACGACATCGACGTTAAGGCGCCGCCTGAAGTGGTCTGGAAGCTGCTCGTCGATGCCGAGAATTGGCTGAGCTACTTTCCTGCCGAAGACCAGGTCAAGATCCTGACAGGTGAGGCGGAACTGGCGCTCGGAACCACGTACAGTCGAGTCACCGTCGGATTCCCGATGAGCCTTGTCGTGACCGAGTTCGAGCCCTTGCGCCGGCTCGCTTGGGCGACGACAGTCGACGGCGATGAGACCGGCTCGAGCGCATATCACGGCTGGGTTATCACGCCGACTAACGATGGCTGCCATGTCCTGACCGAGGAGACGCAACAGGGAGCCTGGTTTCTGGACCTTCTCGGGCACAAGCATCCCGGCGCGCTCTACCGCTATCACCAGGAGTGGGTCGAAAGCCTCGCCCGCGCAGCGGAAGCTGAAGCAGCAAAGAAAGCGAGCTGACGCCCCTGTCCTGGCGCTATCCACGCTTCCCAACGCTGCCTTCGTCCGGATGTTGCCCGTACTCGACGGGCGACAATCTGCGCTTCCAGCCTGGATCAGTGGATCGATCGCCTTGTTCACCTATAATTTGGAGATGAAATAACATGAATATCGAACTGAAGGGCCGCAAGGCGATCGTTACGGGGTGAACGGCAGGCATCGGCCGTGCTACCGCGGAGGGACTAGCCCGTGCCGGCGCATCGGTCGTCATCAACGGCCGTGGATACGTCCGGATTGACGAGGCGGTACGGCAGATGCGACAGGCCTTTCCCGGAAGCGACATCTCGGGTATCGCCGCCGATCTTGCGACAACGGAGGGTGCCGAAGCCTTGATCGCGCAGGCGCCGGACGCCGATATCCTTGTGAACAACGTGGGCACGGCTCACATCCGGGGCTACAGTGGCGTCGAGGACATCGCGAAGATCCCCGACGAGGACTGGCTTGGTCTCTTCCAGTTGAATGTAATGAGTGGCGTGCGCGTGACCCGTCATTATCTGCCGCGGATGGTGGCGAAAGGCTGGGGCCGCGTCGTGTTTGTAAGTAGCGAGTCCGCAGTCAACATCCCTAAGGAAATGCTTGACTACGGCATGACTAAGACAGCTCAACTCGCGATCTCGCGCGGGCTTGCCGAGGCGGTCGCGGGCACGGGCGTCACCGTCAACGCCGTCCTGCCGGGACCCACCCGCTCTGAGATCCTGGGCGACTTCATGGCGAAGCAGGCTGACGCAAATGGGATCACGCTTCAGGAAGCCGAGCAGGGCTTCCTGAAGGCGATGCGTCCGACCACCCTCATCCAACGCTTCGCGACCACCGATGAGGTCGCCAACATGATCATCTACGCATGCTCGGAGCAGGCTTCGGCGACAACCGGCGCGGCTTTACGGGTGGATGGCGGCGTGGTCCGTTTCGTCGCGTAGCAGGACGCTCGCCGACTTAGGTCCGCCGTCGGCCAAGCTGCTGAAGAACGGCACGCCGAAGGTCTACAAGAATCTGCCGCACGGCAGCCCACGACCCACGCAGACATCATCAAGGCGGACCTGCTGGCCTTCTTTAAGGCCTGATGCCGCGGTTGCCGACTTCAACGTTCGCCGCGGATTTTGTGCCAGCATCTGCGGGCAAGCGGCATTGGCTGGTACAGCACGACGGTCGGCGTCATGCAGCTCGTCGCCAGCCTCATTGCGGGAGCACTCTGGAACTACGGGGGCACGAGAGCGTATTCAGCTATGGCGCCCTTTTCGCTGTGCTCGGCGGCCTTGTGCTCGTCTCGTTGGTCTCGACCGGGCTTAGACCCTGATACAAATCCCCGGAACATGAGGTCTATTGTCCGAGGATTTTTATCGGCGCTCCAATCCCAATCCGAAGCATGTGCCGTGAACGGCGCGGTGTATCGATCCCCTTGAACATCTCGACACACAATCGCAAGGTCTATCGCCGATCTGCAAAACTGCTGCTCGTTCTTGCAGAATCGCCCGCGAACTATCGCCCACTATCGGGGACCAACAATTTCCGAATGTATCCGACAGTACTCCAATCTACTCCACGGTACTTCACTCCCACTCGATCGTTCGGCCCTATGCTAACTAATTGAATTTTCCCAAGAAAATATTTTTTCGGTCCAAATACTACCGGCCTAGGACCCGTCAGGATCCTACCGTTCTGATTTAGTTGGCGAATTTTGGCCAACCCCCACGAGCGATCTATCGACTACTATTGGCTCTCGGCCTGCCTTTCCAGGCCTGACATTCGAAACGTGAGCACACCCAAAAGTACCGTCAGGTTCCCGACCAACGATAGCTACGCGACCAGGCAAAGCCGCAGCGGCATCAAACATCCTTCAACCACGGAGGATAAACATGACCAAGAAGCCAGATCGCGTTCGCATCCTGACGATACCGTATCAGGATTACGACGACAAAGACCCGGTGGGATATTCCGGTCCCGCCACCGTGCTGACCGGGCTACCACGAAACATCCGACGGAATGAGCTCCGGCTCATCGTACCGCTCGCCGACAGCACGATCTATGAAATGGAAAAACGCGAGGAATTCCCTCGCCGCTTCAATCTCACGCCGCGATGCATCGTGTGGGACCTGGAGGAGGTCGAAGCGTGGCTGGAGCAGCGCCGCCAGACCTGTCTTGAGGGCCGAGCGAAGATCGCGCCCGGGCCGGATGTCCATCAGCGCAAAGCCCGGCCGGTCAAACAGACTGATAGGTCATCGGACTAAGACTGAAGCCATCGCATCCCATGGATGCGATGGCTTATCGTTGCAGACCGTTGGCATCGTCAGTTGGTGCGAAGGCTTCCATTTCCGCCGCCTCAGCGGCAATCGTCGCGAGTTGCAGTTGGGCGTCCATCTTCTTCAGCCGCGGTCGGGCCCATTCGATGAAAGCATGAAAGGCGGACGCTTCCTCGGAGACGGGGTCAGCGGGAAGCGTCGTCAGAAACGTCCGTAGTCGATCACGCGGCTCTGCCTGCGCGAGCTTGCGATCGAGATATTCCACCCGCTGTTCTTCGAGCTTGGCCAGCCGCGCCTGCTCGGCACACCGCTGGCGGGCAATCTCCACGAGCCGTGCCCGCTCGTGAGTGAAGCGGAACACGCTTGTTCGTTCAGATCGCGGCGAGCGCGATCTTTCGCAAATCGTCGGCGTAGAGTTCCGGCGTTTCCCAGGCCGGAAAATGCCCGCCACGCGGAAAGACGGTGTAGCTCCGCACATTGTAGAGCCGCTCGGCCCGCTCGCGCGGCGCGAGCGTCAGATCATGTGGCCACATAGCGACGGCGGTGGGGACATGCACGAAGTCATCTGCCCGCAGCGGCGGCCGCAGCCGGGCGGCGTCGTAATAGTAGCGGACAGACGACCCGATCGTGTTGGTCATCCAGTAGATCGTCAGAGTGTCAGTCAAGGCTTCGAGTGGCCAGACAGAGAGGATGTCGCCATCGCAGTCCGTCCAGGCCCGAAATTTCTCGACAATCCACGAGGCGAGGCCAACAGGACTGTCGGCAAGCCCAAAGGCGAGAGTTTGTGGCCTCGAGCTCTGGATCGCCTGATAGCCCCCTTCCTCCCGGCTCCACAGTTGGAGGCGCTCGTCATAGTCGATCTCGGCTTTCGACAGGGGCGACGCATCTTCTGGAATCGGCTTTAGCGCGACCGCCGAGACATGCAGAGCCAGCAAACGCGCCGCATGCCGAAGGGCTATCCGGGTGGCAAGGCCGGAGCCGATGTCAGTCCCGGCCACGACGAACCGCCCATAGCCCAGCATCGTCATTAGCTTCGGATAAAGGTCACTGGGCTCCGCCTCGTAGGGCCGGGTTGGCCTGTCCGAGTAGCCGAAGCCGGGCATGGTGGGGATCACGACATCGAATGCCGGCGTTCCCTGGGTAAGCAGCGGCGCTATGCGCTGAAACTCCACGAAGCTGGACGGCCACCCGTTCATCAGCAGTAGCGGGATAGATCCACTTTGTCCGCTGCGAAAATGCAGAAAGTGTATGCCATGGCCGTCGACCGTCGTCCAGAAATGGGGAAGCTGGTTAAGCCGGTCTCGCCGCTGCGCCCAGTCATAGCCGTCACGCCAGAAATCGATGAACTGGTTGAGGACGCCGCGCTCGGTTCCCATGGTCCAGTCGTCAGTTACTGCGTCGGCCCAACGCGTCCGTGCGAGGCGGCTACGAAGGTCAGCGGCCTGGTCCGCATCATAGGGAATCTGGAAGGGAGTGATCATGATCGATTCCTTGGCTGTAGTGCAGCAGAAGACCGGCCGACCGGTCTAATTCGAATTGACCTCCGATGTGCGCTTCAGCCTATTAGCATGGCTCGAACGTCGGGCGGTGCTATTGCCGAGTATGTGTTTCCGAGCCGCATTGACCATGCGAACCACATGGCACCCGACAGTACGCCCGACTCATCGGGTGACGACAGCCATCGGATGACTTGCTTCCAGTGGTGTTGCGGATCTGCCGGTGAGGGCTGATGTCGGTGATTCAGCCGATATCGACGTTCATGGCGAAGTCCCAGGTGCCAGCGCCGTTTTTGGCGAGGCCAATCATCATCAAACCGAGCGCCTCCAGCGTCTGGGCCATGTGCAAGCCGCCCACGTCGAGCGGACGCAGCCCGAGACTTTCGAGGAACGTCGAGACGCGCGCTTTCGCCTCCGCATCGTCGGCTGCGATGAAAGCGTCGAGGCGTCCACCCTTCGCAAGCACGTGACCAAAGATCGTGTTGAACGCCTTCACAACATGCGCGCCGGCGGGGAGGCCCTTTGCGGTCTCCTGCGCGCCAGAACTGCCGTGGGGCGTGACGAGGCCCGAGAGGTCGGGGGCAACCGGGTTGGCGATGTCGACGATCACCTTGCCATCGAGCGCTTTCCCAAAGTCGGCCACCGCCGCCGCTGCACCGCTGTACGGCACGGCGAGGATGACGATGTCGCCCGCGGGGGCGGCTCCGTATGTCCCAGTGGTCGCTCCGGCTCCAAGTTGGTCGGCGAGCGCCCGCGCCTTGGCGGGGTCGCGGCCGACCACCTCGACAGTGTGTCCAGCCTTGGCGACACGGCCGGCAATCGCCGTGGCCATAGTTCCAGAGCCAATGATGCTGATAATGCTCATGTGCAGTCTCCTATTGAGATGGGGTTATTGCTGGTGGTCTCTAGACGGGGGATCCCGTTTATTGGTTTGACGAATTACGGGATCGCGATACAGCCCGCCGGGAAGTAATGGCCGTTGTCGAGGTCCTCGATCAGGCCCGGCTGAACTGGATCCCAGCCGAGAGTCTGGCGGGTGATGGCGTTGGACGCCGGAAGGTTCAGCGTGACCAAATTCGCGAGAAAGCCGAAGAAGCCAGGCAACATCAGTACGTCCGCAGGGATGGGCACGGCGGGTACGCCCATACGGCTGCCAATGGCCTCAGCGATCTCGCGGAACCGGATGCCGTCGCGCTCAATCCCGTGCCAATATTTGCCAGCCGGCCCCTTCTCCAGCGCCAGGCGGAACAGGGAGGCCAAGTCGCGGGCATGCACAGCCGGCCAGAGGTTCGCGCCGTCTCCGGGGTAACCGATAACGCCCTTCTCCTTCGCGAGACCGATCAGCAGCTGGAGGAAGCCGGCATCGGTCGTGCTGTGCGCGATGGGAGGAATTCGGACGACCGAAGACCGCACGCCCCGTCCCGCTAAGCCGATCACGGCGAGTTCCACGGCGTTACGAACCCGCAGGGTGCCCTTGTATGCATCGCCGCCGGGAAGAGCCGGATCTTCCTCGGTGGCTGGCCGGCCCAGGTTTTCCCACCCCGGCGAGCCGATGCTCCCCGAGACGACGAGCGGCTTTCCGGTCCCCGCCAGCGCCTCGCCGTAGGCGAGCATGATCTGGAGTTCCGCGGCGGCCACGGCGTCGATCCCGCCAGAGGGCAGCAGGTCTTGCCGGTGCGCGACGTGGATGACGCCGTCGGACTCCGCCGCCGCGGCCTTGAGCCCGTCGAGGTCGGTGATATCCCCGCGACGTGCCTTGGCGCCGAGCGCCGACACCGCAGTCGCGGATGTGTCCGATCGGGCCAGGCCAATGACCTCATGTCCGGCCGCGATGAGCTCGGGGATGATATACGAACCGATATGGCCGGTCCCGCCAGTAACTAAAACGCGCATACTGCTGCTCCTTGGGTAATGTGATGCGAGACGTGGTGCCGTGGGCTCAGCCGAGGAGGCTGACGCGGATTGAGAAGTTGGTGTGTTTGATGGAGTGGGTCATGAGGCCCAGCCACAGCATGCAGGCGTGCTCTAACGTCCGCGCCATAATCAGCCGCCCGGTATCCATCGGACGTAGTCCGAGGCTGTCGATGAACGCCGAGACGCGCGCCTTCGCCTGAGAGTCGTCCCCGGCGATGAACACGTCCAATGGATGGCCCCCGATTGGACCGACAGCCAGGACCTGGGCGTTCTGGGTGTTGAACGCCTTGACGATAGTGGCATTGGCAGGAGCAACCTTGGCGATCTCCTGCGCGCCGAAACTGTCTTCAGGAGTCAAGAAAACCCTGAAGTCGGATTTGATGGGGTTGGTGATGTCGACGAGGAGCTTGCCTGCCAGCTTCTCGCCGTACTGCTTCACCACGTCGAGAACGGCCGAAAAAGGCACCGCCAGGATGACGATGTCCCCGACCGGAGCGGCGCCAAACGTTCCGGTCGTCGCGCCGGCTCCAACCTGCTCGGCCAGCGCCCGCGCCTTGGCGGCGTCGCGACTCATCACCTCGACGCTGTGTCCGGCTTTGGCGGCAAGGCCGCCGATCGCTGCGGCCATACCGCCTGAGCCGATGATGCTGATAGTGCTCATGTTCATTTTCCTCGCGGGGCGGGCAGCGCCTTTGTTGCCATTTGTGCAGACGCACTCTATTTAGTGGTTCACCGATCCGCTTAACAATCGGATCACCGATCCACATATACGGATCACCGATCCGGTTATCAAGGCATCTCATGCGAGCCGACGCAAAAAAAAATTACAACCATATCCTCGCGGTCGCGCGTGACGTCGTCACCGAGCACGGTATCAATGCGTCCATGCGCGATATCGCCCGCCGGGCCGACGTCGGGTTGGCCACGCTGCTGCGTCATTTCCCGACGCGAGAAGCCTTGTTCGAAGCGTTGCTGTGTACGAATCTGGACGCACTGACTCAGAGGGCAGATGAACTCGAAACGTCGAACTCACCTGACGAAGCGCTCATCTCCTGGTTCCAGGAATGGTTGGTGTTCGCCCAAAGCTATAGGGGCGTCGTCGCCATGATGGCCGCCGCCCACACGAACCCGGACTCCGCTCTTTATGCTTCATGCGCTGCGGTGCACTCGGCGAGCGCGCGACTGCTGCTCCGTGCACAGGCCGAGGGCGCGGCGCGGCCCGACATGAATGGGGATGACCTGTTCGCCCTGATGACGGCTCTCGGCTGGGCGGTCGACCAACCCTCATTCGCGCCGCGGTCCGATCATCTCTTTCGCATCATTACGGGCGCCATCTTGGCGAACCCGTCGACCGGATCGGCTTCTGCTGCGCTCGACCGTCAAAACTGAGTATCCATCATACTGCTGACGAGAGGCGGAGCACTTCATCCTTTGCTTCCAGGCGTCACCTCGGCCGCACGCATCGGATCGAGCACGATCCGATGCGTGCATCGTGTCCCTGCCGGTGGGGACGTCATGTTCATCAGTCGAACTTGACCAGGTCCTTGAAGATCAGCCGGCCCCAGCTGTTTCCGCGCGCCTGCACGAGCAGTCCGCCTTCCGAAAGCCCGCCTAGCTTGATCGGCGCGAAGCCGAGATTTTCCGCGAGCGTACCAATCTGCACTGCAGCGCCTTCATCATCGCTCGCGAGGAATATGACTCTCCTGCCACCCTTTACGGCCGGATCCTGGTCAAGGACCGCGGCGACCAAATGGTTGAAGCCCTTGACCAGTCTTCCACCAGAGAACGCCTGCGCAATGAACCTGGAAGAAGGCTGTCCGCCCAGTTGCTCAGGGGGCACGCCATAGGCATTGGTCACATCGACGATGGTCTTCCCCTGCCAGGTGGGAAGTGCCTTCGCGACGTCCGGGTGCGAGTCGAAACGCACGGCCAAAAAGATGATGTCTGCCTTGACCGCTTCCGCCAGCTTTTTGGGAACGATCGTAGGCCCGATCGCGGCCGCATCGGATGCAAAGCTTTCCGGGTCGCGCGTGGTTGCGACGGATACTTCGATGCCCTTGCGGGCAAATGCCTTGGCTAGGGCCTTGCCGATATTGCCGAAGCCGACAATTGCGTAGCTCATATTTATTCTCCTTTATTTTCCCACGCCGGTCGGGCTCCGAGTATCGAACGGAACCCGTCCAGGTGTAGCGCGTCAGAGTTGCGCTAGGCCGCCGTCAACGGCTACCTCGCTGGCGGTCATGAAGCTGCTGTCCGATGAGGCGAGGAAGGCAGCAGCCGCCCCGAGCTCCGTCGGATTGCCCATGCGCTGGAATGCAGTCATCGAGCCGTAGGCCTTCAGGCCCTCCTCGCCCAACGCTTCGGTCGCGAGTTCGGTCGCTATCGCCCCGGGCGACAGCACGTTTACGCGGATGCCGGTGCCCTTCAGATCCTCCGCCCAGGTCCGCGCGAGGTTGCGCACTGCCGCCTTGCTCGCGCTGTAGGCAGTGAATGCCGGGGCGCCCGTGGTGCCTGCGCTCGATCCGGTCAGGATGATCGAGCCGCCTTCGCCCATCAGCGGCAGCGCCTTCTGGATGGTGAAGATCGTACCCTTCACATTGACGTCGAAGGTTTCGTCGATGTGCTCGGCGGTGATCTCGCCGAGCTTAAGCTGGCTTCCTACCCCAGCGTTCGCAAAGACGATGTCGAGGGTTCCACGCTCGGTCTTCACCGCCGCGTAAAGCTTGTCGAGATCGGCCTCATCGGAGACCGAGCCCTGCACCGCGCGGGCATTGGACCCGAGCTCGACGAGGGCGGCGTCGAGCGCATCCTGCCGACGGCCGAAGATGAAGACGAAAGCGCCCTCCTCGATGAAGCGCTTTGCAGCGGCGAGGCCGATGCCGGTGGCGCCTCCGGTGATGACGGCGGTCTTTCCATTCAATCTGGTCATATCGTGTATCCTTCGTTTCGCCATCTCGGGACTTTGGCTGTACGGGAGGTCTTTCCGAGAGGCTCAACATGGCCCTGCCGAAGTCAGCCAGGCAGTGAGCAATCGCACACATCGGTGGTGCGAAAACGATCCGCACCGATAACCAGACGCCGCGATGTTCGCGCAAAATCCGACTCTGTATGTTAGAGTGAGCTTCGGAAGCCTCACTGCGCGGCGCGGGAATGCACCATGATCGACTGGGATGACGTTCGCTACTTTCTCGCCGCCGCGCAAGGAGGCTCAGTGCGGGCCGCCGCCAAACGTCTCGGAGTGAACCACGCGACCGTGCTGCGACGCATCGCCCAGCTCGAGGACCGCCTCGGGGCGCAGATGTTCGAAAAGCTGCCTTCGGGCTACCGCTTAACAGCTGCGGGCGAGGAGGTCCTCGAGTTCGCGGACCAGATGCAAGCGTCGTCGCACCAGCTGGAAACGCGCGTCTTGGGGCGCGATCAAAGCGTGCGCGGGCTTCTGCGGGTGACGCTGCCGGCGCCCCTCGCAGCACACCTGCTAATGCCGAACTTCGCGGATTTCGTACGCCTGCATCCGGACATCGAGATGGAAATCCTGTCGTCCGGCGAGCTGGCAAATCTGACCAACCGAGAGGCCGACGTGGCGATCCGTGTCGTCTATGACCGCGAAGCCTTGCCGCTCAATCTTCACGGTCTGAAGGGACCGGAGCTGTACGGCGGCTTCTACATGTCCGGCGATCGACTGGCCGAGTGGCAGGCGGGCGGGCCGGATCCCAGGTGGATCGCCATAAGTGGTCATGGAGTACCGGACTGGACCCGCCAGGGAGAACTTCGCACGACTGGGACTCCGTTCCGGACTATGGATTTCGAAGCGCAGATCGCGGCGGTCCGGCAAGGTATAGGCATCACGACGCTCCCGTGTTTCGTCGGAGATGCCGATCCCTTATTGGAGAGGGTGCCAGGTACCAACCTACACCTGTATGGACCGATCTGGGTTCTCACTCAGGGGGAGACACGCAAGACGAAGCGCGTGCGGCTCTTCACCGAGTTCGTGTCCCGCAGACTCGCCGCCTACACCCCACTTTTAGCGGGGCTGTCCATATCGCGCGACTGACGCGCAGTAGATCGCGGCGACGCTTGCCGGGTCTTGCTCGTTTAGGGGAAGAATGAGGGTAAATGCGGGAACGTCGGCTTCTGTCGCAAACCGACGTACAACGGTGCAAGCGGGAATGGCTGCAAAGTCCAAGCTGAAAACGTGAGTGTACCGCTTCTCAGGCCGCATGCGGAACGGCCGGTTTCGGGATCGCCGTGCACACTCCTGACCGACGACAACAACGGGGCTCGAAGCAGACCCGCCTTTGTGCACGCTATTCTACGCCAGAGCACTCCCGCCAATGGAAGCGGCTTTACACCATCCTGAAGCGGGCGCAGATCGATCCTGTAGGAAAGAAATGGAGTAGGCGAATTCAATGGAAGTGAAAGACGGATGGGAGCGGCTATTAAGCGGAGGCGAAAAGCACCGCCGAAACTACGCTATTGCCGCCGTTTTTATCCTCACTCCCACTCGATTGTGCCGGGCGGCTTGCTGGTCACGTCGTAGACGACGCGGTTGATGCCGCGCACCTCGTTGATGATGCGGGTGGCGGCGGTGCCTAGGAACGCCATGTCGTAGTGGTAGAAATCCGCGGTCATGCCGTCGACCGAGGTGACGGCGCGCAGCGCGCAAACGAATTCATAGGTGCGGCCATCACCCATCACACCGACGGTCTGCACCGGCAGCAGCACGACGAAAGCCTGCCAGATGGCGTCGTAAAGGCCGGCCTTGCGGATCTCATCGAGATAGATGGCGTCGGCCTCGCGCAGTATCTCCAGCTTTTCGCGAGAGATGCCGCCCGGGCAGCGGATGGCGAGACCAGGACCGGGAAACGGGTGCCGGCCGATGAAGCTGTCGGGCAGGCCGAGCTCCTTGCCGAGCGCCCTCACCTCGTCCTTGAACAGTTCGCGCAGCGGCTCGACCAACTGCATGTTCATGCGCTCAGGCAGGCCGCCGACATTGTGGTGCGACTTGATCGTCACCGAGGGGCCGCCGGTGAAGGAGACGCTTTCGATGACATCGGGATAGAGCGTGCCCTGCGCCAGGAAATCGGCGCCGCCGAGTTTCTCGGCCTCTTCCTCGAACACCTCGATGAACAGCCGGCCGATGGTCTTGCGCTTCTTTTCCGGGTCCGACTCGCCTTCGAGCGCGCCGATAAAACGGTCCGAAGCGTCGACCAGGATGAGCGGCAGATTGTAGTGCTGGCGAAACATCTCCACCACGCCAGCAGCCTCGTCCTTGCGCATCAGCCCGTGGTCGACGAGGATACAGGTAAGCTGATCGCCGACCGCCTCGTGGATCAGGAGTGCTGCGACCGAGGAATCGACGCCGCCCGAAAGCGCGCAGATGACCTTGCCCTTGCCGACCTGCTTACGGATCGTCTCGACCGCGTGCTCGCGGTAGGCGCGCATGGTCCAGTCGCCTTCGATGCCGGCGATCTTGTGGACGAAGTTTTGGAGCAGCCGGGCGCCGTCCGGCGTGTGCACCACTTCGGGGTGGAACATGATGCCGTACATCTTGCGCTCGATATTGCCGAAGATGGCGCAGGGCGAGCCTTCCGATTTTCCGAACACCTCGAAGCCCTTGGGCAAGGAGATGACGCGGTCGCCGTGGCTCATCCACACCTGATGGCGCTGGCCGGGCGCCCACAGGCCCTCGAACAGCGGGCTGTCCTTTTGGATCTCGACGAAGGCGCGACCGAATTCGCGATGGTCGGAGCTTTCGGCGACGCCGCCCATCTGCACGCACATGGCCATCTGGCCATAGCAGATGCCGAGCACCGGCACACCGGCATCGAAGACGATCTGCGGGGCGCGCGGGCTGCCGATGTCGCCGGTCGAGGCCGGGCCGCCGGACAGGATCACCGCCTTCGGCTTGATGCGCTTGAACGCCGCTTCGGCCGACTGGAACGGCACGATCTCGGAAAACACGCCGGCCTCGCGGATGCGCCTGGCGATGAGCTGCGTGAACTGGCTGCCGAAATCGACAATCAGGACGGTGTCGGGATGATTGGCTATCTTCATGGCGAGCGTTTAGAGAAAGAAACGAGTCGGCGCAATGGGCTGAGAGGCGGCTCTCAATCCGATTTCGCGTCCTCATGCGATGGTCCGAATTCCAGCGCGCCGGACCCGATCGCCTGTTCCAGCCGCATGACCGCATCCGCCAGCTTCTCGTCGATGACGTGGAGATACTCCTTCCAGTCGCCGACATGCCTGAGATCGGCAGCCCCGTCGGAAATGCCGCGCAGGCCGACGAGCGGCACGCCGAACAGTTGGCAGGCACGCAGGCAGGCGAAGGTCTCCATGTCGACCATGTCCTGCGCAATCGCATCGTAGGCGCTGCCGGAAATGATCGCCGCGCCGGTCGACAGCGTCGCCTCTCTTATATCAGGAATCCTGAACGGCAGCGGCACGGTCACCGGCAGGTCGAGAAACGGCGTCGCGCCCTTCTCGAACCCCAGTGGCGAGGCGTCGATGTCGCGGTAGGCGACCGAAACGGCCTGGTAGATTTCCGTCTGCTCCAGCGTCCGGCTCCCAGCCGAACCGAGCGACACGACGAGGTCCGGCAGCGCCTTTTCAGACTTCAGCCATGACAGTTCCGCGCCCAGCCTGACACCCGCCTCGACCGGCCCCACCCCTGTCATGACAGGCGTGAAAAGCCGCTGCAGATGCGGACCGTATTCGGCCTGCGCCGCCATCACGAAGAGGACGTCCCTACCCGCAATCCTGACCGCCTTGCGCATCGGATCAGCCTTCGATGCCATCGCGACCGACCACCGTCATCATCGTTCCGGTCATAGTGGCGATCAGCTTGGCCTCGCCGTCGACAGCGAAGGCATAGGCCTGGCCGTCGGCGACGATGATGGTGCGGCCGGGCTTTGTCACCGAGCCGCGGAACAGGAAGCGCTCGCCCCGGCCCGGCGCCAGCAGGTTGACCTTGAACTCGATGGTCAGCACGCCGGAGTTCTCCGGCATCAGCGAGAATGCTGCATAGCCGCAGGCCGAGTCCAGCGCCGTCGAAATGACGCCGGCATGGAGGAAGCCATGCTGCTGGGTCAGCGCCGCCGAATAGGGCATCTCGATCTCGATGATGCCGGGCGTCACCAGCGTCAGCTCGGCGCCGATGGTCATCATGGCGTTCTGCCGCGCGAAGGACGTCCTGACGCGATCCTCATAGTCGGGGGCGGGTACGATCTTTGCAGCCATGGCTTGTCACGCTCCTGTCTGAAAAGCTTATTGCAGAGGCATGAGCGGCAGGCAATCGCTATTGCTGCACTGCAACAATCAAGTCCGCTGGCAAGATTCAGCCGCCCTTGCGTAGCGCGCAGACATAAAACCCATCGGTACCGCTCAGCGCCGGCGACAGCGAAATGCCGCCTGCGGCGCCGATCCGCGCGGCCGCCTCGTGGCCCGGAAAGCGGCTGTCCCAGAGCTGGCGGTGATCGACTGGAATAAAGTCGCTGTTACGATCCTGGAAGGCTGCGACCTGTTCTCCATTCTCCTCGTCGAACACCGAGCAGGTGATATAGACCAGCAGCCCGCCCGGTTTGACGAAGGCGTTGGCCGCGTCGAGGATCGCCGATTGCTCGCCTTTGCGTGCATCGAGCTGTCTCTGCGTCAGCCGCCATTTGGCATCGGGCCGGCGCCGCCAAGTGCCGCTGCCGGTGCACGGTGCGTCGACCAGGACGATATCCATGTGGCCCGAGAGGGTGCTGAGCTCCGTCGGCTTGGTGACGATTTGCACGTTGCGGTTTTCCGAGCGGCGGATGCGGTCGAAGATCGGCGCCAGCCGCGCCTTTTCGACATCATGGGCAAACACCTGGCCGCGATTGTCCATCGCCGCCGACAGTGCCAGCGTCTTGCCGCCGGCGCCGGCGCAAAAGTCGAGGACCTGCATCCCAGCCTCCGCGCCAGCCAGCGTGGCGGCGATCTGCGAGCCTTCGTCCTGAACCTCGAACCAGCCTTTCTGGAAGGCCGGTTCCGCCTGCACGTTCGGATGCCTGCCGTCACCTGCGATCGGCGGGATGCGGATGCCGTGCGGCGCGATCCGTGCAGCCTTGGCATCGGTCTCGGCCAGTTCGGCGAGCACCTTGCTGCGATCGGCCCGCAGCGTGTTGACCCTGAGGTCGAGCGGCGGACGCGTCGCAAGTGCAGCGCCTTCATCGACCCAGCTGGCGCCGAAGGCCCGTTCGAAAAGCGGTTCGCACCAGTCCGGAATGTCGGCGCGCACCGCGGGCGGCGCATCGGCAAGCCTACTATCGGCGACCGCCTTCAGCTCGTCGGCGCTGAGCAGCGGCGGCGCGAATTTGTCGCCGTCGAGCGCTTCGTTCAGCGACTGCGCGGTCTGGTTCCATTCGAGCAGCAGCGCGCCGAAGCCGATGGCGCGCGGCGTGTCCTCGCCCAGCAAAAAGCCGGCCGAGCGCTTCCGGCGCAGCGCGTCATAGACGATGTTGCCGATCGCAGCGCGATCGCCGCCGCCGGCGAAGCGATGCGACAGGCCCCAGTCCTTCAGCGCATCGGCGACCGGTCGGTGCCGCCGGCCGATATCCTCCAGCACTTCGATGGCCGCCGCCAGCCGTCCGCCCAGTCGCATCTTCTTATTCCGTTATTCAGCAAATTACTTCCGCCCTGCTCTAAAGCGCGCGACTGGCGCACACAAGCGGGGAGAGCCTCGGACACCAGATCGAGCGCAGATATGTCGGCACCCACAGCTCTAGCGCACGACCCCGAAAATCGGAATCGATTTTTCGGTAAGGGATCATGCGCAAAATCAAACTGCTACAGCGTCCTTTGCGCGTCCCAAAGGACGCGCGGCGCTGTAGTCGGCGCAATGCTTGTGCTTCCAAACTTTTGAAGTTGCGATACTCTTTCGCTGCGTGATTCGCCAAGAACTGCAAGCGGATCGGCGGGAAAATTACGAGGAGAGGGCAATGAAGACTTATCTGGCGGAAGTTCTAGGAACATTTCTACTGGTGTTCATCGGCACGGCTTCGGTGGTGACGGGCGGCTTCGGCGGCGCGCTGCCGCTCGGCCAGGAAGGCATCGGTCTTGCATTCGGCATCGGCTTGATTGCGGCTGCCTATGCGATCGGCCCGATCTCGGGCGCGCATCTCAACCCGGCGGTGACGCTCGGCGTGTTCCTTGCCGGCCGAATGCAGGCCAAGGACGTCATCCCCTATTGGATCGCGCAGATCATCGGAGCCATCATCGCGTCGCTGGCGCTGTGGATCATCGTCTCCGGACAGGTCGGCGGACACACCGGCGGCTTCGGCGCCAATGGCTGGGATGCGACGAAATGGGGCGTCAGCTCGGCGTTCCTGTGGGAGCTGATCGGAACCTTCACCTTCGTGACGGTGATCCTCGGCGTCACCAGCGGCAGCCACACGACAGCCTTTGCCGGCCTTGTCATCGGCCTGACGCTGGCGGGGCTGCACTTCGCCATCATCCCGGTGACCGGCACGTCGCTCAATCCGGCCCGCTCGATCGGCCCGGCGCTGTTTTCAGGAAGTGTCGCGATTGGCCAGCTCTGGCTGTTCATTGTCGCACCGCTGATCGGCGGCGCCATCGCCGGCGTGGTCGCCAAGACCCGCATCTTCGAGAAAGACTGATTTTCGAAGGCTTCAATACAAAAAGGCGCGGGTCAAGGCCCGCGCCTTTTTGTTAAATTGGAGAATCACTTGCCGCCTCAGCCCCGGGCAAGATCGAAGCGGTCGGCGTTCATCACCTTGGTCCAGGCCGCGACGAAATCCCTAACGAACTTCTGCCCGGCGTCCGCCGACCCGTAGACCTCGGCAAGCGCACGCAACTGCGCGTGCGAGCCGAAGATCAGATCTGCGCGGGTGCCGATCCACTTGACCGCCTTGGTCTTGCGGTCGCGCGCTTCGTAGACTTCATCGGAGCCGGCGGCCGGATCCCAGACCGTGTTCATGCTGAGCAGGTTGACGAAGAAATCGTTGGTCAACGTGCCCGGCCTGTCGGTGAACACCCCGTGCTTCGACTTGCCGGTGTTGGCGCCGAGCACCCGCAACCCGCCGACGAGCACCGTCATCTCGGGCGCCGTCAAGGTCAGCAGCTGCGCCTGATCGACCAGCATCGCTTCGACCGACATCGGCTGCTTGCCCCTGACATAATTGCGGAAGCCATCGACTTTTGGCTCGATCGCGGCAAAGGACTGGACGTCCGTCTGCTCTTGCGAGGCGTCCATGCGGCCTGGCGTGAAAGGCACCTCCACGTCATGGCCGCCGTCCTTGGCGGCCTTCTCGATCGCGGCGACGCCGCCGAGAACGATCAGGTCGGCAAGCGAGACCTTCTTGTCGCCCGTCTGCCCGGCGTTGAACTCGCTCTGGACGCCTTCGAGCTGCGCAAGCACCTTCGACAGTTCGGTCGGCTGATTGACTTCCCAGTCCTTCTGCGGCGCCAGACGGATGCGTGCGCCGTTGGCGCCGCCGCGCTTGTCGGAACCGCGGAACGTCGAGGCCGAGGCCCAGGCGGTCGAGACCAGTTCGGAAACGGACAGGCCAGAGGTCAGTATCTTCGCCTTCAGCGAGGCGATGTCCTGCTCGCTGATCAGTTCGTGATCGACGGCCGGGATAGGGTCCTGCCAGATCAGCTCTTCCTTCGGCACGAGCGGGCCGAGATAGCGGACAACCGGCCCCATGTCGCGATGGGTCAGCTTGAACCAGGCGCGGGCGAAGGCATCGGCGAACTGATCCGGATTCTCGTGGAAACGCCGCGAGATCTTCTCATAGGCCGGGTCGACCCGCAGCGCGAGGTCGGTGGTCAGCATCGCTGGCGCGCGGCGCTTCGACGGATCGTGCGCGTCCGGCACCGAGCCTGTACTGGCGCCGCCCTTCGGCGTCCACTGATGGGCGCCGGCCGGGCTCTTGGTCAGTTCCCATTCGTAGTTGAACAGATTATCGAAGAAGTTGTTGCTCCATTTGGTCGGCGTCGTGGTCCAGGTCACTTCGAGGCCCGAGGTGATGGCGTCGCCGGCAATGCCGGTGGCGTGCTTGCTCGACCAGCCGAGGCCCTGCGCCTCGATGCCGGCGCCTTCCGGCTCCGGCCCCACCAGCGATGCATCGCCGGCGCCGTGGGTCTTGCCGAAGGTGTGACCGCCGGCGATGAGCGCCACAGTTTCCTCGTCGTTCATAGCCATGCGTGCGAAGGTTTCACGGATGTCGCGTGCCGAGGCCAACGGATCGGGCGTGCCATTCGGCCCTTCCGGGTTGACGTAGATCAGCCCCATCTGCACGGCGCCGAGATGGCCCCGAAGTTCGCGGTCGCCGGAATAACGCTCGTCGCCGAGCCACTTGGTTTCCGACCCCCAGTCCACGTCCTGCTCGGGCTCCCAGACATCGGCGCGCCCGCCGGCGAAGCCGAACGTCTTGAAGCCCATCGATTCCAGCGCGACGTTGCCGGTGAGGATCAACAGATCGGCCCAGGAGATCTTCCTGCCGTATTTCTGCTTGATCGGCCACAGCAGCCGGCGTGCCTTGTCGAGATTGGCGTTGTCCGGCCAGCTGTTGAGCGGCGCGAAACGCTGCTGGCCGGCGCCGGCGCCGCCACGGCCATCGCCTATGCGATAGGTGCCGGCGCTGTGCCAGGCCATGCGGATGAAGAGCGGGCCGTAATGGCCGAAATCGGCCGGCCACCAATCTTGCGAATCGGTCATCACCTGGTGCAGGTCCTTGATCACCGCATCGAGATCGAGGCTCTTGAATTCCTCGGCGTAGTCGAAGTTCTCGCCCATCGGATCCGAGAGGCTCGACTGCTGGTGGAGAACGGCAAGGTCAAGCTGGTTTGGCCACCAGTCACGGTTGGTCCTGCCGGCCGATCCATGCGCGACCGGGCATTTTCCCGCGCTCTTGTCATCGGTCTTTGCGTCCATCGTTCTCTCCGATTTGTTGATTTTCCGGACGGGCCTTGAGCCACGCCATTCTGGAATGGTTCCAGACTAGGCCGCATTGCCGATAAAAACAAATTGCCTTTCCTGTTTGTCGCGATAGGTTTTCCTTATGATTGGTCTCACTGTCCGGCAGATGCAATATTTCGAGGCGCTGGCGCAGACGCTGCATTTCGGCCGCGCCGCAAAGCTCGCCGGCGTCAGCCAGCCGGCGCTGTCTTCGCAGATCGCCGAGATGGAGCTGCGGCTCAACTGCCGGCTGTTCGAGCGCGGCGGCAAATCGGTTCGGATGACCGACGAGGCGCAGGCCATGCTGCCGCGCATCGAGCGTATTCTTGCCGATATCCGCGAGATCGAGACCACGGCCCGGCGCGGGCGTCCCGCCATGGAAGGACGCTTCCGGCTCGGCATAATCCCGACGGTGGCGCCCTATCTCCTGCCGCATGTGCTGCCGGAGCTGAGACGGCATTTTCCGGCCTTGCAGCTCGAATTGCGCGAAGCGGTGACCGCATCGCTGGTCGAGGACACCGCCTTGGGAAAGCTCGACGCCTTCATCGCAGCCCTTCCCCTCGATCAGCCAGGGCTGATCACCGAGGCGCTTTTCTCCGACCGGTTCTTCCTTGCCGTGCCGGCCGGCGATCCCGCCTTCGCCTCGCCGCCGGTTCCGCCGGAAAGCCCGGCGCTGGAAAGGCTGATGCTGCTGGAGGAAGGCCATTGCCTGCGCGAACAGGCGCTTGCCGTCTGCGGCAGCGTGCGGCCGGTGGCAATGGCAAGCTATGGCGCGACCAGCCTGACGACGTTGCTGCAGATGGTGGCGCACGGGCTCGGCGTCACGCTCATCCCGGAAATGGCGGCAGGACCGGCCAGCACTATCCCCGATTTGAAGATCGTGCCTTTCCAGGAGCCAATGCCGCAGCGCACGATCTGCCTCGCCTGGCGGCGCAACAAGGTCCGCCACGACGAATGCGTGGAACTGGCGAAGATTATTCGCGGGCTGGATGCGGCGGTGCTGGCGGCCTGAGGCGAAGTGTAGTGTAGTATCTGGCGGAAAGTCTGCTGGCCCATCGCTGGCACCCGCTCGAGTCCGCTCGGCCTGAGAACCCCAACTTAATCAAATCCCCGTGAATTGCACCGAACGCCCGGAACCGCCGACGCGCATCCCGCATTGGTCTTATGGAGGAGTCTGCGTTCCAGAAGGGAGCAGTATCATGGCTTACCGTGATTACATCCATACACCAGTGACGCCGCGCGACATCCGATGGGGACTCCAGCAGGGGGCCGTTGCGGGTATTGTCGCGGGTCTCGTCTTTGCGGCGTTCGAAATGACGGCGAGTGCGTTCATGATGGGGGCGGAAGCGTTTTTCATGCCCCTGCGCATGATCGGCGCCATCGCGCTTGGACCGGAAGCTCTCGATCCCGGCTATTCGCTCCTGACGGCCAGCATCGCTGGCGTGATCGTCCATATGATCCTGGCTATCGTCTATGGGATCGTGTTCGGGGAGATTGCCGCAATGCTGCGAGGGTCAGCCGCATTCATTGGTCTCGGCAGCGTCTTTGGCCTCGCCTTGTGGCTCGTCAATTTCTATGTGATCGCGCCGACCGCATTCCCCTGGTTCCTGCAAGCAAGCCCGGTCGTGCAGTTCATCGCCCACACATTCTTCTTCGGTTCCGTCCTTGGCTGGTTCCTGTGGAAATCGCACGAGAGAAGCGGACTCGAAGGACCGGCGGTTTAGACTTTGCCAACGCCGACCTGGCGCCGTCGGATTGAAAGCGGAATGACAGCGGTGGTCACCGGCGCCTCTGCTCGCCCGCCACAGCGCGCTCAGCCAGTTGACAGCGGAAATCGAAAGCAAGGGTGGCGAGGGCCTCGCCTTCGCCGCCGATGTTTCCGACGCACTCAAGGTATTCGCAGCGGCCGATAGATCGAATCAGTACTGGGAGGCCGACCGACTGGCAACCGCTCACTGTCATGTCCGGCGATCTGGGTCATGTCCGACGATCTGGCGCTGAAAACAGCGGACGGCTGGCTGCTTTACAACGATCAGGCTTTCACGCATTTCGACTATTTCAAGCGGCAACAAGATCGATCCCTCTTACCGCGACTGACGGACCACCAGACCGACGAGCATGGAGAGCTAAAAGTGACGAAAGTTGAGGTATTGTTCTTCGACGTCTTGGGAACCGTTGTCGATTGGCGCGGCAGCATAGCGGCGGAGGCGAGTTCGTTTCTTAAGCGCCATGACGCCCTGCATATCGACGCCGGTGCTTTTGCCGATGCTTGGGTTGGACGCTATGACCCATCGGTTGAAGCCGTCCGGTGTGGTCAGCGGCCCTTTGTCCCGCTCGATCTGCTCAATATGGAGAACCTGGAAGCGTGCCTGAAGGGGTTTGGGCTGACGCCATCGGCTTTTCCGAGCGCCGAACTGGAAGACCTCAATCTGGCCTGGCACCGCCTCAAGCCGTGGCCGGATTCGGTGGAAGGCCTCTCCAGATTGAAGGAACGCTTCATCGTCGCGCCGCTGTCCGATGGGAACACCCGACTTCTGGTGGACATGGCAAAACATGCCGGGCTGCCATGGGATACGATCCTGGGCGCTGATGTCTCCGAGACCTATAAGCCGATGCCACAGGTGTATCTTCGTGCCTGCGAGCTGCTGGGCGTGGAGCCGAACAGAGCGATGCTGGTTGCCGCCCACGACTACGATCTGGACGCCGCGCGTCGATGCGGATTGAAGACGGCATATGTCGTTCGCTCAAATGCGCACGACCCGTCGAAGGCTGCCGCCATCGAGCCGCTCGGTGGTTGGGAATACATGGCAAATAACTTGACCGAACTTGCTGCGATTCTGAAGTAGGTTGCGAGGGCGCGTTCCGGCAGCCGGTAGCAAAAGGCCGCGTTGTCCGCGAAGCGGACAAACTTCCCGACCCAGACAACAACACGCCACGAAACGTTCCCAACGGGGAGCGCCCCTCAAGCAGTCGTCGCCGTCGCAAGTCCGAGTTCTTCGACCACGGGTTGTTGGGGGCTCCTGCAGGCCCAGTTAAGCCTCGTGCATCCAGGGTGCATAGGAGATGCCGACGATCGCTCCTTCAATTGTTTGGAGTCGGGCGACGGCCTGGCCCCAGGGTTCGGTGCGTACGCCATGGAGCAGGTCATACCCTTTTTCCTGAAGCTCCTGCGCGGCGGCAGCGACGCCGTCCGAGTCCTCGACTTCGAACTCGATACAGGCTTGCGGTATCGGCCGATCCGTCGGCCACTCGCGTGTGCCAAAGCACGCTTCGGCAGCCTGCGAGAGCGGCCATACGCCAAAATGCTTGCTGCCGCCGATGCTCTCGCTGAAGTAGTACTCATCGCCCTCGTGGCGCTTGAGCGGCAAGTCCAGCACGTCGATGAAGAGCTTGCGGCTCTCGGCTGGATCCGGCGCAACGATGGCCATACTCGAAATGAACAAGACCTTCATTTTGGACACTCCATCCTGACGGCAATTCTATTGCTGATTTGGCCAGATCGCGGTGACCGAACCCCGCCTTGGAATCGTGGGCGCGTAACGGCCGCTTGTGGCGCGACGCGGCACCCCGCTCCTTTACGCCGTCTTCGCCGCCACCAGCCCCAGCTCCTCGACCATCGCCTTGCGCATGAGAAATTTCTGCGGCTTGCCGGTCACCGTCATCGGCAATTCGGTGCGGAAGCGGATGTGGCGCGGGATCTTGTAGTGGGCGATCTGGTCCGTACAGAAGGCCTTGATCTCCTGCTCGGTGGCGATCTGGCCGGGCTTGAGCACGATCCAGGCGCAAAGCTCCTCGCCATATTTCGGGTCGGGAATTCCGAACACCTGCACTTCCCTGACCTTGGGATGGCGATAGAGGAATTCCTCGACCTCTCGCGGATAGACGTTCTCGCCGCCGCGGATGACCATGTCCTTGACCCGGCCGACGATGTTGCAATAGCCCTCGGCATCGATGGTGGCGAGGTCGCCTGTGTGCATCCAGCCATCGGCGTCGATCGCCTCGCGGGTCTTTTCGTCGTCGTCCCAATAGCCCTTCATCACGGAATAGCCGCGCGTGCAGAGTTCGCCCGGCGCGCCGACTGCAACGGTGGCGCCGTCGGCATCGATGGCCTTGACCTCGACATGGGGGTGGACGCGCCCGACCGTCGAGACGCGCCTTTCCAGAGGGTCGTCGACGCTGCTCTGGAACGAGACCGGGCTGGTCTCGGTCATGCCATAGGCGATGGTTACCTCCGCCATGTGCATCATCGACACCACCTTCTTCATCACCTCGATCGGGCACGGCGAGCCGGCCATGATACCAGTGCGCAGGCTGGTGAGATCGAACGCCTCGAAATCCGGATGGTCGAGCAGGCCGACAAACATGGTCGGCACGCCGTAAAGACCGGTGCAGCGTTCGCCCGCCACCGCTTTCAGTGTGGCGCCGGCATCGAACCCCTCGCCTGGGAAAACCATGGCGGCGCCCTTGGTGACGCAGCCGACCGTGCCCATCGACATGCCGAAGCAGTGATAGAGCGGCACCGGGATGCACAGCCGGTCGTCGGCGGTCAGCCTGATCGCCGAGGTGACGAAATTGCCGTTGTTGACGATGTTGTTGTGGGTCAGCGTCGCGCCCTTGGGCGCGCCTGTCGTGCCCGAGGTGAACTGGATGTTGATGGCGTCGCCGGGCTTCAGCCCCTCGGAGATCCGGTCGAGGCTGTCATGCTCGTCGCGCCCGGCCATCGCCAGCACATCGGCGAAATTGAACATGCCGGGCGAATTCTCCTCGCCCATGCGGATGACGATCTTCAGCGCCGGCAATTTCTTCGCGTCGAGCTTGCCGGGCGTCGCTGTCGCGATCTCCGGCGCCAGTGTCTCGATCATACCGAGATAGTCGGAGCTCTTGAATTCGGCTGATGTGACCAGCGCCTTGCAGCCGACCTTGTTCAGCGCATAGTCCAGCTCGACCAGCCGATAGGCTGGGTTGATGTTGACCAGGATAAGGCCGATGCGCGCGGTGGCGAACTGCGTCACCAGCCATTCCCAGCGGTTGGGTGACCAGATGCCGACCCTGTCGCCTTTTGCCAGGCCGAGCGCCAGGAAGCCGGCGGCCAGCGCGTCCACCGTGTCTGAAAGCTCGCTCCAGGTGAAGCGCTTGTCCTGCTCGACGAAGACGGCGGCATCGAGCGTGCCGTATTTGCTGACGGTGTCAGAAAGCAACGCCGGGATCGTCTGCTGCAGCAGCGGCACGGTGCGCTCGCCCGACACATGCGCCCTGCCGTCTACCGGCGCGACAAACGAGGCGCCATTGCGCGGGCGGCGGCTGCGCAGATTGGTGGCATTCTTCAACTCGTCGAGATTGATCGGCATCGCCGTCTCCTCCGCAGGCGACCGAGTCTATCAGCCTGCCGGGATGGTGGAAATCCCGTCGATGGTATGGCCGGAGCTTCGAAGTCAGGTCGCGCCGCCAAGTCGGTTCGGAGTCCGGTGAGGATAGCTCCGGAAACAAAAAACCCGCCTCGACGGCGGGTGGCGGCGCAAATCAGCACCATGCGGAGTTTGGTAGCATAAGTGCCGGCACAAAGCAAGAGCAAATATGCTCTGCCCCAGGACGATCCTTCCCACCCCTCTGCCGCAGCTCCCCACAAGGGGAAGAGATTTACGCCACCGAAGCCATCTTCGCGGCGATGTCGCGCAACACTGCTTCATCCGCAGCCGCACGCGTCTTCCTCGATGAAACAAGGCAGGCCTGCGAGCGCAGGATGACGCCGTCGGCCAGCACCTTCAGATGGTTGGCGCGCAGCGTCGAGCCTGATGTGGTGATGTCGACGACGACATCGGCCAATCCCGCCGCCGGCGCGCCTTCGGTGGCGCCCAGGCTTTCGACGATGCGATAGACCTGGATGCCGTGCTTTTGCGAAAAGAATTGCTGGGTCAGCCGCCAGTATTTGGTGGCGATCCTGAGCCGCCTGCCGTGGCGCTGGCGGAAATCGGCGGCGACGTCGTCGAGATCGGCCATCGTGTCGACATCGAGCCAGATGTCGGGCACCGCCACCACGACATCGGCGTTGCCGAAGCCGAGGCGGGCGACGATTTCGGCGCGCGCCTCCCAGTCGGCGAGGCTTTCGCGCAACAAATCCTCGCCGGTGATGCCAAGATCGACCGAGCCCTGGCCGATCTCGCCTGCGATTTCGGACGCCGACAGGAACGCCACCTCGACGGCTTCCTCGCCTTCGATACGGGCGCGGTATTTGCGCTCGTCACCGGGCAGGCTGACGGCGAGCCCGGCCTGAGCCAGCATCTCCAGCGCCTGCTCCTTCAGCCGACCTTTCGACGGGATCGCCAGCGTGATCATTGCGCCGGCTCCCGCAACGCTTCGATGCGGTCGAGCCAGACGGAAAAGCCGACGCCGGGGATCGGCGTTTTCGCGCCGAGCAGTGTCAGCAGCCGGTCATAGCGGCCGCCGCCGGCCAGCGGCCGGTCGCCGTCTTCCGCCGCGATCTCGAACACCAGACCGGTGTAGTAGTCGAGCGGGCGGCCGAAGGCGGCATCGTAGCGGATTTTTTTGACTGGCAGGCCATGCGCTTCGATCGCCTTGGCGCGGGCCGCGAAACTGTCCAGCGCCGCTCCCAGCGAGAGACCAGAACCGGCCGCGAAGGTTTCGAGCGCTTTTGCTGCGCCGTCGAGCGGCACGTCGATCGCCAAAAAAGTCTTCAGCGCCGAAAACGCCTCGTTCGACAGCCGCACGCTGCGTAACGCGGCCTTCTCGATCAAGCGCCGCGCAATGTCGGATGGCGAGCGCCCGGCCGACGCCGACAGGCCCGCCTGCTCCATGCCGCCGGCGATGTGCGACGAAAGCCCTTCCAGATTGCCATCGAGGACGAGGGCAGCGACCGCGCCGGCGAGCTGGCCGTTGCGCGGCGGATTGGCGAGGTCGGCAAGTGCTGCCTCCAGCATCGCCGCCGAACCGAAGGCGCGGGCCAGCCGCATGCGCCAGCCGCGCGGCAGGCCGAGGGCTGCCAGCACCGCTTCGAATATGGTCTGGTCGCCGAGCGTGACCGCCAGAACCTGACCCGGCAGCACCAGGGAAAGCAGCGCATGTGCATCGGCCAGCGAGCGGGCATCGGCTTGCGGCATATCACGATCGCCGAGATCCTCGATGCCGGCCTGGAAAAACTCATTGCCGCCCTCGCGGCGCTGGCGAAACACCTCGCCGAGATAGGAGTAGCGGCGCGGCGTGCCGGCCTGGCTGGCAATGTGGTCGAGGCAGACCGGAATGGTGAATTCGGGCCGCAGGCAAAGCGTCTGGCCGGTTTCGCTTTCGGTGAGAAAAATGCGGCGGCGCAAATCCTCTCCGGCCATGTCGAGGAACGGGTCGGCCGGCTGCAGCACGGCAACCTCGACCGCATGCGTGCTGCGCGCGGCGAAGAGTTTTGCGATGTCTGATGCGATGGCGGGATAGCGGGAGGTCATGGCAGGCGCCCTTCCCTTCTCCCCCTGTGGGAGAAGGTGGATTGGCGCGCAGCGCCAAGACGGATGAGGGGTGCTGGACGGAGTGGTGGCGTTGAGTTTCTTCCAACACCCCTCATCCGACCGAGCTTCGCTCGGCCACCTTCTCCCACAAGGGGAGAAGGGAGCGGCGCCCTACTTGCCACGCGCCCGCTCCTCGGCCTGCGCCGCGAGTATCTTCCTCACCTCGCCAACCAGCTCGCTCTCCGCCACCGTCACCTGCGCCGGGCGCGCCGCGCGCCATTCGGCGTTGTCCACAATCTCCGCCGACATCCGTGCGCCCTCGATCAGGTCCTTGATCTGCACCTCGCGCTTGGCGCGCTCGTCGCCGCCCTGGATGATGGCGACCGGGCTGCCGCGGCGGTCGGCATATTTGAGCTGCGCCTTCATGCCGGCGCCGCCGAGATACATTTCGGAGCGGATACCGGCGGCGCGCAGTTCGGCGACCATCTTCTGGTAGCGGCCGAGGCTTTCGGTGTCCTTGTCCATGGTGAGCACGACGACCGGAGCGATGACATCAGAGGTGTCGAGCTTGCCGAGGTTCTTCAGCGCGGTCATCAGCCTGGAGACGCCGATGGAAAAGCCGGTTGCCGGCACCGGCTCACCACGGAAGCGCGAGACGAGGCCGTCATAGCGCCCACCGCCGCCGACCGAGCCGAAGCGCACGATCTGGCCATCCTCATTGGGGATTTCAGCCAGAAGCTCGGCCTCGTAAACCGGGCCGGTGTAGTATTCTAGGCCGCGGACGACGGAACGATCCATAATTATGCGGTCTTCGCCATATCCAGCTGCCCTTACCAAGTCTTCAATGATTGATAGTTCGGCAACGCCTTCGTTGAAGGACTGGCTGGCTTTCACCGTGGAATCCGGGTGCCCTAAATCACCTAGCTCAGGCTTCGCCGTAGCGTAAAGAACGGCCTCAGCTTGAACGTTGTCCAGCCCGGCGCCCTTGGTGAAATCACCGCTCTCGTCCTTGCGTCCGGTGCCAAGCAGTAGGCGCACGCCTTCGACACCCAATTTATCCAGCTTGTCGATCGCCCGCAGCACGGTCAGCCGGCGTCCGATGTTCTCGTCGCCACCAAGGCCGATCGCCTCCAGCACGCCGTCCAGCACCTTGCGGTTGTTGACCCTGATGACGTAGTCGCCGCGCTTGATGCCGAGCGCTTCCATCACGTCGGCCATCATCATCGCCATTTCGGCATCGGCCGCGACGCCCGGCGTGCCGACCGTGTCGGCGTCGAACTGCATGAACTGGCGGAAGCGGCCGGGACCGGGCTTTTCGTTGCGGAACACCCAGCCGGAGCGATAGCTGCGATACGGCTTCGGCAGCCTGTCATAATTCTCGGCGACGAAACGCGCCGTCGGCGCGGTCAGGTCGTAGCGCAGCGACAGCCACTGGTCGTCATCGTCCTGGAACGAGAACACGCCTTCGTTCGGCCGGTCCTGGTCAGGCAGGAATTTGCCCAGCGCATCGGTGTATTCGATCAGCGGCTGCTCGACGGGCTCGAAGCCGTAAAGCTCGTAGACGCCACGGATCGTCGCCATCATCTTTTCGACAGCGCGGATGTCGTCGGCGCTGCGGTCGGCAAAGCCGCGCGGCAGCCGCGCTTTCGTCTTTTCCGATTTGTCGGCCATGGCATGGGTACTCGGTGTTTCGTGGCGCTCCGTGGATCGGCAAAACTCCTGAACTCCACAGCGCGGGTGTCCTAACCGATGCAGCCGGGAGCGGCAAGCGTTTGCACGTTTCCTGAAACAAACCGGACCCAAAACGAAACAATTCCGCCATAAGCGCGGCATCGTGCCGACACAATCGCAGCCGATAAAGCGCGCCGAAACAAGGGGTTCGGGCCATGACCACGGCACGGCAATTCGATATCATCGACAGTGGCGCCCGCGAGCTGCCCGCTCGTTTGCGGCCGGCCGACGGCCATGCGCCGAGACCGGCAGGCCAAACGGCGGGACCATTCGAGGTCGCGGCGGACGAGCGCAAGGGACCGACCATGCGTGATGCGCTGGTGACCAGCCTGCTGGTGATCTATCCGGCTTTTGCCACGCTTGCGGCCATTGTCGCCGGACTTTTCCTGGCCGGCGCCAGCGGCGCTTGAGTTTTTGAGTGCCCCTTTCCTTCTCTCCCTGTGGGAGAAGGTGGCCGAGCGAAGCTCGGTCGGATGAGGGGTGTTCCAGCTTGGCTGCGACAGCACTCCGTCCAACACCCCTCTTCCGTCTCGGCGCTGCGCGCCGATCCACCTTCTCCCACAAGGAGACCTTTGCACAGAAGCCGAACGGTGATTCTGTGGTGAAGGTTGGAGCAGGGAGATTCGGGATGGCGGATCGTGTTTTGGGTCAGTTGAGTCTGGCGGACGGTCTGGCGGCGTCGGATGAGACGATT
>NZ_RZPG01000061.1:0-4005 GCF_004022765.1 Mesorhizobium sp. M6A.T.Cr.TU.014.01.1.1
AATCGTCTCATCCGACGCCGCCAGACCGTCCGCCAGACTCAACTGACCCAAAACACGATCCGCCATCCCGAATCTCCCTGCTCCAACCTTCACCACAGAATCACCGTTCGGCTTCTGTGCAAAGGTCTCACAAGGGGAGAAGGGAAAGACGTTACAGCTCCAGGTTCCAGTTCTGGCCGACCAGATCCTTGCCGAAGGCGTGATGGCGTTCTTCGTCGGCCAGCTTGAATCCTGATGCCTCGTAGATGCGGCGCGCTGAGGTGAGCACGTCGTTGGTCCACAGCGTCAGCGTCTTGTATCCCTTCGCGCGGGCAAAGCCGATGCATTCCTCGACCAGCCGCTTGCCGATGCCGAGACCGCGCGCCGAGGGTTCGACATAGAGCAGGCGCAGCTTCGCCACCGTGTCCGACTGGCGCACGACGAAGACAGAGCCGACGACGTCCCCGTCCCGCTCGGCGATCCAGCTGCGCTCCCATTTCGGATCGAAGGATTTGACGAAGGCACCGAGGATTTCGGCGACCAGCGCCTCATAGGTTTCGTCCCAGCCATATTCCTGCGCGTAGAGCAGGCCCTGGCGATGGATGATCCAGCCGATGTCGCCGACCTGCAAAGGCCGCAGCATGTAGGGAATTTTGGGCTCCGTACATTCGCCCAGCAGGCGCTGCACCGTCTGCATCGCCTTGACCAGCCTGTCCTGTTCCGGAGCGGAAAGCCGGTCGAGCAAGGCCGCGACCTGATCGTGCGAACCCTGGTTCAGCGGCGCGAAGGCCGTCCTTCCCGCCGGCGTCAGCGCGATCGACGAGCGCCGCGCATCGGCTTCAGTCGCTGCGCGCTCCACCAGGCCGCGCTCCTCGAACTTTTTCAACAACCGGCTGAGATAGCCGGGGTCGAGGCCGAGATCGCGCGCAAGATCGGTGGCGGTCAGCCCGTCGCGATGCGCCAGTTCATAGAGCACCCGAGCCTCGGTCAGCGAAAAGGTGCTTTTCAGCCATCCTTCGTCGAGCAAGCCGATCTGACGGGTGTAGAAGCGGTTGAAGCCTCGCACCGCATCGATCCGCTCCTTGCCGGGTTGATGATGAATCGTCATGGCATCCTCCTGCCCGCACACGATCAATCATTTGCTTGACTTAGTCAAGTATCTAGAGAAAGGACCAGACCGTGGTGATCAGGCATCCGATCGCCGGATCAGCCCTTCGAAACCGTCCGCCAAATGAGAGGCTCCGGCCGAGAACATCTTCACGAGGTTTTTGGGGCGGCCGGGGGTCTTGTTGGCATCCAGCAGCACCGCCCTGCCCTCATGTATGACGAAATCGAACTTGCCGTAGTCAAAACCGAGTTCGCGTCGCAGCTGGCGCATTTCGTCGGGAACAGGCACGGGCTCACGACGGATCGTTTCGGACGCCTTGACCAGGGCGTTCGGCGAGACGTAGCGGGTGCAACGTTCGCTCTCTCCGCAAAACACCCAGAACCGCGCCGCGAAACCATCAGGTTCTTTTTCCGGAATGAACTTGTCCACGACCAGATCGTCGCGCTCGAAGACGCCATCCGGGATATCGCTAATAGATCCGTAGACCTCATAGGACTGCAGGACTGGCATGTCCGGAAAAGGCGGTGGTTTCCTCGCGCGCCGCGCTCGCCGATTGAGGAACGTCTCTGGAATGCCCTGATTGTTGAGGTTGCTTTTGACGATGACCGGACCTTGCCAAGCGTCTCCCTCGTTCACCAACGCTCCGCTGATCCGTCGTTTGGATATGTCGGCCGTCCCGACATTGAGGCAGAATGGGAAACTCCGTGCATAGTCGAGATAGTCTGCGGGCGTTATCGTCGCATCGACATGCAGAACCGCGACGTCGGCGCTGTGTGTCTTCGACAGACCTTGCTGGATCCGGACCGAATGGCCGCGTCTTTTCAATTTTCCCAGAACGTCG
Source organism: Mesorhizobium sp. M6A.T.Cr.TU.014.01.1.1 (assembly GCF_004022765.1). Classification (NCBI taxonomy): domain Bacteria; kingdom Pseudomonadati; phylum Pseudomonadota; class Alphaproteobacteria; order Hyphomicrobiales; family Phyllobacteriaceae; genus Mesorhizobium; species Mesorhizobium sp. M6A.T.Cr.TU.014.01.1.1. The sequence goes on from NZ_RZPG01000061.1 coordinate 1,929, forward strand.
AAAAGCAAATAGGGACTGCCCCTGCGCAGCAGGATATCGCGCTTGCCAAGGAACTGATCGTGCTCATGCGTTATGACGACGATACGCGCCACGGCTACCCCCTTGGCTTCCATACCCACTTCCATTAAGCGGCTATGGGCAGTTGACGCCAGCCTTTTTAGGTCCGACGGGCACGCATGACCAATCATTGGGACAGTTATCACCGTCACTGGATGCTCCTGGAGGCGCCGCTCCGGCCAACTCCGGAGACAGTTGGCATTGTCGAACGCGAGCTTGATCTGGACGAGGCCGATGTTCTCCTGCTGGGCGTTACCCCGGAACTGGCCGGCCTCGGCAAGACGATGCTGGCCGTCGACGGATCCGCCGCCATGGTTTCGGGCGTATGGCCGGGCGACAGCGCCTGCCGCAAGGCAACGACCGGGAATTGGCTGGACCTTCCGCTCAGCCGCGCCAGCGTCGGCGCGGTCATAGGCGACGGTTGTCTGACGGTCGTCGATTCCTCACGCGCTCGCCGCGCCCTCCTGGGCGAGGTCGCCAGAGTGCTGAAGCCCGGCAGCCGCGCGGCGATCCGCGTTTTCGCCGGCCCTGAGACTTTCGAGGATTTGCAGAACATCAAGGCCCAGGCCTTGGCCGGCGGAATTGAGAATTTCCATGCGCTCAAATGGCGGATCGCCATGGCGTGTACGACCAGCGATTCCGATCGCGCCATAAATGTGCAGGTGATCCGCGACGCTTTTGACGAGACCTTCCCGGACCGCGCCGTCCTTGCCGCGCGGACAGGATGGAGCATGACCTCCATCGGCACCATCGACGTCTATGCGGGTTCCAAAACGACTTATTGCTTCGCGACGCTTGCCATGCTGGTCGATGAGGCGCGCGACTGGTTCGACGAAGTGCGCGTCGTGCCGAGCGGATCCTATCCGCTGGCGGAACGATGCCCGCTTCTGGTGCTTGGTTCTCCGAGACACCAATAGTTCGTCGCCAGGCGTCGATCGGCTCACTCGGCGCCTTGACTCTCGCCAGCCACCGGCTTATCTCACCGCCACGTTAGCACTCGCCATTGGTGAGTGCTAACCAGGTCCGGCGCCGCCGGATGGAGGAACTGTTCTCACCATTCTCATCGAGGAATAAAAAATGGCAAAGTCGAAGTTCCGCCCGCTTCATGACCGCGTGGTCGTACGCCGGGTTGAATCCGAATCCAAGACTGCCGGCGGGATCATCATCCCGGATACGGCGAAGGAAAAGCCGCAGGAAGGCGAGATCATCGCCGTTGGTTCCGGCGCCCGTGACGAAGCCGGCAAGCTCGTCCCGCTGGACGTCAAGGCCGGCGACCGCATCCTGTTCGGCAAGTGGTCGGGCACCGAAGTCAAGCTCAATGGCGAAGACCTTCTGATCATGAAGGAATCCGACATCATGGGCATCATCGGCTGAATATCGGCCTCACCGTCACTTAAATCTTCGGGCTCAATTCAAGCCCCTGCCAGGAGCTAAAAATGGCTGCCAAAGACGTAAAATTTTCCCGTGATGCCCGTGAGCGCATGCTGCGCGGCGTCAACATCCTCGCCGACGCAGTGAAGGTCACGCTCGGCCCCAAGGGCCGCAACGTCGTCATCGACAAGTCGTTCGGCGCACCGCGCATCACCAAGGACGGCGTCACCGTCGCCAAGGAAATCGAGCTTGAAGACAAGTTCGAGAACATGGGTGCGCAGATGGTCCGCGAAGTTGCTTCGAAGACCAACGACATCGCCGGCGACGGCACCACGACCGCGACCGTTCTGGCGCAGTCGATCGTCCAGGAAGGCCACAAGGCGGTTGCCGCCGGCATGAACCCGATGGACCTGAAGCGCGGCATCGACCTCGCCGTTGCCGACGTCGTCGCGACGCTGATCAAGAACGCCAAGAAGATCAAGACCTCGGAAGAAGTTGCCCAGGTCGGCACCATCGCCGGCAATGGCGATACTTCGGTCGGCTCGATGATCGCCGAAGCGATGCAGAAGGTCGGCAATGAGGGCGTCATCACGGTCGAGGAAGCCAAGACCGCCGAGACCGAACTCGAAGTCGTCGAAGGCATGCAGTT
>NZ_RZPG01000062.1:0-3173 GCF_004022765.1 Mesorhizobium sp. M6A.T.Cr.TU.014.01.1.1
GCACCCCGCCCCGCCTTCCGCTATAGAGCCGCCACCCGCGTAGACACCCTTGGAGGCAACGCGGCGGAAGGCTGTCCGGGCCTGCGTGATCCCAAAAAAGATTTTGGACCAGATCATGTAAGGCCATGACGGCTTTCGACGTTTACGGCCCAGGCATCTCGCCGGCCGCGAACGCTCCAGAACAACGCGAAAGGAAATGCCATGAGCCAAGCTTCTTACGAGCTCAAGGCCGAAGCGCGCGAACAGGTCGGTAAGGGGTCCGCCCGTGCAGTTCGCCGCAACGGTAAAGTGCCTGCAGTAATTTACGGCGACAAGCAGCCTCCCCTGGCGATTGCGCTGACCTACAAGGACATCTACTACAAGATCCATGGCGGCGGGTTCCTGACCACGATCGCCACGATCGATGTCGACGGCAAGAAGATCCAGGTCCTGCCCAAGGACTTCCAGCTCGACCCGGTCAAGGATTTCCCGGTCCATGTCGACTTCCTGCGCATCGGCAAGGACACCGAAGTCAATGTCGACGTGCCGGTCCACTTCATCAACGAGGACAAGTCGCCCGGCATCAAGCGCGGCGGCGTGCTCAACATCGTGCGTCACGAAGTCGAGTTCCACTGCCCGGCCAATGCGATCCCGGAATTCATCACCGTCGATCTCACCGGCACCGATATCGGCGATTCGATCCATATCTCGGCGGTCAAGCTGCCGGCTGGCGTCAAGCCGGTGATCTCCGACCGCGACTTCACCGTCGCGACCATTGCCGGCTCCGCGGCGATGAAGCCGGAGGCGGAAGAGACGGTCGAAGCGGCTGAGCCCGAAGCGGCTCCTGCCGCCGAAGAGAAGTAATCCCTTTCCGCCCGGAGGTGACGATGCTGCTGTTTGCAGGCCTCGGCAATCCGGGCGCGAAATACGCCAACAACCGGCACAATGTCGGCTTCATGGCGGCGGACGCAATCGCCCGCCGCCATTCCTTTTCGCCCTGGTCGAAGAAGTTCCAGGGACTGATCGCCGAAGGCACGCTTGCCGGCGAAAAGATCATCCTGATCAAGCCGCAGACCTTCATGAACAATTCAGGCCAGTCGATCGGCGAAGCGCTGCGCTTCTACAAGCTCACCCCCTCGGCGCTCACAGTCTTCTATGACGAGATCGACCTCGCCGACGGCAAGGTCCGCGTGAAGACCGGCGGCGGCGCCGGCGGTCACAACGGCATCCGCTCGATCGACGGCCATGTCGGTAACGCTTACCGCCGCGTGCGCATCGGCGTCGGCCACCCGGGCGTCAAGGAATTCGTCCAGCATCATGTGCTTGGCGATTTCGCCAAGGCCGATCGCGAATGGCTGGAGCCGCTGCTCGACGCCATCGGTGATCATGCCGAAATGATTGTGAGGGGTGATGAGCCCGGCTTCATGAACAAGGTCAGCGTTGCCGTCCAGCGCAAGACCGGTGCTGCGCCCGAACGCGAAAACGCGGGGTCGAAACAGCAGAGCCCGAAACAGCAAAGCCACGTCCGTCAGGCGCGACAGCAGTCGGCGGTCAAGCTGCCGCAAACCGGCCCGATGGCCGCCATGCTGAAGAAGCTGTTTGGCGGCAAGGATTGAGCTTCGGCGTGAACGGAGCCGAAGGGCTTGACGTTCGTCACCCCTTTCGCCCATAGCCCTCATCAAATTTCGATTTCCCGATAGGACCGGATAAAAATGGGTTTCAAATGCGGCATCGTTGGCTTGCCCAATGTTGGCAAATCGACGCTTTTCAACGCGCTGACCAGGACGGCGGCGGCGCAGGCCGCCAACTATCCGTTCTGCACCATCGAGCCGAACACCGGCGAGGTGGCGGTGCCCGACCCGCGCCTGCAGAAGATCGCGGCGATCGGCAAGTCGAAGGAGATCATCCCGACCCGCATCTCCTTCGTCGACATCGCCGGCTTGGTACGCGGCGCCTCGAAGGGCGAAGGGCTGGGCAACCAGTTCCTGGCCAACATCCGCGAGGTCGACGCCATCGTCCATGTGCTGCGCTGCTTCGAGGATGATGACATCACCCATGTCGAGGGCCGCATCGATCCCGTCGCCGACGCCGAGACCGTCGAGACCGAGCTGATGCTCGCCGACCTCGACAGCCTCGAGCGCCGCATCGTGCAGTTCCGCAAGCGCGCTTCCGGCAAGGACAAGGAGGCGTTGACCGTGCTTCCGATGATGGAAGCCGCACTTGAACTCCTGCAGGCCGGCAAGCCAGCCCGCATTCTGCTCAAAGGTATCTCCGCGGAGGATCTGCGCATCCTGCAGGGGCTGAACCTGCTGACGTCGCACCCCGTGCTCTATGTCTGCAACGTCGCCGAGGCCGATGCTGCCACCGGCAACGCGCACACCAAAGCGGTCGAGCAGATGGCTGCCGCGCAAGGCGCCCGCACCGTGGTGATTTCCGCGGCGATCGAAGCCGAGGTCGCGCAGCTCAGCGACGACGAGGAAATGGAATTCCTGGCAACGTTGGGCCTTGAGGAGCCAGGCTTGAACAAGGTGATCCGCGCCGGCTACGAGCTTTTGCAGCTCATCACCTATTTCACCGTCGGGCCAAAGGAAACGCGCGCCTGGACCGTGCACAAGGGCGCCAAGGCGCCGCAGGCGGCAGGCGTCATCCACACCGATTTCGAGCGCGGCTTCATCCGCGCCCAGACCATCGCATACAACGACTTCATCACGCTGGGCGGCGAAGTGGCGGCCAAGGAGGCCGGCAAGGCGCGCGACGAAGGCAAGGAATATGTCGTCCAGGACGGCGACATCATGCTGTTCAAGTTCAACACCTGACCTGACCGACGGCGCCTTCTTCCTTCTCCCCTTGCGGGAGAAGGTGGATTGGCGCGCAGCGCCAAGACGGTTGAGGGGTGTTAGCAGGAGCGCTGTGGGTGCCAAGCTGGAACACCCCTCAGCCGACCGAGCTTCGCTCGGCCACCTTCTCCCACAAGGAGGGCTTTGCACGGGGAGCGAAGTGGAGTTCGGTGGTCAGTGGGGGCCTTTTTGAAGGCCGGCAGAGCGGTTTTCCGCGGCCCTTGCGAGGCCTTTGTCGGTTTAGGCAGCCATCCTGCCGGATTGTGGACGCACTCCTCCCTCATGTCCGCCTCTCATCGGGTGGATAGAGGACGCCAATCATGGTGCGCAGATTGTAAGCGCAGGCGGCCAGTATGC
>NZ_RZPG01000063.1:0-2833 GCF_004022765.1 Mesorhizobium sp. M6A.T.Cr.TU.014.01.1.1
AATCGTCTCATCCGACGCCGCCAGACCGTCCGCCAGACTCAACTGACCCAAAACACGATCCGCCATCCCGAATCTCCCTGCTCCAACCTTCACCACAGAATCACCGTTCGGCTTCTGTGCAAAGGTCTCACAAGGGGAGAAGGGATCACCAACATCGCCGCATCTCAAGCCACCGGCAAAATTCGCCCCCTGCGCTCTTGGTGATCCGGGCCGGCGCTGCTAGTCTGGCGGCAACTTAGAACACATGACAGCGCCTGCTGCGTCCGGTCTCCGGTTCGCGCGGCGCCGGAAGGAACTGAAGTGGAAGACCACGACACCGGCGCTGGCGCGCCGGAAGTGGGCGTGTCCAGGGCTTCGCCGCCGCCATCCGGCCAGGCAAGCCCATCCGCCGGCCGGCAGAATGGCCGCCCGGTGCAGCCTTGGTCCAGTCATGGACAGGCAGGCGACGCGCCCCAGCATCAGAATGGCCAGAATCAGAAGGCCAAGACCAGGAAGCGGCGCAAACGCCGGCGCGGCCGCAAGGTTTTCGTGCGCGATGACGCTCAGTTCGCAGCGGCCGGACTGTCGGCGGCCGCCGGCGGCGCTCCGGCCAGCCGCCCGCCCGAGGCGATTGTCGCGCCTTTGCCCTCAACTGCGCCGAGCAGGCCGGAGCAGGACATTCGCCGTCCGCCGGTGCAGGAGCTGCCGGTGTTTGCCGCACTCGACCTCGGCACCAACAATTGCCGGCTGCTGGTGGCGGTGCCGACGCGGCATGGCCAGTTCCGCGTCATCGATGCTTTCTCGCGCATCGTCAGGCTTGGCGAGGGCCTCACCGCCAATGGGCGGCTCGGGCAGCCCGCGATGGACCGTGCGGTCGAGGCGCTGAAGATCTGCGGCGACAAACTGCGCAGCCGCAAGATCAGGAAGGCCCGGCTGATCGCCACCGAAGCCTGCCGCACGGCCGCGAACGGCGCCGAGTTCCTCGATCGCGTCGAGCGCGAGGCGGGCTTGAAGCTCGAGATCATCGACCGCCAGACCGAGGCGCGGCTGGCCGTGTCTGGCTGCGGCTCGCTGGTCGACCGCGACACGCAAGGCGTCGTCCTGTTCGACATCGGTGGCGGCTCCTCGGAAATCGCGCTGATCGATCTCACCGGCCACCGCTCGCCGCGGCTCGCCAACCACATCGTCTCCTGGACGTCGCTGCCGGTCGGCGTGGTTTCGCTGGCCGAGCGCTTCGGCGGCCGCACCGTCACCCGCGAGATATTTACCGCCATGGTCGAGGATGTGGCAGTGCGCCTGCATGCCTTTGACGGGCGCGACCGGCTGAGCCATGTGCTCGCCAGCCCGAAATTCCATCTGCTCGGCACCTCGGGCACGGTGACGACGCTGGCCGGCGTCCACCTCGACCTGGAGCGCTACGACCGCCGCCGGGTCGACGGGCTGTGGATGGACCGCGACAGCGTCGACCGCATGGTCGAAAAACTGGTCGGCTGGGACTTTCAGCAGCGCGTCGCCAACCCTTGCATCGGCGCCGATCGCGCCGATCTGGTGCTGGCCGGCTGCGCCATCCTGGAAGCGATCCGCGCGGTATGGCCGTCGGAAAGGCTGCGCGTTGCCGACCGCGGCTTGCGTGAAGGCATATTGAGCGAATTGATGGCCGACGACGGTGTCTGGCGCAACAGTGGACGTGGCAGAGCATGATCCCGAACCGAAGGACCGCGTCAGCGAAAAGTGGCAACCGGTTTTCTCGGACCCAAGCGGAAGCATTGCTTAGGTGAACAGTCGACCCCCACTCCGTCGAGCTTCGCTCGACACCTCTCCCCCGATCGACGGGGTAGAGGAAGGGCGCGAGCTTATGCAGGCTGGCGCCCTTCCTCTCCCTCCGGAGGGGGGAGAGGTGGCGCTGCGAAGCAGCGACGGAGTGGGGGAAGCCGTTCACGAAACGCGCAGCCGCCGAAAAACGGCCGCAACTCGGCGAGCGAGAAAACTCAAACAAGAAATCAAGCAATGACCAAGAAACCGGAAAAACCAGGCTCTGCCAGCATTCGCGTGCTGAAGACGCGGATCAAGAAGAAGAGCGGCCTGAAGGAATCGTCACGCCGCTGGCTGCAGCGCCACATCAACGATCCCTATGTCCAACGCTCCAAGGCCGACGGCTACCGCTCGCGTGCGGCCTACAAGCTGATCGAGATCGACGACAAGCACCATCTGCTCAAGCCCGGCATGAAGGTCATCGACCTTGGCGCGGCACCCGGCGGCTGGTGCCAGGTCGCCGCCGCGCGCACGAAATCGACGGCCGAACACCCGCATGTCGTCGGCATCGACTATCTCGAGATGGATGCGGTGCCTGGCGCGCCAGTGCTGTTGATGGATTTTCTCGACCCGCAGGCGCCGGAAAAGCTCGCCGAAACGCTGGGCGGCCGACCGGATATCGTGCTCTCCGACATGGCGGCGCCGACCACCGGCCACCGCCGGACCGATCACATCCGCACCATGTATCTGTGCGAAGTGGCTGCCGATTTCGCGCTGTCGGTGCTCAAGCCGGGCGGTCATTTTCTCGCCAAGACTTTTCAGGGCGGCGCCGAGAACGAATTGCTCGCCAGGCTCAAGCAGAATTTCCGCTCGGTCCATCACGTCAAGCCGCCGGCCTCGCGGGATGAATCCGTGGAGCTTTATCTGCTGGCGAAGGATTTTAAGGGATAGGGGCTTTTCCTTCTCCCCTTGTGAGACCTTTGCACAGAAGCCGAACGGTGATTCTGTGGTGAAGGTTGGAGCAGGGAGATTCGGGATGGCGGATCGTGTTTTGGGTCAGTTGAGTCTGGCGGACGGTCTGGCGGCGTCGGATGAGACGATT
>NZ_RZPG01000064.1:0-1718 GCF_004022765.1 Mesorhizobium sp. M6A.T.Cr.TU.014.01.1.1
CGCGGCAATTGCGCCGCCGATGAGAACTGTACCGCACCTAATTTGCCCCTATACGGAGGAATTGACATGAATACCCTCGATCAGGGGACCGCACTGGAGCAAGCCGCACGCAAACGCATCAAGGATTCCCATGCGCTCGACGGCGACGTCGATCGCTTGGCACGCTTTTATCGTGAATGGGCAAGTTCCTACGAGTTGGATGTCGGCCGGGATGAATACTGCGGGCCGGCGATTGTTGCGGAACTGGCGGGCACGGGGCAGACAGCCTATTTGGCCAATAAGCGAGCAGCCATCGCAATCCTGGACGCCGGCTGCGGAACGGGCCTCGTCGGCGTGGAACTGGAACGCCTCGGCTTCCGGTTGATCGACGGGATCGACCTCTCCGAGGAGATGGCCGAACAGGCCCGGAAAACCCGCGCATACCGGCATGTCCGAGGCGATGTCGACCTTAACGGGCCGCTCTCCGGCTACTCCACCGCGAGCTATGACATTACGGTCTGCTGCGGCGTCTTCACGCTCGGGCACATCCGACCGGACGCACTGCGCGAACTGGCTCGCGTGACGCGCCCCAACGGATTCATCATCGCAAGCACCCGCAAGAGCTATGCGGAGACCACATCCTTTGGGGATGAAGTGCGGCGTCTACAGGATACGGGCGTGCTTGTGACGGCCCAATGTCTCAACGACGGAAAATACATCGCGGAGGAGGGCGCGCATTACTGGGTTTTCCAGGTGACCGATAAAGCCAACGCACCAATGAAGGAGCAACAATGATCACGCTACCGCAAATCTCACTGGCGAAACTGTCATCCGATGCAACGCGACACGAAGAGCGCGATCGCCTTCGCCTGGCCTGCGAGGTGTACGGGTTCTTCTACCTTGAGCACGGAATCCCGAAAGAACAGATCTCCGAAGCGATCAAGGCTTGCCGGCGGTTCTTCGCGTTGCCACAGTCGGCAAAGGAACGCTTCGGTCACTCCGCACAAAACGTGTACCCTGCTACCGCTCGTGGGTACAGTCCATTGCACGGGGAGGTGCTACATCCCGACGCCGGCCCCGATCCGAAGGAAATGTTCGACCTCGGAATCGAGAATGAAGGTGACCGGCGTCCGTTTGCTGGTCGCACACGCCTTCCGGATGACGCGTTAGCTCCTGGTTTCGCTCGAAGCCTGCTTGCTCTGCAGGCTACCGTGGTCAACGAGGTTGTGCCGCAGCTCGGGACCGCGCTGGCCGACCTGCTCGATATGGAAGAGGGCTGGTTCCCACGCCATTTCAGCCCGCCGACGGTCCTCCAACGCGTGATCCGATATCCATCTACTGGCGGCACAGCTGGAAAGCATACCGACAACGGGTTCTTCACGCTGCTGCTGCAGGAGGAACTCCCCACGCGCTCCTTGCAGGTGTGGTTCGGCGGGCGTTGGATGCCGGCGCCGAGCCTCCCCGACAGTCTCGTGGTCAATCTGGGCGACATGCTTCAGGCCCTAAGCGACGACCGCTTCAGGAGCACACCGCATCGGGTCGTACACAGTGGTCCGGCCGAACGAATTTCCCTTCCTTTCTTTATCTATCCTGACATCGACGCTCGCCTAACTTCCCGGCAAGGAAAGCACACCTTCAGCGTCGCGGAAGTGATGCTACGCAACTTCGAGTCAATCTGGGAAACCAGGAATGGCGCCGGACGCGCGCGAGAGTTGCAGTAAGCCGTTCGGTTTTCTCGA
>NZ_RZPG01000065.1:0-1489 GCF_004022765.1 Mesorhizobium sp. M6A.T.Cr.TU.014.01.1.1
GCATACTGGCCGCCTGCGCTTACAATCTGCGCACCATGATTGGCGTCCTCTATCCACCCGATGAGAGGCGGACATGAGGGAGGAGTGCGTCCACAATCCGGCAGGATGGCTGCCTAAACCGACAAAGGCCCCGCAAGGGCCGCGGAAAACCGCTCTGCCGGCCTTCAAAAAGGCCCTCACTGACCACCGAAATCCACTTCGCTCCCCGTGCAAAGCCCTCCTTGTGGGAGAAGGTGGCCGCGAAGCGGCCGGATGAGGGGTGTTCCAGCTTGGCACCAACAGCGCTCCGGCCAGCACCCCTCAACCGTCTTGGCGCTGCGCGCCAATCCACCTTCTCCCCCAGGGGGAGAAGGAAGAAGAGGCGCGGCCAAAACCTCTTAGAATTCTATGCCTTGTTGCGCCTTCACGCCGGCGGAAAAGTGATGCTTGGTCACGCCCATCTCAGTGACCAGATCGGCCGCCTCGACCAGCGCCGGCTTGGCGTTGCGGCCCGTGACGACGACATGCAGGTTTTCGCGACGCCCTTTCAGCGCCGCTACCACCTTGTCCAGATCGAGATAGTCGTAGCGCAGCGCGATGTTCAGCTCGTCGAGCACCATAAGGCTGATCGACGGATCGGCCATCAGCTCGAGCACCTTGGCCCAGGCGGCTTCGGCGGCAGCGATGTCGCGCTTCAGATCTTGGGTCTCCCAGGTGAAACCCTCGCCCATCGTGTGCCAGACGACGCGGTCGCCGAAAGCGGCAAAAGCGTCTTTCTCGCCAGTGTGCCATTTGCCCTTGATGAACTGGACGACGCCGACGCGCTTGCCATAGCCGAGCATCCTCAGCGCCAGTCCGAAGGCAGCAGTGGTCTTGCCTTTGCCGGGCCCGGTGTTGACGATCAGCAGCCCCTTCTCGACCGTCTTTGCCGCGACCTCGGCGTCCTGCACTGCCTTGCGCTTGGCCATCTTGGCGCGGTGGCGTTCCTCGTCCTTGGGTTCGATAGTATCAGCCATGTCATTTCACCCTAAGCGGCAGTCCCGCCACCATCAGCAGCACCGTGCCGGCGACGGCCGCGACCTGCTGGTTGAGCCGGCCGGCGGCGTCGCGAAACCGGCGGGCGAGCGCATTGTCGGGCACGATGCCTTGCCCGACCTCGTTGGAGACCACGAGCCATGGCCCGCGCGGTCGCGACAACACATCGGCCAGCCCCCGGCATTCAGCCTCAATGTCATGTTCGGCCAGCATATGGTTGGTCAGCCACAGCGTCAGGCAGTCGATCAGGACAGGCCGGCCGTCAGGCAGGGCCTCGATCGCGCCGACGAGATCGAGCGGCGCATCGATGGTCGTCCAGCCCTCGCCGCGCCGCGATCGGTGCAGCGCGATGCGCTCGCGCATCTCGTCGTCATAGGCTTGCGCCGTGGCGATGTAGGCCCACGGCGCCGGACAGGCCGTCACCAATCTTTCGGCATCGGCGCTCTTGCCCGCGCGCGCCCCCCCCATGACCCGG
>NZ_RZPG01000066.1:0-1239 GCF_004022765.1 Mesorhizobium sp. M6A.T.Cr.TU.014.01.1.1
TATTATCGAGGGATCGAGATGCAGAAGGAACTACGTTTTGAGCGGTCCGAGTTCGCGACACGCGTCACTGCGGTGAAGAAGGAAATGGAGAGGCGGGGCATAGACGTCCTCCTGCTTTCCGAGCCGGCCAATGCCAATTACCTGACCGGCTACGACGCCTATTCATTCTACGTTCCACAGATGATTGTGGTGGTTCTCGATCGCGAAGAGCCGATCTGGGTTGGACGGGGTATGGATGCCATTTCGGCCTTCATGACCACTTACCTGTCCGACGACAGCATACGTTCTTTCCCTGATGCCTATGTGCAGTCGACTCTGAGTCCGTATGACTTCGTCGCGGAAATTGTCAAGGAGATCGCTGGGGGGAAAATCAGAGTGGGCGTCGAAATGGGCGGTTACTATTACTCCGCGCGAGCACATGCGGACCTGATAAAGGCATTGCCTGAGGCCACCTTTATCGATGCAGACTTGCTGGTGAACTGGATACGTCTGGTGAAGAGCCCGGCCGAGGTGGGACTCATGCGACAGGCCGGCCTTATCGCTGATGCGATGATGTACCGTGCCATCGATATGATCGAACCGGGTGTCCGGGAGTGCGACATTGCCGCTGTCGTCTATCATCAGATGATGGCGGGTACGCCCGAGTTCGGCGGAACCTATACCTGCTCTCCACCCTATCTTTGCGTAGGCGAGAAAGCGCTGGCTCCGCATGCCGCATGGACCGACAAGCCGTTGCCATCGTCGACCATCATCAATCTCGAGCTGTTCGGAAATCGCCACCGCTATCAGGTCAACCTGGCTCGTACGATTTGCGTCGGCGAACCAAGCCCGAGCTATAAGAAGCTGGCGGACGTCGTCGTGGAATCTCTGAATGCAGGGCTCGACACCGTAGCTCCCGGCAAGACTTCGGAGGAAGTTCACGCTGCGTTTGCCAAGACTCTTGCCAAGCACGGGCACGAGAAGGATTCACGTCTTGGGTATTCGCTCGGTCTTGGGTATCCGCCAGCGGTGGGAGAGAAAACCGTCAGTCTTCGCAAGGGAGATAAGACAGTGCTCCAACCCGGCATGTGCTTCCATATGATGTCGGGGCTCTGGCTCAAGAACGACGGAATCACCATCACTCAACCGTTTGTCGTCACCGAAACCGGGCACGAACCCCTGACCAAAATACCCCGCCAGCTCTTCGTTAAGTAGGCAAGACCAGCAACTCTCTCAATGAGAACGCGGCTCCGATAATTC
>NZ_RZPG01000067.1:0-1203 GCF_004022765.1 Mesorhizobium sp. M6A.T.Cr.TU.014.01.1.1
TTGGCTGACGCAGTAGAGAATACGACCGGTCCTTCGGATCCGGCAATCGCCAACGCATGAGCGGTCTCTGTTGCACCCAAGCCTAGGAGACGGCAAGCTGCGGCCGCAGCTCCGTAGCCGACCCAGCGTCCACTCGCATAAGTATCGACTGTTTCGATAGGACGAGAACTCGCGACTCTGAGAGCGATTTCGTATCCGAGCGCGATTGCAACCATGGTCTCCGAGTATGACGCGTCGACAGCCTGAGCTACTGCCAAGGCAGCGGGAATGACGCCTGCACCGGCGTGGCCCCCTGCGCCTCGGTGACCATCGTCGATGTCCAGCGCGCTCGCCGCAGCGCTATTCGCCATCGCGGCGCCGACGACACTAGTCTGTTTGTCTGTCAACCAAATGCTTATGGAGCCTTCGCCGTAGGCTTCCACTGCTGCGTTTCTGGCTGCGTCAGCTAACGGCGATCGAAGGCCCGCAGCGGCAGCGCCGATGAGGTCCAGTATGAGCAACGAGATTGTCTGCCGTGTAACTGCTGGCAGTGCGCTTCCCGGGAAGCTGCTAACGAAATTGGCGAGTTCAGTTATGGTTTGCACCCTAGCTCTCCAATAGATCACGTTCTTTGGCCAACGAAATGGCCTCGCAAAGTGGCGGCTCGACTAGGTGCCAGGAACGGCTTTGTACTCGTTGACTCCACTTAGCGGTCTCGAATCCCACGGTGATGTTTACTGCTTAGTCAAAGCTTCACAGGCGCTTTCGCGTGACTCTCCCCACGCGTGGTGGGTGGCGCAGGCCATCCGGGCTCTCTTTCAATCCCGCTGCAAGCGGTTGCGAAGTTGTTAATGAGATGGCGGCAGGCGGGCTCACTCTCGTACATGCATTCTGCGTGCCACTGTGCGCCAATCGCAAAAGGTCGGCCGGGCACCTCAATCGCCTCGACGACTTCATCGTTCGCGCGCGCGGACACCACGATTTCAGGGGCCAGTGCACCGGCCTTCTCGATTGCGCGTACATAGTCGGGGGGAGAGAAGTAGCCTTCCTTTTCCACGTCGAAATTGCTAACGACACCTATGATTGATTGCATGACCTTAGCCATCGTGGATGGTACCTCAAGTAGGCGAGAAGAGCTTGCGCTCCATCCCGGTTAGGCGTTCCGGGCCTTGCTCCGTCACCAGCACCGTGTCGCTGAAGCCCATCCCGGCTGCCGTCATCAGC
>NZ_RZPG01000068.1:0-1165 GCF_004022765.1 Mesorhizobium sp. M6A.T.Cr.TU.014.01.1.1
GTTGGCCCATGGCAGTACGGAATGCCGCAATCCATGCAGCGCGCGGCCTGTTTCTCGACCTCCTTGTCCGACATCGGCAGCGTGAACTCGCGAAAATGCCGGATGCGGTCGGAAGCCGGCTGGTACTTGTGCACCTGCCGGTCGATCTCGAGAAACCCTGTTACCTTGCCCATAGTCCAGTTCCTGCTGTCCAGATGGTGCGGTTTTCGCCGCACCCGTTAACCTCTTGAGGCAGCCATAGCAACCTTCAGCACGAGGTCAGGATTGTTGATGAGACCCGTGCCGGGAAGCCAGGCTTCCCGGCAACTCCCAAAGCCTATTCTGCCGCTACGCCCATGCGCATGCGTTCCATCTCGATCAGCGCGCGGCGATATTCGACCGGCATGATCTTCCGGAACTTCGGCCGGAAAGTCGCCCAATTGTCGAGGATCTCGCGGCCCCGCACCGAACCCGTGTAATGGACGTGGTTCGAGATCAACTGATAGAGCCGCTCCTCGTCATGGCTGGTCATATCGCCCGACACGTCGACACGACCTTTGTGGTCGAGGTCACCGCCATGATGGAGCAGTTTCTCCATCAGATCGTCTTCCTCCGGAACCGGCTCCAGTTCGACCATCGCCATGTTGCAGCGCGCGGCGAAGTCGCCTGCCTCGTCGAGCACATAGGCGACGCCGCCCGACATGCCAGCTGCGAAGTTGCGGCCGGTCTGGCCGATGACGACGACGATGCCGCCGGTCATGTACTCGCAGCCATGATCGCCGACGCCTTCGACGACGGCGGCGACGCCCGAGTTGCGCACGGCAAAACGCTCGCCGGCGACGCCGCTGAAATAGGCCTCACCCTCGGTCGCGCCGTAGAGCACCGTGTTGCCGACGATGATGGACTCGGCGGCAACGATCTTCGTGTTCTCCGGCGGGCGGATGACGATGCGTCCACCCGACAGACCCTTGCCGACATAGTCGTTGGCGGCACCGACCAGCTCGAACGAGACGCCGCGCGCCAGGAAGGCGCCGAAGGACTGACCGGCCGTGCCAGTGAGCTTCACCGAGATCGTGTCCTCGCGCAGGCCCTTGTGCTTGAAGCGCTTTGCCACCTCGCCCGACAGCATGGCACCCGTCGAACGGTCGACATTGCGGATCGGCAGCTCGATGCTGACCGGCTGCCT
>NZ_RZPG01000069.1:0-1098 GCF_004022765.1 Mesorhizobium sp. M6A.T.Cr.TU.014.01.1.1
CTTTGTCGGTTTAGGCAGCCATCCTGCCGGATTGTGGACGCACTCCTCCCTCATGTCCGCCTCTCATCGGGTGGATAGAGGACGCCAATCATGGTGCGCAGATTGTAAGCGCAGGCGGCCAGTATGCACTGCGTGCGGTTGGTGGCGAGGTTGAAGAAGCGCAGGCGTCGCATGCCGTAACGCTCCTTGAACACGGCGAAAGGCCGCTCCACTGCCGCCCGCACCTTGGCGATCAGCCGGTTGCGCAGCTTGTGGCGCGGCGGCAACTCGGGGTGATGCTTGTTGGGCCGCCGCATCAGCCGGTCCTTAATGTTGGCGGCGGCGAGCCGGGCATGGCGGGCGTGGGTGTAATAGGCTTGATCGCCATAGGCCGCCTTCTCGTCGCCGCAGATCAACTGGTCGGCCGGCTCGGTGTCGGTGACCGAGGCGTCGCTCGCCTCGACACGCCGGATCAAGGTGTGCTCCTGGTCGACGCCGATGTGCATCTTGTAGCCGAAGGTGCTCTTCTTGCCCTTCTTGCCCCAACGCGCATCCTTGTCGGCCGACGGCTTGACCGGACCTTGGTGGCCCTTCTTCGGCTGCTTGGGCGGACGGCCACGAGCCTGCAGGAACGTGGCATCGACCAAGGTGCCGCGCTTGACGATCAGGCCCTTCTCCTCCAGCTGACGGTTGATCTCCTCAAAGACCTTGTCGATCAGTCGCTCACGCGTCAGCTCCTCGCGGAAGCGCCACAGTGTCGAATGGTCGGGCGTGCGGTCCGAAAGGCTGAAACCGGCAAAGCGGCGGAACGACAATCGGTCCCGGATCTGCGCCTCAAGCGCCGGATCGCTCAGCCCATGCCACATGCCCAGCAAAAGACAGCGCACCAGCGGTTCCGCCGGATAGCTGGTGTTGCCCGAGCCAGGACCGCTGCGCTGACCCAGCAATGTTCGGATCGGCGCCCAGTCCAGTTCCTTCGATACTAGGTCGAAAATCGTCTCATCCGACGCCGCCAGACCGTCCGCCAGACTCAACTGACCCAAAACACGATCCGCCATCCCGAATCTCCCTGCTCCAACCTTCACCACAGAATCACCGTTCGGCTTCTGTGCAAAGGTC
>NZ_RZPG01000070.1:0-1073 GCF_004022765.1 Mesorhizobium sp. M6A.T.Cr.TU.014.01.1.1
AAAGTTAAAAAACGGGTCTGGGTATTCTTTGCTGAAGGACAGCGTTCCCTGCCCCATCCCCACTACCGAAAAAGATGCGCACCGCGCCGCTCCTTCGAACTCGACATTACCCATGAGGCGGCGGCGTTCAACCACCATCGTACCGGCAAAAGGGCTGTGCGGGTGCTATCCCCCTGCGTTGTTGCACAAATGACACGATTTGGCCTCACTCAGAAAGCTCCCATTAACCATCGCCTCGCTTGCGAGCCCTTGCAATCCGGCCGATTCCGGCGATAGCCCGTCGGAATTGCGACGATGCGCCGAGTCGCCGGCCAACGGATTGCCGCAGAATCGCCGCATCGCGAAAGCGCCGTTTCGACAGAAGCCGGTTTTTTCAATGATAATGGCGCAGGCTTGTTGATTGTGCCGGCGCTTTTCTTTATCCACCGGCGCAACGGAGAGGTGGCCGAGTGGTCGAAGGCGCTCCCCTGCTAAGGGAGTAGAGGTCAAAAGCTTCTCGTGGGTTCGAATCCCATCCTCTCCGCCATTCTGCTTTGCGCCTCGCGCTTCGCAGGGCAAGTCCGGCGAATTCTTCTAGTGAATCCCTTGCAAAGCCTGGTTTCGAAGCCTTCCCAGCCTCGTCATCCCAGGGCGAAGCAGGCGCGAAGCGACGTCGCGAAGACCCTGGGATCCATGCCATGACATCAGCCAAAGAATGCAGCGGCTCAGGATGGCCGTTCGACGAGTGCAGTCGCCAAGGGGTGCGCTGAAGCAGAGCTTGCACCCTTGCGACACGTAAACGTCACGGCATGGATCCTGGGGTCTGCGCTGCGTCGCTTCGCTCCTTGCTCCGCCCCAGGATGACGAAGGGGAGATGTGTGCGGTCGCCACCGACAAAGGGGGAGCCAATCTGTCAAAACTTCCTGTGTCAAAGCGCTAATTAGCAGCGCCTTTTTTGGCGCGCTCTTCGCCCAAGAACGTCTGCGGGATGTTTTCACGACCGGCGCAAAATCCCACGATTCTCCGAAAAATGCAGCAATAACAATTCGTTACCGCAGAAACAGCCGTCGCCGATCCGCTGTTTCGTTCGATTC